>CAVGXP010000001.1:0-17001 GCA_963633165.1 bacterium
ACAATGTTCCATGGAATCATCAAAACAAAGTCGCTCTTCCTTCTTATGAAAACATTGTAGCTGCACATGATTATATTATCGAAAACGATATTTTATTTGTTCGCGGCGATTATAAGAAAGTCCTTGCTAAAGCTAAAACTGGAGATTTTGTCTATTTCGATCCTCCTTATGATGTGGAGCCGCTTCAGAGTGGTTTCACCTCTTATACGAAACAAGGCTTTGGCAGAAAAGAACAAAAAGAACTGAAAGATATCTGTGACAGGTTGCTTAGGAAAGGTGTTGGGTTAGCTATAAGCAACTCAAATACCGATTTCATTAGAAAGCTTTATACAAATAGTTTTGATGGTTATTTCTTCTATACAATTGTGGATGAAAACAAACTTAGACTTGCTAGAACCATAGCTGGAAAAGCCTGTAATAGAAGATACGTAAACGAGCTTTTAATTATCGGGAAACCGAAAAAATAATCACTTATTTTTGCTAACTTAAACTTTAAAATCCAAAATGGTAGAAAACCACATAAACCCTGCAATTCTCTTAAGAGCCTTGGAAAAGAGCGTAAACGTTGAAACCGTTTCTTAAAAAATCATCTAAGCTTAAGAAAATTTTAATAGATATGTACTTGGTGTTATTTAAAAACACATCTATTTGTTCATACTAGATTGGTGTGCTATTTAAGCTAGTTACACAACCTTATTTTGAATCCTGTCGATATGCCCCCTTCATACTGTACGTCGTATGAGCCATCTTGTTTTTCTCTTCAACGTGAAGTATGTTTCATTTCTGCTTGCGCCAATAAATGAACCAAAAATGACCCATATATTGCACCAAAATGGTTTTCAACAATTAAAATAGCTTATAAAGTGATAGGGACGTTTTTCATATTCCCAAACGGCCAAAAATCAAGGAATGGTTTGATGGAAAAGCAAAAACGAAGACCTGATTCCCACTGAAGTTCCTCAAAGCGATCCTCCCCTTTCTTCACGTTTCGAGTTCACTACGTGGTTTTTATGCAAACGTTCTTTTAGATTTTCACGAATGGAGATAAAGCTAACACAGGCTTTTATTTCCCCTTCGAAATCTTTTTTATAAATATCTAACAGTAACTAAGCCTGCAGATTGATTGACGTTTTGCGAGGCGAACATTAAGAATCTACTTTTTTCCAACGCCCTCTGGAGGATTGCGAGAACCATCGGTGATTTTAATAATTAGATTTTATAAAATCTCCTTTTGCAAAACTTCACTGAACATCCAATAAATCGTGATTTGACGAGCGACTGCCGATAAGAGGCGGATGCTTCCGGTAATTACATAGAGCTAATTTTATGTACCATAACTTACCTATTAGGTGAGGATGGTGTCTTTTTCTTTGCCGGAAAGCTGCTGGTGGCAGAGTTTTCTGCGACGTGTAAAAGACGCTACATCCTTATGCAGCATTACGGACACAGTTAAAGACTTAATCACGGTGGGAGGGAGGAGAAAAGATGAATTTTGTTAGGCCCCGTTCTACTTCACTAGGAAAGAAGAGATCGAGAAGCTGGAAAGAGGTTTCAAGAAAGACTGTGAAACTAGCGTATCCGAGCATCTTAGGAAACTTGTTTTGCTTGGTCACCAAGCGAAGAGAGCTCCGAAAGAAGAAATGCGTAATGACTCCTGATAAGAAAATCAAGAAAGCCAGAACCGTAGCGGGTTTGATGCACTGTTTCCCGTGTTGACCCTCAAGCAAATGACCATGAAAAAAGCGCGGACTTTCATCCGCGCTTGGCTGATATTTTGAATTAGTTGGCTTTGTCGACGGAGCCGAAGAGTTCCATCTTTTCCTTGACCTTGGCTTTGATGGCCTCGAAGCCCGGCTTGAGGAGCTTGCGGGGGTCATAGCCTTTGCCGGTGTTCTCGGCAGTGGGGTCGGCCTTGCCGGCTTTGCAGTAGGCGATGGTGGCCTCAGCGAAGACGAGCTGGCATTCGGTGTTGACGTTGATCTTGGACATGCCGCCTTTGATGGCTTTGTTGATCATTTCATCGGGGATGCCGGTTCCGCCATGGAGAACAAGGGGGACGTCTCCGGTGACTTTGTCAATTTCGGCCAAAGCGTCGAATTGGAGCCCGGTCCAGTTGCTGGGGTAGATGCCGTGGATGTTGCCAATGCCGGCGGCGAGGAAGTCGATGCCGGTTTTGATCATGGCTTCGGCTTGTTTGGGGTCGGCGACTTCGCCTTGTCCGGTGACGCCGTCTTCGGTGCCGCCGATGGAGCCGATCTCGGCTTCGAAGGAAAGACCTTTGTCGTGAGCGAGTTTGACGAGCTCAGTGGTCTTCTTGAGGTTCTCCTCGAAAGGAAGCGAGCTTCCGTCGAACATGACCGAGGTGAACCCGGCTTCGATGCAAGCCCTGACGCCGGCTTCGGTTCCGTGGTCAAGATGAAGGGCGACAGGGACGGTGATCCCAAGGCTTTCATCAAGAGCCTTAACCATAGCGACGACGACTTTGAATCCGCCCATGTATTTCCCCGCGCCTTCGCTGACGCCGAGAATGACAGGGGAATTGTTCTCCTGAGCGGTTAAAAGAATGGCTTTGGTCCATTCGAGGTTGTTAATGTTGAAATGGCCGACGGCATAATGGCCTTCGTGGGCTTCCTTCAACATTCTTGTTGCGTTCACTAACATTTGAATTTCCTCCTTGTTAGCTGGCTTAATTATGGTTCCTTTACGTTTCGGTTTCAATTTAAAGGCAACGTTTCTTTGCGCGAGTTTTGCTTATTTATAGGAAAAACAAATAAGAGAACGTAAAAAGACCGCTTGGATTCCCAAACCGGTCATTTCTGGCTTTCCTCACGATAATTTGATGTCGTGGCCTTCGATTTGGCTCTGGTAGACATCGACCTGCTCATCCAAGGAGAGATCTTTGAATTGGTCCATGTAGAGGGAGTAGTAGGCACCTTTCTTCTCCATCAGCTCTTTGTGAGATCCGCTCTCTTTGATTTGCCCGTGGTCGAGGAGAATGATCTTGTCGCAGTCGACGATGGTGGAGAGGCGGTGGGCGATGATGATCGAGGTGCGGCCTTTCAATAGACGGAGAAGGGAACTTTGGATTTGCTTTTCCGTCTCGGTATCGATGTTGCTGGTCGCTTCGTCAAGAATCAGGATATCCGGATCGCGGACTAAAGCCCTAGCAAAGCCGATCAATTGTTTCTGGCCTTGGGAAAGCATGTCCCCGCCTTCTTGGAGGAATGTGTCGTAGCCTTTTTTGCTAGAAGAGATGTATTCGTCCATGCCTACTAGCTTTGCGGCCGAGACAATTTGCTCCATGGACGCATTTGGCGAACCGTAGGCGATGTTGTCTTTGAAAGTCGCGGAGAAGACGAAGGGGGTTTGCTGGACGTAGCCGATTTTTGAGCGGAGATAGCCCATTGTGAAGTTGCGGTAATCGACCCCGTTGATTATCACTTCCCCGGATGTTGGCTCATAGAAGCGGCAAAGCAAGTTCGCCAAAGTGGATTTGCCGCTCCCGGTCTCCCCGACGATAGCGAGACTTTTCCCTTCTTGCAGCGTCAAATTAATCCCATGGAGAACTTCCGGGCCTGTTTTGTAGGAGAAATGGATGTCTTTGAAGATGATGTCTCCTTCTAATGGGGGATAGTTCTCCGTTTTTGGATGGAGCATGTCCCCGTATTTCTCTATCGCCTCAGGGGTGTCGACGATCTCGCTTTCTGCCTCGAGCAATTGAACGACTTTCTCCGCCCCGGCTTGGGTCGCCATGAATTCGGAGAAAGTCTCCGAGAGGCTTTGAAGGGGGTCGTAGATGCTCGTGGTGAAGTTGACAAACAAGACCAACGTCGCGCCCAAAGTGGCCTCCTCTAACCCGATGAAATCCCTTCCATAGAAGGCAAAGGATAGAAGCAAGGCGATGACTAAGGATGAGCAAAGGGAGAGCAAAGGAGAGAAGAAAGCGTTGATTCTCTCGGCTTTCCTGCGTTTTAGCTTAATGCGTTCTGAGACCTGCTCGGCTTCGGAGATGATGTCGTTTTCGATCGCTAACGTCTTGATCGTCTTCGCCCCGTGTATGCATTCAGAAAGCCATCCCGCGAAGGTGCTGTATTCTTGTCTTGCATCCCTATGGGCGAAGAGGAGCTTCTTCTCGAAGATCGGTATGATGATGGCCATGATGGGAACGGAGGCAAACACGACGAGGCCGAGCTTCCAATTGACCGTGAACATGGTGATGATCGAGAAAATCAAATCGAAAGCCGACCAAAGGATGTTGCTGAGGTTCCAAGAAAGGATGTCCCCGATTGCGGAGGTGTCGTTATTCATCCTGGCGATCAGCCAACCCGAGGAATTCGTGTCGAAATAGGAGAAGGGGAGCTCCTGCACCTTTTTGAAAGTGTCTCTCCTTAACGAGGTCATGATGTCCTCGGAGATGAAGTTGAGGAAATAGAAACTTAAGAAAATGGCGATGGACCTTGCAATGATCATAATGGCTTGCAAAAACAAGAAGGCCCAATAATTGAGTTGGATCTGTATGCCGAAAATCATCGTGGCCTTCAGGGTCAGCTTTGAGAAATCCTTTATTAATCCCGCGTTGTCATTAGCGGCTTGGATGGCCGCGGCGTTCATCGTGGGGACGAAGCTCGAGTCATAGAAGGTTATGATGAGGGTAAGCAGGAATAGTCCCGTTAAAATCCAAGGGTGTCGGAAGGCGTATTTGCCGATTTTGAGCCAAACCGAAAGGTTGAGCTTATCTGGGAGTTTTTCTTCTTGGAATCCGCCTGCCATATTAAGCCTCCTTTCCTTGCAATGAAGTCTGAATCGAATTGATGGAGGCGTAGATGCCTCCTTTTTCCAAAAGCTGCTGATGGTTGCCCGATTCAACTATCTTTCCTTTATCTAGGACGAGGATCAAATCGGCGTCTTTGGCCGTGGCGATGCGGTGGGTGATGAGGATGACCGTCTGTTTGTCGTCTAATTGCTTCAAGCGGGTGCGGATGCTCAAATCGGTGGCCATGTCGACGGCGGAAAGGGAATCGTCGAAGATTAGAATGGGGGCGCCGGAGAGCACGGTCCTAGCGATGGCGACCCTTTGCTTTTGGCCCCCGGATAACGTCACTCCTTTCTCCCCGACAGGGGTGTCATAGCCCTCTTCGAAACTGGCGACGGCCTTATCCAAAGAGGCGATATAGGCCGCGCGTTTGATTTCGGCTTTGCTGGCGGTTTTCTTGCAGACCGCGATGTTTTCGGCAATCGACTTGGAGAAGAGGAAGGGGTCCTGCAAAACAGGGACGATCTGCGTCCTTAGATAATGCTTTTGGATTTCGGAGATATCGATGCCGTCTATCTTTATTTTGCCGTTAGAGACATCGTAAAGTCTTGTTAGCAACAATGAAAGCGTGCTCTTGCCTGATCCCGTTTTCCCCATGATGGCGACGGTTGAACCGGGTTTGATGGTGAAGCTTGCCCCATCGAGAATCTTTTCTTCGGGGGCGTCAGAATAAGAAAAATCGACGTTAGAGAAATCCACGCCGCCTTTGATTTGAGGGCAAATGCCGCTAGAGGTGTCTTCTTCCTCCTCTTGCAGCACCGCGTCGATTCTATCGTTGCTAGCGATCGCCTGGCCAACGTTAGCCAAAGAGGTGGCGAGGCTGCGCATCGGCCAAACCATCATGTTGACGAAGGTGAAAGATATCACGACCGTGCCCGCGGTGATCTCTGCGGGGGTTTTGACGGCGAGATAGATCGCGTAGAGCAAAGAGAGAACCCTAGAGGCGAAGATGAAGACATCTGAGCTTGCGTAGAAGAAGCTCGATAATCTCTTCCAAAGCAAGAAGTGGTTGCGGTAGTCCTGCAGACGAAGCTCAAAGTTATCGATTTCCCTTTTTTGCTGCCCATAGGCTTTGACGATCCTGACCGCGGAAAGATTCTCCGAAATCGTGTCGGTCAAAGCGGCTTCGCTTTCGTCGGTGTCGGCGTAGCGTTTTCTTACCTTCTTAATCATTAAGAAAGAGTAGACGAACATTAAAGGGAAGAGGCAATTGGAAACCAAGGCGAGTTTCCAGGAAATGGAGAACAAGATGGCGTTGCAGAGAACGAAGACGAACATCGTGTAGCTGGCTTGGGACAAATCGCCGATGAAGAAGCGCCTGACGACATCGACGTCCCTAGTGCAGGTTTGAATCAAATCGCCTTCCCTGTGGGTTTTAAAATAAGGATAGGGGAGCTTCTCCAAATGAGCGAAAAGATCTAATTGCAGCGTTTTCCTCATCTCCTCTTGGACGTAGCCTCTTACTAGCATCCTGCAAACGGAGATCATGGCCGTTAAGGCTCCGCTGACGGCGACCGCGATGATCAAAACGTAAGGGTGGGCGTCGAACAACTCGGCCCCATTGCCCCAAGTGATCAAACGAAGCACCCAAGCTTCAAGCCATTCCGCCTCGCCTAAATCTCCGGATAGCCAGTCCACGAGGACCTTTAGGAGGAAAGAAAAGAAAACGTTGGAAAAAACCATGAAAAATTGCGTCAGGAAATTCAAAAAGAAAAGCCCTTTGCAATTTCTTACGGTCCGTTTCAAAGCACACAATAGGTTACTCATCGCGGGTAATTCTAAATTTGAATAAAAAGAAGACAAGTAGAGGAAAAACAAAATTAGGTAAACGAAATGTAAAAAACCGGGCGGATTTTTTGTGCTATGTGTTGCAATGTAACCCCTTCCAAATTAGAATACGGCCATATCAAATAACCCATGACGCATCTTTGGTATCGCCATGGAAAAAGGAGTAAAAATGAAAAAACATTTGATTGCCGTTGCATTGCTCGGTTTGGCCTCTGTTGGCCTGAGCGCTTGCGGTGGCGGAAGTGGCACCGACAGCGATTCTTTTGCCAAAATCGTTGAAGAAGGCCAGAAGATGACCGACGCCGAACTCATCGAGAAGGCCAAGGCTGAAACCGGCAAATTCGTCGCTTATGGCAACACCTCCCGCATCACCACCGCGATGGAGAACTTCGTCACCAAATACGGCTCTCAGCTCGGCCTTGATTCCAATAACGCCACGGCCTCCAAGATGAGCGATTCCAACATCTACACCGCCCTTGCCAGCGAGGCTGATTCTAACGATAAGAGCCAAGCTGCCTCCATGGTCTTGGTCCAGGATTCCGCGACCCTTTCCATGTATAGGGAAAACTCCACCTTGCTCACCAACTACGTCTCCGACACCTTCAAAGCCAACGTCGACGACGACGACCTCGTCCCCTTGGCCCACCAGTTCATCAACAAGATGTTCATCTGGAACAACACCGCCGGGGAAGCCGCTCCTAGCTTCAGCAACGTCTGGGAACTCCTCGACAGCAAATACGCGGGCAAGATCTATTTCAAATCCCCAACCGATGAAGCCGTCAACAAGAACTTCTTGATGACCCTCACCTCCGATGCTTGGGCAACCAAGATGGCCGCTGCCTATAAGGATTACTACAAGACGGAATTCGTCCCCACCGATGAGTTCAAGAACGCCTCCTACGCTTGGATCAAAGGCTTCTTGACCAACGCCGACACCGCCTCTTATACCTCCGACACGAAGATGGCCGCCGGCGTTTCCAAAGAGGAGAACAGTGACAAGATTGGCCTCTTTGTCCTCTCCAAATTCCGCGATTCCTCCGTCACCAGCGAAAATCTCACCGTCGGGGCTTGGGATCACACCATCACCCCGTTTGCTGGATTCATGTATTCCATCTACGCTCAGCTCGCCACCTCCGGACCTCGTCCCTACACCGCGATGCTGTTCACCAACTACCTCATGACCTCCGAGGGCTTTGCTCCTTGGGGTGAATCCGTTGGTGGGTATTCCGCAAACAACACCATCCCTCAGTTTGAAGGCGATCAGCCCCTTTCCTTCTACAAGCAGAACCTCGTCATCGAGAACGGCTCATACATCAACACCGTCAAGACCGAGCTCAGCCCCTGGATCGATAGCCTCATCGCTAAAGCCTAATTCTCGTTAGTCGCATTCTTTCGGGGCGGGGAGCTTTCCCGCCCCGATTTCACGTTTTATTTAAAGGAGTTTCAGCTATGGCAGCGTTGTCAAATACGATGGACGGCGGAAAGAAACCGGGCAAATTCAAGCTTGGCGTTTTCAAAGCCCTCCATTTCTTCAGCGTCCCAGCCAACGTCATATTGGTCGTCGGATGCATCGCTCTGCTTTATTTCACCATCTATCCGACCGTAATCCTGGTTTCCTCAACCTTCACCGTCTCCTCAATCAACGAATTGAACTACGGTTTGAAGATGGGGCAGGTCACCGGATATTGGTGGTGGTACCTTTTTGGATCGCAATATGCGAAGCTTTATTTCTACACGCCATTGCTGAATTCCCTTTTGATGTCGCTATTAGCTGCCATCATCGCCATCGTTTATGGCGGAACGGTAGCCTTTTTGATCACTAGAACGAATATCAAGGGCAAGAAATTCATCTCCTCGGTCTTCGTCTTCCCTTACATCATGCCTTCCTGGACGCTAGCGACATTCTGGCAGAACTTCTTCCAAAACCCTTCCATCGGCACCGGGACCGGAGGTATGTTATACAACCTCTTCCACATTTCCGTCCCCTCGGGAATGGTCTATGGCCTTGTCCCTTGCGCGATCGTCTTAGGCTTGCATTACGCCCCGTTTGCCTACATCCTCATCGGCGGCATCCTCAAGAACATGGACGCCAACCTTGAAGAAGCCGCGACCATCCTTCAGGCCAGCCGCTTCAAGATCCTTCGCAAGATCACCCTCCCCATCGTCATGCCGGCGATTCTGTCCACCTTCCTCCTCGTCTTTGCTTCCTCTATGTCGGCCTATGCTGTCCCGCAATATCTCGGCGGTGGCGTCAAAGTGCTCACCACCTATATGAAATCCTTCATCAACGGTGGTCTTAACGGGCAAGGCTATATCCTTGGCATCGTCCTCATCGTCATCGGGGTCTCTATCCTCCTTGCCAACCAATTCCTCACCGGCAAGAGAAAGAACTTCACGACCGTCTCTGGCAAATCCGGCCAGATTTCCTACATCGATTTGAAGTGGACCAAATGGATTTGGGCCACCCTCCTTATCATCCTCGCCCTCTTCTTCTCCATCACTCCGCTCATCACCTTCGCCCTCGAATCCCTCTGCGTCAAATCGGGCGATTATTCCTCTCTTACCCTCGATTATTGGATTTCGACCAGCAATACCGCGGCCCAAAATGGCTTGAAAGGCATCTTGGTCGAGCCCAAGGTTTGGAAAGCCTTCGGCAATTCGATCCTTCTTTCCACGGTTTGCGCCCTTGTGGCGGGCAGCCTTGGCGTTCTCGTTGGCTATGCCTGCGCCAAAAAAAGAGGCACGTTCCTCTCCAAATTGCTCGATAACCTCGCCTTCTTGCCTTACCTTATGCCTTCTATGGCTCTAGGCGTGGCCTTCCTTGCCATCGGCAAGAGCTGGGGCATCCAGAAATCGATGCTGCTGCTTATCATCCTAGGTTCCATCAAATACCTCCCCTTCGCCTCTAGAAGCGGCATCTCGGCCATGATGCAGCTGTCCAATGAAATCGAGGAATCGGCGACCATCCAGAACATTCCCTGGTGGAAGCGCATGGTCCGCATCATCTTCCCGATTCAGAAATCCACCTTCATCTCCGGCTATATCCTTCCTTTTACCTCCTGCATGAGGGAACTCTCCTTGTTCGTCCTTCTTGCTTCCGGCTCCACCGTCTTGCTCACCACCTTGCTTGATGAATGGATGCTTTGGTGGCCGCAATCGGCGAACGCCCTCAACCTCCTCATCATCGTCACCGTTCTATTGGTCAACTTCGTGGTCAACAAGATCACCGGTGCCTCCATCGATAAAGGCGTCGGAGGCAAGTAATCCATGGAGAAGAGAACTCCTTTCGCCTTGGATAAGGATTTTGAACCGGCCTACGATAGTTATCTTCACTTCCAAGATAAGGCGGAGATCCCCTTTTGCATCAGCGTGCGCAGAGGGAAGGAGATTGTTTATCCCTTCCCTTTCAAAATTACAAACGACGTCGAGGAAAGCTATTTCTACTGCAAGAAAATCCTTCTAAGCCTGATTTGGGCAATTGGAGGGGGGAGGGTCCTCTTTTCTCCTTCTAACGAATTCGCCTCAAAACTTAAGGAAAGGATTTGCCTAGACGCAGAATTCCTCGCCTCAAGCAAAGCGATTCAAGAAACTCTAGGAGAAGCAATTGAAATAACTCTAAGCGATGAAATCCCTTCTCGTCTGGATAAGATCTCTCCTTTTGGCGACAGCGTCAAAGGAAGGCGAATCGGCCTTGATTTGGGAGGCAGCGACCGCAAGGTGACCGCCTGCATCGATGGGGAAGTCGTCTATTCGGAAGAAACCCTTTGGACCCCGAAGCCTGAGAGGGATTGGCATTACCACGAAGCGGGCATCCTCGATTCGCTTAGAAAAGCGAAGAAGGCGCTTGAAGGCAAAGTTGATGCGATTGGCGTATCCACGGCTGGCGTCGTCGTCGATAACGAGCTTACCTTCCCGGCTTTGTTCGCAAGCGTTCCCTCCATTGATAAAGAAACCTACGTCCGCCCTCTTTTGAAAAACATCATCGAAAAAGAATTCCCCGGAGTTCCTTACCAAATCGAAAACGATGGGGACGTGTCCGCGATCGGGGCTTCACTTCTATTCAAACAAGATAAAGTGCTTGGATTAGCTTTGGGGACCTCCTTCGCCGCCGGCTACGCCGAAAACGGATATTTGCTTTCTTGGATCAATGAGCTTAGCAAAGTCCCGGTGAATTTCTCTCCTAATGCTAGAGATCACTATATCCTTGGCATTCAAGGGGCCGCTTCGGATTATCTATCCCAAAAAGGCGTTGTCTTGCTTGCTGAATCTAGCGGCATCCCCTTAACCGGAGATTTGCCCGCAAAACTCGTTCAGCTGCAAAAGATGGCCAATGATGGGGATCAGAAAGTCCTCGATGTCTATTCTGACGTCGGCGTTTATCTAGGCTCCTCGCTTTGCTATCTATCTTTGTTCTACAATGCGAGTTCTGCTTTGCTATTAGGGCGCGTGATGAGCGGGAAAGGCGGGGAGAAGCTATTGTCTTCGGCCCAAAACTACATCGATTCCAAAGGCGTGAAGATGACT
This sequence comes from bacterium, assembly GCA_963633165.1. Classification (GTDB taxonomy): domain Bacteria; phylum Bacillota_I; class Bacilli_A; order RFN20; family CAG-826; genus Alloenteromonas. The sequence continues at coordinate 11,126 of CAVGXP010000001.1, forward strand.
TTGTTCACCGGAGACGAGAACTTCAAGCGCTTAGGACAATCCTACATCGCCGCCTATCTGCCGACTTGCAAATAAAATTTTAGGCTCGGGCTCGCGCCCGGGCCTTTTGCTTCCTTTGGCGCGTCCTAGCCGCATTGAACAAGGCCTTGGTTTGGTTTAGACTTTCTTAAATGAAAAAGGATTTTGCCATCGAGAAAATCATCTATTGCATCTCCTCCTCTTGCAGCGCCTTCCTTTTTTTCTGCTTCCTTGGCAAAGCCTATGATGGAGGTACATCCTCTCCAAGCTGGTTTGATTTGATTTTCGGCTGGGAAAGGGTGCAAGAAATGCAAACTGGGCAGCTTAAACCAATCGTGTCCTCGCAAAGTCCGCTGGGTATATTGCTCTTTTCGATGAATTTGCTGTTGGTCGCCTTTGGATTGTGGCTATTTGCAAGCTGCCTTCTAAGAAAGCCCACATCTTTGCTAATCCGCGGCTTTGCCCTTGCCCATTCGCTGTTGCTTTTAATTTGCTTGGCTTTGGTTTGCGTTTGCCCGGCGGTCTTCTCAGCAAACAAACTGGGCTCAGGCTCAATTAGCTACATCGTTTTGTCTAGCGTTTTCATAGTGCTAGATGCAATTGGTATATTTTTCAGTTTTAAGAGGAGGAGAAGCTATGGCGATTGAAAGCAAAAAGCGTTGGTGGAATTCTTCCTTGGGATACATGATCTATCCCTCTTCCTTCGCTGACGGCAACGGCGATGGCGTAGGCGATATCCCTGGCATCATCTCAAAACTGGATTACCTCTGTGATTTGGGGGTGAATCTGCTTTGGATCGGCCCCTTATTCGCTTCCCCGATGGAAGATAATGGCTATGACGTCGAGGATTATCTGAAGATAAACCCGCTTTACGGCGACGAAAATGACTTAAAAGAGCTTTTGAAGCAAGCCCATGACCGCGACATCAAAATCGTTTTGGATTTCCCGTTGAACCACACTTCCTCCGCCCACCCCTGGTTTAAGAAGGCTTTGGAGGACCCTAACTCCGAAGAAAGGGGCTACTACATTTTTAGGCCTGGCAAAAAAGTCGATGGCAAGAGTCTCCCACCGAATAACTGGGAGAGCTTCTTCGATTCCTCAGTTTGGGAAAAAGCCCCAAATGGCGATGAATATTATCTTCACGTCTTCTCCAAAAACATGCCGGATTTGAATTGGTCCAATTCCAAATTAAGGGCCAAGATGCACAAGATCGCCGCTTATTACCTTGATATGGGCGTGGATGGCTTCAGGCTGGACGCCCTCGCTCATTTGGCCAAGAACATGGCATTCGAAGATTCACCGGTCCCTCTAGACCATTTTGGACTAGCCTACGATCCTTCCCAATTCTCCAATCGCCCTGAACTCTTTGATTATCTAGGCGAATTCAAGGAAGAAGTCTTCTCCAAATATGATTGCCTTATCTTAGGAGAAGGGGGCGGCTCCATCTCCCCTGAGGATTCTTTGAAGCTCACCGGTAGGGAGAAGGGCTCCATCGACATGATGTTCAATTTCGACACCGTCTGGCAAAACGGGGCTTACCTTTCCATTGGCAAGAAAGATGGCGATATAAGAACCGACGTCATCGCATTGAAGGACAATTTCATGCGTTGGTATTCCTCTTGCCACCAAAAAGGCGACCTTCCCCTTTATTGGTGCAACCACGATCATCCACGCCTGCTTTCCCAATACGGGGATATCCGTTATAGAGAAAAAAGCGCCAAGTGCCTTTTGACCGTCCTAGCCTTCCTTTATGGCACGCCTTTCGTGTATCAAGGGGATGAGATCGGCATGAGCAACGTGACTTATCTTAGCCTCGAGGATTTTGCCAAAGACGTCTCCAGCGAAAGCGAAATAAAGGCTTATCGGTCCTCTGGATACGATGACCAAACCATCCTTGATTATTTAAACCGCACCTCAAGAGTAAACGCCAGGACCCCTTTTCAATGGAGCATGGGCAAAAACGCGGGCTTCTCGGAAAAAGATCCGATCTTCAAAGTCAACCTCAATTATCTAGAAGGCGTCAACGTCGCCATTGAAGAACGCGATCCGGATTCTATCCTAGCTTATTGCAAATACCTCTTCTCTTTGAGAAAACAGCCTTATCTAAACGATGTCGTTATCAACGGGGAGCTTTCTCTTTTAGACCGCAACCACCCTGATGTGTTCGCTTTCGTCCACGAAGGGAGAGGGGAGAAACTCATCGTCATCGCCTCTTTCAGGCCTTATGTGACCTATTTCTCCTTCTACGCGCAAATAACCGACGTTATTCTGCATAACTACGAAGGCGTTCTCCTTGATGATCATGTTTTTACCCTCCGGCCCTATGAATGCTACGTTTTGAAGGTTGCCTGATGAATAAGTTTTTCCTTTTCTCTTCTACTTCCTCCATCCCAAAATCCGCTTTTGAGGCCGCGCTTAAAGGGGTGGGCATCGACCTTTCCTCGCTTTATTATTCTTCCTCTAGCCAAGGTGGCATCGTCCTTGATTCTTCCTTTTATCCAATGATATCCTCCATTCTTTTGCCTCTACGGGAGGACATGCAGGGGAGCATCTGCTTCTTATGCGCCCATGCGGATAACCGCCTAACGGAGAAACTAATGAAAGACGCTTTGGCTTATTTCCCCAACCAGGCCGTTTTCCCTCCTGACGTCATCATGAAGGAAATGAGCTTCGGGGATTATTCCTCCTATCCTCTTTTAGCCGAGGAATTCGGCAAACTCGATCACGAATTGCTTCTTACCGCGGGAACTTATCTTCGGTGCGGCTTAGACGCGAGCTTGTCCGCCAAAGAGCTTTTCATCCATAGGAACACCTTCTCGTATCGGCTAAATGCATTCATCGAAAAGACCAATCTGGATATCCGCGATTACCATAACGCTCTTTTGCTTGAGCTATATTTCCAACTCTCTTCCGGAAGAGGAGGAGAGAAAAATTCTTTTTAAGTTAATACTAAGAAAGAGGAACTATCCAAAAAAGGACATTGAACGTTCTTGTCCTTATCGATCAAGGGAAGACGCTGAGTGGCTTTGACTTCGATTGCATAAGCAAAACAGAATCATCAGTTTCTAGGCCTACATCAAAGACCATGAATTCTTAAAAGCGCTTATCGAAGCTCATTGCAAAGGCGATTTGCCCACGGAGCAGCTATCTTTGTTTTTATACTCAGGCCCTTAAATATATCGATGAAACGAGGTTGATTTGGCCTTTTTGCCAATCTTTGATGGTTTTTGTGGTGGATTTCAATTTAAGCGTATTTTTTTGATTTGCGAAAGTAACAAAGAGAAAACACGGTTTTGGAAGTGGGAACAACTTAAAAAGACAAGCAGAGAAAACGTAAATAAAATTTAATAATTAAACCGGGAAAACGGTGTATAAATCGATTTGTGCATCGTGCACTAGATAAGATTTGCTGGAAGCGCTATCATACGGACAACATTTTGGAGGAACTAACTCAATGATCGAATCCGAAGTCGAAAACAAGGTCGAAGAGACCAAGGAAGTTGCGGAAGAACCCGCCCCTGTGGAAAACGAGGAAACTGCTCAGCCCAATAACGATGAAGGCTACGTTGTCTTACGCCACATCGATAAAGTCTATGACAACAACGTCCAGGCCGTCTTTGATTTCAACCTTGAGATCAAAAAGCACGAATTCATCGTCTTCGTCGGGCCTTCTGGCTGCGGCAAATCCACAACCTTGCGTATGATCGCCGGTTTGGAAGACATCACCCGCGGCGAGCTCTACATCGACGGCGAATATTCCAATGACCGCACCCCGAAGGACCGCGACATCGCCATGGTCTTCCAGTCCTATGCCCTTTATCCGCATATGACCGTCTACAACAACATGGCCTTCGGTCTTAAGATCCGCCATCTCCCCCGCGCCGAAATCGATCGCCGCGTCCGCGAAGCCGCCGAAACGCTTCAAATCACCGAATACTTGGACCGCAAGCCTAAGGCTCTCTCCGGTGGTCAGCGTCAGCGTGTTGCCCTCGGCCGCGCCATCGTCAGGCACGCTAAGGTCTTCTTGATGGACGAGCCTCTCTCCAACCTCGACGCCAAACTCCGCGTTCAGATGCGTTCGGAGATCATCAAGCTCCATGAAGCCCTCAACGCCACGACCATCTACGTCACCCACGACCAGACCGAAGCTATGACCATGGCTTCCCGTATCGTCGTCATGAAACTTGGCCGCGTCCAGCAAGTCGGTTCTCCGATTGAAATCTACAACAAACCGGCCAACCTCTTCGTTGCCACCTTCATCGGCTCCCCGGCCATGAACGTCATGAAAGCCACCTATGATCACGGCAAGATCGTCCTTCTTGGCGGCCATGTCATCCCTCTTACCAAGGAAATCGAGAAAATCCACGACGAGCACTACACCGCCGAGATCGAGAAAGGCGAAGCCGAACTCGCAGCCCTTCGCGAAAAACAGGCTAGCCTCAAGACCCCCGATGCTGCCATCGATGAGCAAATCGCCAAACTTTCCGAAAGGGTTCAGAAAGACCGCGACGCCCTCGTTAACGCCCACGACATCGTCTTTGGCATCCGCCCTGAGGACGTCATCGAAGGCAAAATCAAAGGCAAAGGCGAGGAATACCACATCCGCGTCGCCGTCGCTGAGTTGCTCGGCCACGAATATTATGTCCACACCGATTTCGGTGGCATCGACCTCATCGCCAAGATCCCTCTCACCCACGAGATCAAAATCGGCGACGAGATGGGCATCTCCTTCCACACCGAGAAGGCCCACATCTTCGATGCTTGGACCGAAGAGCGCATCTATTAATCTCGCTTTCTTATCCCCCTTGCCCCTTCCTTGCAAAAGGATGGGGCTTTTAAAATGGGCATAGATCCCCGTTGTGCTTTATAATCAATCCATGCCTGAGTTTGGTAGCTATAAGAAAAAGAACGAAGATAGGAAGAAGAAGTCTTCTGAAGTCGTCAGCGCCTATTCCAAAGAAGGACAGCAGAGGAAGGAACGCTCCGAAAACCTGAACAAAGCCTTTTGGATAGCGGGCTTACTCCTTGGCCTTATCGCATTTGCTGTCCTTATATATTTCGTTCTTAATTCCTAGGTAGATAAGAAAAAGAAAGAATCCTCCTTTATCAGTAGGGTAGAGGAGGTTTTTTAATGGATGAGAAAACCAAAATAGCGAAAATCGTGAAGCTCTTATCAATCGCCCTAGCTTTGGCATTGGTCTTATTGGGCGCTATAAGGGCCTTTAGAGGCGATTCCTTGGCCTTGGGCGAAGATGGACTCATCGGACTAGGAATCGGCGTTCTAGGCTATTCTATTTCGATTTTGTTAGGCCAAAGCAAAGAAGAGGATGAAGAAAAAATGGGCGATGAGGGGGTTTAGCCCCTCATTCGCCCTCATTCCCGCCGTTTTTCTTATACGGTTTGGATGATTTATATCCATATTTGCGGCCTTCATAGCCGGTCCTGGATTTGGAATAGCCTCCGCCATGGAAGGAATTCCCGCCCTCTTTGGAATAGCTCTTTTTGTAAGGCTTATCGCCATAGGAGCGATCCTTTTTGAAGTAGGGCTTCTCGCCATAGCTCCTGGGCTTCCTATCGTAGGAGGATCCTTCCTTTGAATAAGGCTTGTCGCCGTCTTTACGGTAATCCTTTTTGTAGGGCTTATCCCCAAAGGGATGGTCCTTCTTGAAATAGGGTTTATCGCCATAGGAGCGGTCCTTCTTGAAATAAGGCTTATCTCCGTAAGATCCCTCTTTCTTGAAGTAGGGCTTGTCTCCATAACTCCTGGGTTTCCTCTCGTAGCTTGCGCCTTCTTTGGAGAAGCTGCGTTCCCCGTCCCGGTGGAAATCCTTTTTGTAAGGCCTATCGCCATAGGAGCG
>CAVGXP010000001.1:17296-31653 GCA_963633165.1 bacterium
ACGATCTGACGCTTCTTTTTCTGCATGTCGATGAATTCGGGGAGGTCTTCTTCTGACATTACCCAATAATCGATGGAGCTTAGTAAGGAAGCCATGACGCCCATGCCTTTCTTGAGTTTGCCAGAGAAAGTGCCATCGTAGATCTTATAGACGCCGCAAGCGGGGCTTTTGTCTTTCAAAATGGCGATGTGGATGTTTAGCAATTTGCATAGCCTAAGGGCTTTCTCGGCGCCGAGGTTGTATTCTTTGGTGACGTTGGTGCCGTCTTTTGCATACACCCTCCCCGCCTTTATCTCGCTGGGAAGCCTAGGGGTTGGGAGGCCGCCTTCCACCTCGGGGCAGAAGGGGACCAAGTCGAAGTAGCGGTTCAATTCTTCGATTAGGGGGTTTTTGCAATCTTTGCCGTCGTAGCGGCAATGCTCGCCAAGCAGGCAAGCGGAAATGAGGATCTTGTCCATAACTGCGATAGTCTAATCTTTCTTGGGTCAAGAAGGAAGAAAAAAAGCCCCCGAGGGGGCTTGTTTGCGATTTGAGGTTATTCGCTGTAAACCGGGTAGTCGTCGGGATTGAGGCGCGTGCCGGAATATTCTTCGTATTTCTCCACGGGGTCGAAATCGAAGGTGTTCTCGGTGGTGACCATCATCTGCATCTCGCCATCGACGTAATAGCCGATGACTTTCTCGACCTGGCAATGGACGATCTTGCCGTTGCTGAAGGCCATGCCCCCGGAGACGACGTACTCGTATCCGACGGTGTAGCCGGAGCTGGTCTGGGAATTGACCATGTAGGCGTAGGCAAACGTCTGGCCGAGCTGAGAAGCGTCGAGGGTGCTGGGGTCGATTTCGGAGATGTAGTAGTAATCCCCAACGAAATCGGTGCTCAAAGCGGCGAGGCGCTGCATCTTCTTCCCGGCTTTGAGATAGCCGTAGAGCTGGTTGATGTAGCCCATGAAATAGGAGGAGAAGTCGATGTTTAACGCGGTATCGGGCTTATCCTGGGTCAATTGAGTGACCTCTTTGTAGTCGGTGTTCTCGGAGTTGTAACTGGGGTTTTTGGTGTTGTAGGTGACGACTTGATAGAAGTTGTTGTTCTCATCAAGGGTGTCTTGCTCCGTAGACCACAGATTCAAGGCGTTGAGCTCCTCGGCGGTATGGCCGGCCTTCTTCTGCTCTTCGCTTAAATCGTCGTCGGTGGCGTAATAATCCGGCGAATAATTCTTGAGGATGGTGATGTCGCTATAGCGGTAGGCCTCAAGATGGGTGGAGCCGGTGAAGACTCTGTCGGAGGCGTTAGCGTACCAAAGCTGGGTTTCGATGTCGGCTTGGACGTGGCCGACAAGGGGGCAATAACGCTGCACCTTGTCTTGGTATTCTTTGACGATCTGGGCGTCGGTCATGTCCGCGATCAGCTGCCAGTGGGCGTAAAGTGCGCTGGGAGCGGCGGCGTTGAAGTAGAAGGGGTTCCCTCCATCTCTTTCGGTGAACCAGCCCATGAAGACGCGGTTGGCGGAGACGGGCTCAATGGGTTCGCTGACGAAGCCTGCCGCGTTGGGGCTAAGCTCCTTATAGACTTTCATGTCGCTAGAGGAGGTGTTCATGTAAAGGCACACCTTGTTGACGACGACTTCCGAAGAAGAAGAGGGGGTCTGGCTGCTGCTGCTGGATTCTCCTCCCCCTTGGGAACAAGAGGAGAGGAGCAAAGAGGCGGAAAGCAGTAGGATCGGAGTCAATTTCTTAAGCATTAAAGGGTCTCCTTGGTGCCGTATTTGACGTTGACGGTGGTCGAGCCGAGCAAGTCGCTATTGAAGTATTTGCGGATGGCGTCTTTGGAATAGGCGAAGCTGACGCTCTGGCTGCCCGTCCATCCGTTGAAGAGCCTCCTGCCGAGGTCGGTGGCGGATTCGGGGATGGAGATGGAAGACATCTTGCAGTTGCTGAAGGCGTATTCGCCAATCGTCTTAAGTCCGGAATTCAAGGTGAGGGACTGTAACTTCTCAGCGCCGGCGAAGGAATAGGAATCGATGGTCCTGAGCGTGGAAGGCATCGAAATCGAGGTGACGTCACTGCCGGTGGCAAAGGCGTAGACCCTGCTCTTGCTGGCGTCCATCAAGACATCGTTTTCAACGGTGAAGGAAGTTGAAGCGCTGCTGAAGCTCTTGATCTTGTTCCTTTCGGAGAAGGCGCCTTCACCAAGGGTGGTCAAAGTGCTGGGCAAGGTGATGGAAGAAGCGATGTTGCAGTTGCGGAAAGCCCTGTCCCCGATGCTGGTCAAACCTTCGTTGAGAGTGAGGCTGCCGAGGGTCAAGATGGAGGAGAAAGCCTCTTCGCCGATGCTCTTCAATCCATTGGGGAGGGTGAGCGTGTCATAGACCTTGCTGCCATCGACGGTGTTATAGGCGATGTCGACGAAAGTGAAGGCGCTATCTCCGATGGTCTCTAGCCCTTCGGAGAAGGTGGTGGAGGAAAGGGAGATGTTAGCGAAGTAGAAGGCGTTCTTGTCGATTGTTTTGACGGAAGAGGGGAGAGAAAGCACGACGCCAGCGCTGGATTTGAAAGCGGAGGCAAAGGCGGCTTCCCCGATTTTCTCCAAGCCTTCGGGCAAGCTGAGCCCGGTGATGCTCTTGGCGTAATAGCAGGCGTAGGGAAGGATCTCTTTGGCGCCGGAGTGGATGCTCAAAGTCCCGTTTTTGGCCGGGGAGACGTAGAAGACTTTCTCATATCCCGCAGAATACAAGGTCATGTCATCGACGACGAAGTTCGCCCTGGCTTTCTCAGAAAGAGCGAGGTTGGTGATCGCGGCAGTTCCAAAAGGTGCGTGCCCGAACTCGACCAGGCCAGCCCCGAAGGTGACGGAGGTGAGAGCGCTGGTGCCGGAGGTGGTGAAGGCACTCGAGCCGAGGTATTTCAAGGAATCGGGCAAGACGATGGAGGTCAAAGCGGCGCTGCCGGTGGAATAGCCATCATCATCGTAAGAGGGGAAGTAATAGAAGGCCATGTCACCGATGGTCTCAACGCCCTCATTCAAGGTAAGGGAGGTCAAGGAAGTGCCCATGAAGGCTTCTTTTTCGATGGTTTTGACGCTGCCGGGGATGACTAGAGAAGAGATCTTCTTGCAATCGTAGAAAGCGGCTTCGCCGATGGTCTCAACGCCTTTGCCGAAGGTAACGCTTCTGATACCGCAGTTCATGAAGGCCTCTTTGCCGATGCTAGTCACCGAATCGGGGATGGCGATGGAGCCGGTGAACATGCTGTTGTAGTGGAAGGCCCTGTCTTTGATTTCGATGAGGGTCTCGGGCAAGACGATGGAAGTGACGAATTTGACGTCGGAGATGCTGTGGCTTTCGATGGAGGTGACTCCGTTAGCGAAGGTCAAGCTGTCTTCCCCGGTCTGAACCGCCCAGTTAGCGGGAACGTAATAGACTTTGGTGCCGTCAGCGGAATAAAGGATGTCGTTGACGATCTTGAAGTTGGCGTTATCGCCGCCGAATTTGATCGATTTGATGCCGTAGTTCTGGAAGAAGGTGGCATCGCCGAAGCTCTCCAAGGAAGAGGGCAAGACCACGGTCTCAAGCGCGTTGAGACGGGAGAGGCAATAATCGCCGAGGACTTTGATGGAATTAGGAAGCACCAAGTCGCCCTTTAAATAGATGCCAGAGAAGGCCGAATCGCCGATCTCCTCAAGCCCTTCGGCCCAAGTGATCTTCACCGTGACGGTGGAGTCGAACATCATGAAGGCCTTTGCCCCGATCTTCTTCAAAGAGGAGGGGAAGGTGATGGTGGACAAGGCGAGCTGCTCATAGAAGGCGCAATCGCCGATCTCGACGAGGCCCTCAGGGAAGAAGACCGTGTTCAAGGTCGAATCCGCGGCCACGAAGGAAGAGCTGTAGAAAGCGTAGGCCCCGACTTTGGTGACCCCGGTTGGGATGGTGTAAGTGGTGAGGGTACGGGATTTCGTCGCGGCGAAATAGACGAGCTCGGTCCCGTCTTTAGAGAAGATGACGTTATCTTCGGATTTATAGGCCGGGTTAGCGCTATCGACGGTGATGTTGCTGATCTTATAGGCGCCAAGGAAGGCCTTGGGGTGGATTTTGGTGACGGATGCAGGGATATTGACGGACTGGAGGTAGATGCGGCTTTGGAAAGCGGTCTCCCCGATTTCGGTGACGGCTTTGCCATCGATTGAAGAGGGGATTTGGGCCACGACGGTTTCGATGTCTAAAAGCCCGTTTATGCAGATGGTCCCGTCGTCTTTGATGGTGAAACGGTAATTGAAGGCCTGGACGGTCCATTTGGCGTAGATCCTGTTGCCGGCGATGTCGCTGTTGACGTAGCCGGAGAAGGAATATTCGACGCCGTCGGAATCTTTGTAATACCATCCGGCGAACACCTCGCCGTCTTTTTCGGGGATGGGCAAGCTGACCCTATCGCCGACGAAGGTCTCGATGGTGTCATTAGTTCCAGCGGGAAGGGTTCCGCCATTGGGATCAAGGGTCAAAGTGACTTTCTGGTCCTCGTTCACCTTATATTGAGCGATGAGGGTGATGTCGTCCCAGATTTGGGTGTACCAAGAGAAGACGGTGGAGTCCCCTGCGGCGTACCAGCCAAGGAAGGTGCTGTTTGCTTTGGTGGGGTTTTCCGTCGGTTTCTTGGCCCATCTTCCGTCTTGGACTTTCTGGGAAGCCATTGTGGTGGAGCCATCGCTTAGAGTTCCTCCGTTGAGATCGAAGGTGACCGTGTGGTAGACCACCGGGTCAACGGAAGAGGAGGATTGTTCGCTGCTGGATGTCTGACTGGAAGAGGTGGGTTCCTCGCTGGAAGAGGAGGAAGAAGACTCGTTTCCGCCATTTTGGCTGCAGGAGGCCAAGGCCATGATCAACGAAGCGGAGAGGATCAGAAGATTCTTTTTGTTCATTTGCTTTTCCTTTTTTATATTCGTTTTGATAAACGCTAATTTGGGTGCCCTTTATTTGATGTAAAGGACGGCGCCGGCACTTTTTAGCCCTTGGGGCACGCTTGAGTCGATGACTTCGTTGAAGGTCAAGGCCTCCGGGAGTCCATCGCTAGTTTTGCTGGAGGAGACCTTCAAGGTCCAATCCTTGTCGCCGTGACTTTCGATTCTCCCGGGAGCGGAGAATTTGACGAGAGAATTTTCGGCATCATAGGTGTACTTCTTGCTCACGGTGTTGACAAGGGCGGTGACGGTAGAGCTGTCTAAACGAGCGTTTCCGTTCACTGGGTTGAAGTCTTTCCATTCGTAATATTCGTCGGCTTCGTAATAGTAAGTGACGCCCCAAGTTAGCATCCCATCGCCAGAGAAGGCGATGGTGATCGTTGAATAGTAGGTCGTCCAATCAGAAGCGGTGTAGCTATAAGTCCCTACGTAGGTGACTGGTGTGGTGAAGGGGTCATCGTCTTTGATCACGGGCTTTTCTTCTACCGGAACAGTGATGGTCACGTTGCCTTCCGGCATGATGAAGTGATATCCCTCGCCGTCCTCGTTTGCATGAATCCCTAGGCTTTTCGTCCCCGAATCGGTGGAGGAGACGGAGAGGTAGGTTCCGCTAGGCTCATCGGAGAGCATATAGCCTTCGTCGAGGGTCAAGCTGAAGGAAATCGTCTTCCCTGATTTGTAATAGGATTGTTCCTCTTCGATCACGGCGGAGAAATGGCTTCCGGAGAAAGAGATGGAATAAAGCCTTTCGGATTCGACGTTCAAGGTGATGTCGAAGTCGGGCATCAAGAAGGAATAAAGCCCCGCATCGTCTTTTGAAATCTCCACGCGGGGGTAACTGCTGCCCTTCTCCGCGTAATAGACGCTCTTCAAGGAATAATATTCGCCTAAAGAAGTCAAAGTGAAGGAGACCTCTTCTCCAGCTTTATAGGAAGTCGCGCTAGAAGAGAAGCGAACCGAATAGCCGCTGTATTTAACGGTTATCGAATGAGCGATTTGTTCACTTTCGCTAGATTCCGTGGAGCTTTCTTGCGAGGATTCACTGCTAGAGGATTCTTCGCTGCTGCTAGAGGATTCTTCGCTACTGGAGGATTGCTCTTGACTAGAAGAACTATAGCTCGACTGCTCAGAAGAGTCAGAAGAGGATTGCTCGGAGGAAGCTGAAGAACTTATGGGCTCTTCTGAGACTGAGGATGAATTTGTGCTTGAGCTAGAGGATGGATTTTCGCTAGAGACGGAAGATGAAGACGTTTGTTCTTGGCTTTGGCTTGTCGAAACGCTGGAGACGGGGCTGTTGCTCCCTCCTGCGCATCCACATAACGCCAAAGAAGACAAGACCAGCACCAACCCGGCTTTGCTTCGATGCATAGGCAACTCCTTTCGTTGACGGGACACTGATGGTTCCCTAAAAAAACTACAACCTCTCTTTTATATACGCGCGTGAGAAAATATCAAGTTTTTTCTTCGTCAATAGAAAAGCCCCTCCAATCTGGAGGGGCTAAGGGTTAACCCTTATTAGGCTTCGGCGCTAGAGGCGAGGAGAGCTTTAGCGGAAGAAGAGATGTTGTCGGTCCCGACATCGGAGATGGTGAATCCCCAATTGTAATAGATGGAGGAGCTGACCTGGAAGGAGAAGCTGGCGGTGAGCTCTTTGCCATCAGCGGAGAGGGTGAAAGCCCTGGTCACGTAGTCGCCCCATTCCTGGAGCTGGATCCACAAAGAGGTGTAGTAGCCGCAATACCCAAGGAGCAAGGAGCTCATCGACATGGTGCCGACGTTATAGCCATCCTGAAGGCCATAATTCACATCGTCGCCATAGCCGTTGTAATAGTAGGAGGTGGAGTTGTCGGCGTTGACGGTCTTGTTGTAGAAGGAAGTGATGTCGAGCAAGTTGCCTCCACCGACGACCCCTTCGCCAAAGACGTAGCCAAGCATGACATTGCTGTCCCAAAGGTCGGTGATGGTGGAGTCTTCAGACTTAACATCATCGGCGTTATAGGCGTAGCTTGAATCCGCGGCGGTATAGGTGCCGGAGACGGATTTGTAGGAGCCGTTTTCAATCCATTCGACGGTGGCGGTGCCGGAAGCGCCCAAGCCATCGTGGTTGTCGGAGGCGTTGGCGTATTCATAGTCCTCATCCATGGAGATGATGGTGGTTTCATACATCGTCTGTGTGGCAGCAATCTTGATGGACCAGTTGCCGAAGACGCCGTTTCCGGTATCGGAGAACTTCATGTTGTTGGGGCAATCGATGTTGTCTCCGTTTCCATCGACCCATTGGCCGAAGCCGTTGAGGGTCATGGCCTTCTCGGTAAGGAGGTTGGTGAAGAAGGACTGGACGGGGGAAACGTCGATTTGATCGGGGATGACGGGATTGGCAACCCATTTCTCCAAGGCGGGGATGCTCACCTCTCCGACGCTGCTGACCATGGCGGTGGCGCTATAGGTTTTCCCGTTGTAGCTGAATTGGGAGATCATGCCATCGTTATTGGCCGGGATGACGTTGAGGACGCCGGAATTGGGGAAATAGAGGACGACGGCGTAGGTCGCGCCGACTCTTTGACTTAGGAAATACCAAGCGTCAGCGCCGATGCCGGAATAGAAATCTTGGAGGACGGTGCTTGTTTCGGAAGTTTCGCTGAGGGTGTAGGCGTAATAGGGGTTGCCCTCGCTGTCGGTTCCGGTGACAGGGGTGCCTTTGTTGGTCAATTCGGCGAACGCGGTGGAGGGGGTGGCGAATTCGGTGATTCCTTCGCTTTCTCTTCCTCCGGCATAACCCGGGAGGAAGGTGGCTTCATCCTCAAAGGCGAAGTTGCCGTCTTCACCCTCGGTGGCGGCGAGCTGGTAGCCGTAGTTCTTGCCGGTGTTCTCATCGTAAGCAGAGCCGGTGAAGATGTATTTGCCGGTTTCGGAATCTTGGCCGTACAAGCTTGCGTAGTAGTTGTCGGCGAGCAAGTAATAGCCAGTCAAAGCGCTGTAGGATTCGAAGTTGCTCCCGATGGATTCGATGAAGGCGTTGAATTCGAGTTTGTGCTCAGAGACGACTTTGCCGGTGATGGCCCTCTTGGTGGTGCCGGCGACGATGGTCACGGAGAAGTCTCCGACGGCAAGGCCGATGATCTTGTGCCCGTCGATTTGGATGGTGTCGGAATCGGTGGTCAGGCTCCAGGAGCTGACTTTGGTAACGGTGACGTATTTCTCAAGGTCGACAGCATTGGCCGATCCCAAAGCAATCTCGGCGGGGAGATTGTCGTAATCGACGGTGATTTTGCCAGCGATGGTGGCGTCGGGGTCAGTGACGGTCAAGACGACTTCCCTGGTGGCGGCGCCGTTAGCGATGTTGGCGATGATTTTGCAAGAACCGATCTTGATGCCGGTCACAAGGCCAGTGTCGGAGACGGTGGCGATTGTGGTGTCGGAAGAGCTCCAGGAGACCGGTAGCTGAGCAGGATCGGTGGTGACGGTCAACTGCAAGGTTGAGCCTGCGGCGACGGTCGGGTTCTGCTGATCGATGGTGGCGCTGTTGACGACAACGGCGGAAGAAGTGGGTTCATTCTGCTGATTGTTGCAGGAAGTCAGAGCCACAGAAGTAGCGCCCACGGTTGCGACCAATGCGGCAGCGGTGAGCAGCTTAACGCAAATTTTCTTCATGATTGTTCCTTTCTTTGCGCAATTTCATAATAAAACGCGCGCACTCACGTAGAGTTGCCTATGTACCATATACCCCAAATAAAAGAATGCAAGACCGAGTTTTTCTTTTTGTTGACGAGTTTTTCAAAGAACGCGCCAAAAAAGAAGCAGGTCAGAAAAATACGCTCAAAATCGAATTGATCGATTGGCGTTTCCCTGACAGACGTTCGTTTTATGACGTCTATAACGCAACAATTGAACTTTGGCTATATCTTCTTGCATACAAAAAGGCCTAGGTTGACCCTAGGCCCTAATGAATCGATTAGGCGTCGATGTTGACGAAGTGGATGGTGATGGAATCGTCGGTTTGAGCGGTGATCTCGAAGTTCCAGTTGAGCTTGCTTCCGTCATTGAAGGTGAGGCCGTTCATGTAAAGGCCGCTCATCTTGAAGTTGCTGTAGGAGGTGCCGCCGTACTTCTTGTTTCCATCATCGGCTTTGGGGTCGCCGCCCCAAGTGGTGCAGTAGCTATCAAGGCCAAAGATATTGACCATGTTGCCCATGGTGGTGTAGTAGGTGCTTCCGCCGAAGCTGTCGATGCCCGAAGGGGTGACGGCTTTGACGTGGCGGAGGGCGGTCGGGGAGACGGTGTTGCCGTCGACGATCTGCTGGGACAAGCGCCCGGAGGTGGTGCCGTCGTTGCTGGCGTAGAGGGTCGCGGCGTCCTCATAGGTGCCGTTGACCGTGTCTTTATAGGTTGAGGCCCTCGGGGTGTCGGTGTAGGCTAAGGTGCCTTGTTTTTTGTTCCCCTTCTCGTCGAGCTCGCCTTGGATTGAGCCGGTTCTTGCGTCGACGTGGAAGACTTGGAGGCCGGCATGCTCATAGGTTCCGCCGTGTCCATAGGCCGAGGAGCCAGTGGAGCTGGTCTGATTGGACCATTCGGCGTAGCCGGTGGAATCCATTTTGTTGACGCCGGTGGGGGTGTAGTACTCAAGGATCAAGTACTCATCGTAAGGGGTCTCGTTCCAAGGATCGGTGGTGGTGTTGCGGAGGAGGATGAATTTGCCCGTGTCGGTATAGGAGGGCAAGGTGATTTCGAAGTTGTTGGAAGTTCCATCAACGACCATCGGTCCGACCCAGTTGTAGGCCATCTTGGTGTAGGCGTTATGGTCGCCGACGTTCTGGTCCATCATGTCCACGCATCCGGCAGGGCCTTCGTTGTGGTCGTAGGAATAGTAGTCGGGGGCGCCCATCATGTGGCCGGTTTCGTGGATGATGGTGTGGGCATCGACGGCTTTGCCGCCGACCCTGGAGCCGATGGGGTTGCCGGAAGAATCGGTAACGTCGGCGTAATAGCTGTTGGTGAGGAAGTCAAAGCGCGACCAGAAGATGCGCCTTGCGCCGGGGTTTGCGACGTTTTTGGAACCGGAGACGTTGGTCGTGAAGTTCCACCACAGGTTGCCGCTTTTCTCGCTGGATCCAAACCCGCTGGTGGGGATGCTTTGAGAGGTGTAGTAGACGACTTCGATGCCATCGATGTAGCCGTCTTTGTTGGCGTCGTATTTGGTGGGGTCGAGATAGCCGGATTCCTTCAATTGCTTGACGGCGTCGAGGGTGATCTTCTGCGCGACGGAAGTGTCGTCGCCGTTGAGGTCGGAATCGTTGGCGTCATAGGTGACGATCGGGGTGACGTCGCCAGTGATGTTGAGCGCGCCAAAGCTGGCTTTGTCGTAGTAGGAGTGGAGGGATTCCCAAGGGGTGTCCTCGCCGTTTTCGTTCTCGGAGAAGAAAGCCTCCTCAAGAACGGTTTGGACTTCTTCTTCGCTGATGCCGGCGTTGGCGAATTTGGCGTTGTTGAACTGAACCGGGATGACGAGGATGTTGACGTCGCCGGTGCTAGGCATGCCGTTGCCGCCAAGAGTTTCGATGCCGGAGTAGTTCTGATAGGTGTACTCGGCAAGGTCCTCCTTATTGACGGTGTGATAGCCTTTGCCTTCGGTGGCCGTTTCGACGGTCTGCTCTTGGACGGTGAAGTCGATGGTCTTGCTCCATTTGGCTTTCATGTAGCGGATTTTGGCGGTGTAGGAGCCTTTGGGCAAAGCCTCGCCAGCCTCATAGACTTTGGTCGAGTCGTTTTTGTCGGTGATGGTGTAGGTGGTCTGGAATTTGTATTCGGTGACGTCCTTGTCGGTGCCGGCCTCTTCGTCAATGAAATGGACGTTCGGCTTAGCGGCGTCAAAGAAGCAAGTGCCTTCGGGGATCACGGTCTTGCCAAGGGTGACCTCCACCCTTTGCTTGGAAGGGGCGGTGCTTTCAGAAGACGAGCTGTCCTCGCTGGAAGCGCTGCTATCGCTGGAATCGACGGGCCCGAGACTGGAACTGGGATTGTCTCCTCCACCGTTGGAACAAGAGACAAGCGCCAAGCCTAGGACGGCCCAGGCGAGATATTTCTTTTTCATGTGCGTGTAATCCTTTCTAAAAACTTGCTTAATATAAATATGGTAGGGTTTTTGTCAAGGAAAAGCGTCTTCCCCTCTCCCCCTTATTGCTTGATTCCCCTTTTGCATTTATCCTTCCCTCCATGGATCCCCGCAAAAGGCAAACACTGATTCAATTCCTCGTTTGGGGGCTTGGCTGCACGGGGTTATTCTGCCTAGTCTTCTTTTTGCGTCAGCCCTATGGCCTTAAAGGGGCTAGCGATGCCTGTTTCATCGCCGGGGCGACTGGACTAGGCCTAACCGGGATGAGCTTTGCCATACGTTCCGGGAGTTTCGACGTTTTGAACTATGGCGTTTACCGCCTCTTCGAATCCTTCCGCCTCGACAACAAGAAACGCTGGGACACCGCCGGGGACTACAAACTCGACATGGACGCCAAACGCCACAAGAACAAAAAAGTCTACTGGCCCGCTTTGACGGTTAGTGGAGTCTATCTAACCATCGCCTTGATTTTGACGATTTTGTTCCTCGCTAGGTAAAAGTCTCGTCGCTTTCGCTTATTTTTATAAAATAACACTTGCCTTTTTTTCTCCGTGTGGTTAGGTATAGCAGCGCTTGCAGTTTTTTAAGCGTGATTACGTCAATAAAAGGAGATAACAATGAGCAAAAACAGAAAGTTCGCTCTCCCACTTGTTGCCCTTAGCCTTATCCTCGCTTCTTGTGGCGGGAACGGCGGCAACACTCCGTCGACTAGCGGCGGGAGTGGCAGTAACACTTCAGCGACTAGCGGCAGCCAAGGTGGCTTCACCCCCGACGCCGATGCCATCCTCCCCGAAAACCCGACCGGGAATTTGGCCGATGGCGCCTATGATTTTTCCGAGCTTGATTGGAGGGAAAGGTCCAAGATCCTCGCTTCCTTGGAGTACTATGCCCTCAGAAACCACACTGCCGGCATCCCTCTTTACGACGATGCCAGCTATGAGCAGTTCTCCCAAAGGGTCACTTTGCCCTCCACGAAGTACCTCACCAACTACGGTTTCGGTACTAGCTATGGCAAAATCGACGCCGAGGGCTTGATGAACGACAAGACCATCAACGAGCCCACCGAGAAGTGGAAGAGCTATTTCCATGGCTACACCAGCACTGATTCCGGAACCTTCAACGCCTGGAATTCCAACGGCAGCGACGTTTCCGAACGCTCCTCGATGATCACCTCTAGCTATTTCGGCGTCAAAGCCAACGCGGATAACACTTCCTATAGCTGGGTCGGCTCCCTCTCTCAGACCGATGCCCCGATCATGCTCAACGAGAAGGGCGAAGCCGTTGAAGACGCCGCTTCTGACGCCACCTCCAAATACTGGAGGGTCAAGGTCAAAACCGGCGGAAACCTCACTTACCACACCGCGGCCACCAGCAAATGGAAGAGCAAATACGACGGGATGCAGGTCAAACTTGAAGATTATCTGACCCCGTTCAAAGCGCTTTTGCTTTCTAACATGGTCCGCACCAGCACCCTCGTTTCGGACACTTCCGGCTTCGAAGGGGCCATGGATTTCTTCTACAACAACGAGAAATCCAAATATTTGAACGATTGGGAGAATTCCGGCGTCGGCATCCAATTGAACGAAGAGGAAAGCGCGATTGATTTCACCTTCATTCAGCCTAAGAGTGCCAGCTACGCCAGGACTTCCTTAGCCAGCAGCCTCTTCTCCCCGATGCCTCAGGAATTCCTTGAGGATCTTGGCAGTGGCAGCTTCACCAAAGGCACCACCAACTACGGCATCATCGGCAATAGCAGCGACGGCAGCTTCACCGACGTCTTCGACAACATCCTCGTCCTCGGCGCCTATATCCCTGAGTATTGGCAGCAGAAGGTCAAGCTCGTCTATGCCGCCAACAAGGACTATTTCGAGGCTTCCGACTTCCATTATGACGGCTATTCCGAGGTCATCTTCGAAGGCACGACCGCCGATGAAGATGCCTACAAAGCCTATTTGAACAACCAGCTTGATGAAGTCACCATCCCTCTTTCTCAGCTTTCCGACCACAAAAACGATCCGACCGTTCTCCGCACTGAGGGTTCGACCATCATCAAATTGAACCTCAACACGACCACGCCGGAAGAATGGGAATACTACTTCGGCACCAACGGCACCATCGCCACCCATCCTGCCACCAACTACTGGAGCACCCAGGCGTTGATGAGCAACGACGACTTCCTCGATGGCCTCTATTACTGCATCAATCGCGAGGAACTTGCCAACATGGCCGGTAAAAACCCCGCTGCCAGCTACCTTTCCAGCGCCTACATGCTCGATCCTGAAGGCGTCGTCTCCTATCGCGATTCCTCCTATGGCAAAGGCGTCTTGGCCAACTTCCAAAAGGCCGCCAACAACGAATATTGCTATTCTCGTTCCTTGGCCCAAAGCTACTTCAAGCGCGCTGGGGACGCTCTCGTCGCCTCTGGCGAATACGAGAAGGGCGAAGAGATCGAACTCGTTGGCTTGTATCGCTATCAGAAGACCATCGACA
The DNA here is from genome assembly GCA_963633165.1 of bacterium. Taxonomy (GTDB): domain Bacteria; phylum Bacillota_I; class Bacilli_A; order RFN20; family CAG-826; genus Alloenteromonas. The sequence goes on from CAVGXP010000001.1 coordinate 30,846, forward strand.
ACCTCGGCAGCTACATCAAAAAGTACGTCGAGGATGCCTTCAACGAAGCAAATAAAGGCTCTTCTGGCTTGACGCTCACGCTTAATTTGAAGACGGCCGGCAACAACTACACCGACTGCTACACCAAGATGGACAACGGCGAATTCGACATCGCCGAGGGCGCCATCACCGGCAACGTGCTCAACCCGCTTGAGTTCATGAACACCCTCTCCACCAACAAGACCCTCAACTCCGGCTTCTGCCTCAACTGGGGCAAACGCACCGATCGCCTCCACGAAAGCGGTTCGACGACTCGCTACGCCGCGACCTACAACGGCCTTGATTACAGCTACGACGCGTTGTGGAATGCCTCGCAGGGCTTCACCCCTGTCGATAGCGGCATCGCCATCCCCGTCGGCGACGAAGCCAAGATCGAATACAACGCCTCCAAGAAGACCGTCGACTTCTCCGCGAAGTTCTCCTCCAACGTCACCGACGACATGGGCAACTTGCTCTATAGCTTCTCCGCTAAAGACGTCGCGATCATCACCTCCAACGCCTATGGCGGATTCGATGGCGGCTATTACGTGAGCGATCCCGACCTCAAGGTCAACCCCAACGGAGAGATCTCTTTCTCCATCAAGACCAGCGAAGTCGAGACGATCGCCAAGAGGGTTGCTTCTTCCGTAGGAACCACGCAGAACTACTTCCGCGTTTACTTCACCCTCGTCTATTCCGTCCAACGCCCCAACGGCAAAGTCACCAAGTCGAGCCTCATCGACGTTTCCGGTCTCCTTGCCGATTACGGCATCTCCACCAACGACAAATA
>CAVGXP010000002.1:0-5787 GCA_963633165.1 bacterium
GTTTTGGAGTTCCTTTCTCCGTAAATGGAGAAGGAGGTGTATTCGTAATCGTGGACGAGATCCTCTTCGCTGACTCCGACTAAAGCGTTAAGGATATAGGATACCGTACCCGTGCGATCGGCCCCTCCGGTGCAATGGATATAGACAGGGTAACGGGTTTCTTGCGATAAAGAAGCGAAGACGTCGCGGTAGGCTTCCTTTTCGGTGAAGGCGCAGGTGTAGCCGTTGACGGTGTGATATTCAAGCGTCGCGCCAGGGATTGGGCTTTCGGTCAATCCCGAATCCTCCGGGGTTCCTGGGGCTCTATTCTCACTGCGGCTCCTTAAATCGAATTCGGTTTTGATGCCGAGGGTTTCAGACATATATTTCTTGCCTTCTTCGGTAAGGTTGATGTTTGACCAAGCTGCCCAGTTTGCGGGGGACAAGGCTCCGCCTCTGAAAATCCTTCCCTGCACGGTTCTTCCTCCTGGGGTCATATACCCTCCAAGATCGCGGACGTTATGGGCCCCGTCAATTTTCATGACCCTTGGTCCAAGGTCGGAGGTAACGAAACTAGAGGTGGGAGAGGTATGCCACCCGCTGCTGTTCTCGGCGTTGATCCTAACGTAGTAAGTCGACGCTTTTTGCAAGTTGTAGATCGTGGCTTCTTTTTGATCGGAGTCCACGGTGACGCTTTCATAGGTCTTGAATTCGGAATCGAGGGAGTAATCCAAGCGATAAGATGTGACGTTTGGATAGGTGTTCAGCCAGTTGAGGGTCAACCCCTTTAGCCCATCGTCGGTCCTGACGTAATTAGCGACGTTAGGATCCTCGCTGGAAAGGTATTCTTTGATTGAATCGTTATAGGGAACGACTTCGGTGGTGGGGGTGAAGACTTTTAGGACCAAATCCTTTTCTTCCTTTTCATCGCAGCCTTCTCTTTGGCAAGTTCTAATCATCTTGTCTCCTTGGCTTGTCCACTCTCCCCAAAGGTGGCCAAGCGCTTCTTCTCCATCTTTTTCTTCGGTGTATGTGCATCCATTCCTTGTGCACGCTCTTTGCAACTTCTCGCTAAGCAAACATGTGGCCGGGCTTAATTGGTTCCATTCGCCCAAGGCGTGGCCTAGGGCTGGCGTAGTTTCCGTGATCTGCTCTCCACAGATTGAGCATTTCTCGGTCTTTTGCCCTTGTTCGGTGCAGGTGGCTTCGGTAGATGAAATAACCACGAAACTATGAGAGCAGCTTGAAGAGGTAGAGATCTCTTCCCCGCCCCCTTGGCCGCATGATAGCAAAGAAGCTGCGGCTAGAAGCGGGATGAACGGAATGAGCTTTTTCTTCATAAAATGACTCCTTGATGCGGCTTCGGATTTTCCGCAAGCGCTTACATAAAGTATCGAATATATCGGCGACTTTTTCTAAAATGTGGAAAAGAAAGAATTTTTATAGCATGTTTTTCTTACCAAAACGCATATTTTATTCCGAAAATTTTAGCGATAGTAATACCATAACCAATAAGGAGAGATTCTCATGGAGAAAAAGTTTTTGGCTGGTGTCGCCGTAAGCTCCGTTTTAGGTATTGCCATCGCCGGGGTTTCCGCCTCCCTTGGCGCTTCGCTTAAAACGTTCGCCGAAGAAAGCAGTCACGTTCATAACAACGGCTGCAATATCCACCATTACGCTCAAGTCGATCCGACTTCTAAGTCAAGCGGAGTCAAAGAATATTGGGTCTGCTGCGATGATCCCGCTCACACGATTTCCTTTTCCGCCCCCTCTACCGGCGTTATCACTGACGCGACCCATGGCAGCGACTTCGCTATAGGAACTGACGATGCGCGCTATATTGCCCCCTATACCTTCCCGGAAGTCTTTAGCACTCCTTATGCGTATAGCACAAGCGTTACCATCGCCGATGGGGTTGTCAGCTCTTCTAGCGGTAACCTCAAATTTAAGAACACCGTTCTTTCCGAAGCCTATGAAGAGGGCTACACCCATTTCCGTTTCCATAGCAAAGCCGAGTCCGAGGATGCCGTTCAGGTTTTAGGAACCCAAGACAATTGGAAAAATTACTACAAACGCTATGCCAATGATAATGACAACCGTTTCTGGCTCAAATCCTTCAAAGAAAACAACGCGGGATTGAAGCTTGATGCTCAGAATAGTGGTGGAAGTAGCGTTACTACCAACCTATCCATTTCCGATTTCCATCTTTATAAGTCCTCTGTCACCGAGTCTTGGGGCGGAGGCCAAATGGCCGATTGGGCGGCTACCGCCGAAGCCAATAGGTATATCGCCTATGAAGATGGCGAACTCGTCGCCGATAATGCGGGCGGAAACCCGTATAATGGCTGCATTGAGATACCCGCGGAACTGATGGGAAGCAAAGCGGACTACGTGAAGCCTGAATACCGCGCCTTCTATGTCAAAATCCTTGCTCAAGGATATTCTAACGGCGTTAACGCCAATACGCGCGTCGTTGTTGGTGGCGGCACTAATAATGCGACTGGATATTACTTCTCCAGGAGGGATGGAGAAGGGAGCGATCCCATCGTAACAACTGACGGCTTTATTTGCCCATTGCTTGGAGGTTGGGCTGGAACGCCGGGTCTTAATTATAGTAATTATTATGACGGGGCATTCCCCATTGGCCTTGATTATCCGGGAGCTGTCGCCATCCGTCTCAATTACGATTTCAAAGTCGATTGGGCGGAGTCTGGCATAACCTATGACGTTCTTCCTTTAGCGAACACCGATGAAGGCGATATGCGTCTTGCCCTTAGTAACCTAAATTACTCTGGCGAAAAGCCATCTCAGATGAACGTGCCTCTTCCTAAATCCGTCAATCACAAAGGCATTAAACTTAAGATGTTCTCCACGGCTAAGCCGGCAAGTAATTTCCAAATCTTGAGCTATGCCCTTAAGACTCGCGTTTGGGGACTTCCTAGCGTTCCTGAGGCGGTCGATGGGGTTTACACCATCGATGCTGGCAGCGTCTATTTCAATGAAAGCGATCCTGGATGTGGCATCATCGTCAGGTTCGATGAATCCGAAACTCTTGTTGACGATAGCATCACCTTCCAATATTCCTGGATTGACTGATTTCTAGGGATGTTAGCCCTCTAGTCACATAGGGGGCTTTTTTCTGTTAAAAGAAATACACGCCTATATTAGAATCACCCTATGAGCCGCATCCTCATTCAAAGCCTCAACGCCTCCTATTCTGTCAAACGCGTCGACGTTCCCGTTCTTTTGGATTTGAACGCTTCTTTTGAAAACGGAACAGTGAATGTTATTCTAGGCAAATCCGGGTGCGGAAAAACCACTTTGCTTCGTTGCTTGCTTGGCAAGATGCCTTATCAAGGCTCGATTCTTTTTGACGATATGGATGCCGCGAAGATTCCTTTGGAGAAAAGAAACATCGCTTACGTCAGTCAGGAATACGGGCTTTATCCTCATTTCAGCGTTTTCGAGAATATCGCTTTCCCTTTGAAGCTTTTAGGCGCGCCTAGAAAGGAAATCGAAGAGAGGGTGAATGCGATCGCCGAAGAGCTCGAGCTTACGCCTTGTTTATCGAGGAAACCCCGTTATCTTTCCGGGGGGCAGCAACAAAGAGTGGCCATCGCCAGGGCTTTAGTAAAAGACCCTGGGATCGTTCTTTTCGATGAGCCTTTGTCAAATTTGGACGCCCCGAAAAGAAGCGAAATCATCGTCTTACTCAAGAAACGTTTCCAGAACAGCCATCCTACCGTTGTTTATGTGACTCATAACTATTACGAGGCTTTGAACCTCGGCGACAAGATTTTCGTCTTGGATCAAGGGAGGTTTGTTTTTGAAGGCACTCCTAAACAAACCCAAGAGAACATGAATCCTCTTCTTTCCGAAATCAGGAGCGCTTCTTTATGAAGGACTTGCTCTCCACTTTCCTTGATAAGAAAAGGAAGCAAAGAGTCCTGGGACTAGTTTTTGGCCCCGTTTCTTATTCTTTTAGCCTTGCTTTGCTTGTTCTTGGATGCCTATCCTACGAAGCTCTAGGAAAGATTTTCTTCTATGGTGTTTTCTTCCCTTTCTCGCTTGTTTTGGTTCTGCTTGGCTCTTTCTTTTTGGCCATGGGGATATCTTCTTCTTATGGTCTCTCCTTTTTTAAGAGCAAATCCAAACAAAAAGAAATTAGGGGTGAGGTCGTTTCACTCAAACCCTATTCCGTGGACAAGCATTTCGATTCGCTTAAGATCAGCTTGAAAGACGGCTCTTTCTTATATTGGGCCTCCTTGTTTGGAGAATGTCCTCTAAAAGAAGGGGGAACGTATGCCTTTAATTGTTCTGAGGCGTGGATTTTGGGGTGGGAAGAAATATGAGAAAACCGTTCCTATCCCACTTAAAACGTTATTGGGCCATCTATTTACCTTCAAGCCTCCTTATCACGATGGCGTTCCTTTTGTCGGGGACGTATCTAGGCAAAACAAAAGAAGGGGAAAAGGTCGATATCCTTTTGGTCGCGGATAATTACGACAACAAGAAATGGGGCTCCTACCTTTCTTCCATCAAGCCTAGTTATTTAAAAGAGGTCAATTACAGGTTTCTAGCAAGCGGTGATTCGATGCTTCCCTCCATCCTTGCCACCTTTGGGGAAGTTGAAGCCGATCTCTTCTTTTTCCCCGAGGATGTTCTTAAAACGGTCAAATGCTCCTCGTTGATGCTTCCCTTAGATGAGGAGAAGGCCAAATCCGCGTTCGGGGATAGCGTTACCTTCTACGAGGATGAAGGAAGCAAATACGGGGTAAAGATCTCCACCCAAGATTGCTTCGAGGGCAATTCCTCCTTCTACGCTTGCTTCCGTTCCACCTCTTTGCATCTAGGCTGTTTGGGAAATGCTTCTTATGATGGAGATATAGAGATCGTGAAGGCGTTTTTATGAGCAAAGGATTATTTAAGAAAGAACCCAAGAACATCGATTTTAAGGCAGAGCAGTTGCCTTCTTCTCGCCCCGCTTTGTTTTGGGACGTCATCAAAAACGAGTTCCGTAAGCTCTTTTTCGTGTCTTTCGCCTTGCTTGTCTTCGCCTTGCCTTTCCTATCCCTTCGCTTTTTCTGTGATTTCTATGCTTACGCTTTGATTTCCAATGGACAAGAAGCGACCTGGCCGCGCTATATCTTCTTGATCGGCAACCCCTTTTGCTGCCTGATTTTTGGAATTGGGGTGGGGGGATGCGTGAGAATCATCAAACGCCTGTGCTACCTCCAGCCCGTTTTCCTTTGGGAGGACTTCCGCTTGGGGATAAAGCAAAACGGGAAGCAAAGCGCCTTAAGCGCCTTCTTGATTGGACTCTTCTTTTCGGTGACCTACCTCCTTCATATTCTCCACCCCGAGTCCCTGCTTTGGGACATCCCCTTTGGGTTATTCGCTTTGATGGCTTACCCTGGCTTCCTCTTCGCTTTCGTCATCATCGGGACCTACACCACACGCGTTGGAGAGACGTTCTCTTTGTCTTTTAAGCTCTATTTCAAAAGCTTTTTCACCAGCCTCATCCCTTTAACTGTTTTCTGCCTCCCCTTTTTCTTCGAATACGTCCCTGATCTGATTCTTAAATACATCTTGATTCTTGTTTTTGTCGTATTGGTCTCTCCCCTTTATCTATTAGGACTATTCCTTTATCAATCTTTCCTTCTTGATAAATACGTCAACAAAGAAAAATATCCCGAGCTCGTCGATCGGGGCATTCATAGAAAAGGGAAATAGGGGGCGTTATTCCGCGCCTTTTCTCGTTTTCCCCGGCGTGGTGTGGAATTGTTTCGTATAGAGCTTATGGAAGTG
>CAVGXP010000002.1:5998-9390 GCA_963633165.1 bacterium
TCGGCGATCGCCTCGTTGGTGGCTTGCTCAAAAGGGCTTGCTTTAACTTTCCAAGGCATATCGGCGTAGATCAAAGAGAGCAGGTATATCACGAGGATTTTCTCCATCGTTTTCCTTTTTTCGACATCGGTCAACGCTAAGAAAAAGGACATACGCCCCTCTAAAAAGAGAATTTCGTCGATATCAAGGTTCGCTTTGTAATAACCTTGCTTTTCGGCTTGATCAAAGAAAGGGATGTCGATGGCTTTCTTGGCCTCTTCGTAGACGTCGGCGCGGATGAGGTAATCCCTGTGGGCGCTTTCTCCGCAGGGGATGAATTCGTGAACCGTGTTGGGGTAGATGAGACGGAGATCGCCGATTTTTAAATGCTCTTTTTCTCCGTTTAGGACGTGATCGATGGACCCTTGGATCATCAAAAATATTTCCACGTATTCATGGCGGTGAGGCGAGACGTAGGAACCATCTTGGACCAACGTGTGGAAGGGGATCGGGAGGTTGGGGTAAACCCGGATTTCTTTTTCCATTTTCAAATTCATTATAGGATTTAAAAACAAACTAACAAGAAGTCAAAACGCGGAAAATATGAAAATAGAGCACTTTTGATAAACTCTACTCCCTTAGTTTTGGAAGCGCTTTAAACAATAATGTGAGTGGCTGGGGGATTTCGACCTCTTTTATCGATTTCCCAATATAAAACTAAGGAGCCACGCCCATGAAAGAAAGAAAACCTGCGCTTCTCATCCTTGCTGCGGCTTCGCTTTTACTTTCCGCTTGCGGAGGAGGCAACAACGTCGTTTCCTCTAGCGGTTCTTCCGAATCAAGGACTTCTTCCGATTCTTCATCCGCCTCTTCGGTCAAATCTATTTTCTCCTTATCAATCAGCACCGATAGGGAGGGAGTCAGCGTCGTTGATTTAGACGGGAACGCCCTCCTTAATGAATACGAGGAAGACGTCAAGGTAAGCTTCCTTATTAAAGGAGCGGAACAATATGATGTCCGCGTTATTCTCAATGAGTTCACTTTGAAAAATGATGAAGGCGTGTATTCCTTTATCATGGCCAGGAACAGCGTTCTATCCGTTGAAACAGAGCTAAAGAACTATTACGTAACTTTCTCTGGAGAGAGCAACATCTCTAAAGTCTTTATCGATAAAGAAGGCAACGAGCTTGACGATCAAAGCGGCTCCTACACGTCTGGAGAAGAGGTTTATTTCATGCTCGCGCCGCTAAGCGGGGATGCCGGCTTAACGCGCGATAACGTCTTCTATTTCCACGAACATTGCTATGTGCTCACGTTAGAGGGCAAAGAGCTCTCGCCAGATAAAAATGGGGTTTATTCTTTGTCTTCCATTTCTAGCGATACGGCGATAAACATCGAAACCCACGAACACGATTTCTCCGCGGATAGCTGCTCTTATTGCCACCGAAGCAAAGAAGAACTCGCCATACACGAAACCCAAGAGACCGCTGAGGTTGAATATAACGAGGCCGTTAAGGGATGGAAAATCGCTCATAGCGAGGGCTTAAGCGCCGCGGAAATCGTCATCAGGAAGGAATATCTCCTTTCCTTATTTGATGCCCAGGGCGACGAATTGCAACTTTGCTTTGGAAACGGTGCCGCTTTTGGAGAAAAAGACACCAAAGGCAACGCCATGATCACTCCGGTGAATATCTACACCAGAAGCGGCGATGCCTCAGGCAAAAAAGGCAGCTTGAACGTCGTCAAGCGCCTCACCGAATTCGGTGATGATTCCTCCGAAGACCAAAAAGGGTATTTCTCTTTCTCGCGCAGCCAAATCGAGGAAGAGGGAATTGACGGGAATCTCTATATTTACGTCAATTTCAGCGGGAACTGGAGTTATTCCTCTCCTGACGTTTGCCCGGCCATATTCCTTTATGGGATCGCTGCCCCCGAAGCGCCCAGCGGGCTGTCCTTATTCAACGGAACGACGGATTCCTATGGCAAATCCGAGTGTGAATATTACGAGGGCTTAGGCTATAAATTGACTCCCGCTTCTGATAACACCCTTGGAACCAAAATGGCCCGCGGGATCATTCCTGCCTCAGCCCTATCGTTCTACAAAAAGAGAAATCAAAGCAAGATTACCTTCGTTATTTCCGAGCCGTTCGACGGTTCTTCAAGCCAGATTTCGACGACTTTCTTGATTGCACAAACTTGGACTGGCAGCAGCAATTATGTTGCCAAGAACGTCATTATCGGTACCGGAACGGCAGGGACGTTTGATAACGACGGCGTCACCGTTGGAACCTATTCTTTGACCTATGATCTGTCTTCTTGCTTAGGCGAGAACTGGGAAAGCAATGACATCATCGTCGATATCGGTATTCACGTTGATGGCCACGCCAACATGCTGAAGGATCCTTCGGCTTATATTCACGCGATCACCTTCAGCGAATAAAAGGAGAGCCAATGCCCATCGTTACCATCACCACATCCTCCCTTGAGCCTTGCTTGCTTCATAGCAAGGAACTTTTGGAACACTACCTCGATTTGATTTTCGTTAATGGTGAGAATAGTGGAAATACTTTCGCCCTTACTTTGCTTAGCGATGCCCCAAATTATGAACTCGAGGCAAAAGGTATACAGAAAAACGACGGATTCACCTATTTCCAAGAGGGGGAGAAAACCATCTTTTTGGCGAAAACCCCACGCGGCGTCCTCTATAGCGTCATCACCTATCTCCAAGACGATTTAGGCGTTCGCTTCTATCATGAGGACGAGGAATACATTCCCGCGCTTGATCGCCTTGTTTTGCCTTCTCCTAGAACCGTTAATCCGCTTTTCAACATGAGGAACTACCTCGTTGGCAAAACCTACGACAACACCTGGGACAAAGGATACGCCCCAAAGGTTTTGCCCAACATGGAAAGAAACAGGGTGCTTGACGTTTTCACTCCGATGGACAAAGAAAGGGGAGGCCCGGCTCCGGTATATGGGAGAAACGTCTCACACAATTTCCATTTCTATTGCCCTTATGAGAAATACGGGGAATCTCACCCTGAATTCTTCGCCAAAATCAAATCCGGGTCCCTCGATAACATCACCATTGATATCACTAACGGCATCAAAGACGAAGACGGTTCTTTGGATGAGTCCATGGACGTCAGCGTCGCCAAAATTGTCATCGAGGAGATGAAGAAAGACATCCTTTCTCATCCCGATTGCGTCTATTTCTCCTTCACCCAAGAGGATGGGAACGAATATTTCGACGATGAGCACAATAAGGAATTGGAGAAGAAGTACAAGCGAAGCGGTATCCTCATCCGTTTCTGCAACGTCGTCGCGAAAGAAATCCACGCATGGGCCGAAAAAGAGCTTCATAGGAATGTAAGGCTCATCACTTTCGCTTATGATTACGCCTCTGAGGCCCC
>CAVGXP010000003.1:0-15897 GCA_963633165.1 bacterium
CTATGCCCAGGGTTCCTTTTTTGCCGTTGAAAGGAAAGACGAAGATAACGTAGGAAGAAGTTTGCTTCAGTTTGAGGATGCTAGAATAGGCAATCGGCGTTTTGATTTCGCCGACATCTTTTCCTTCCGTCTCAACGCGAGTAACCATCTCCATCAATCCTTCGTAGAACCGAAGATCGGTTTTGGGGAGTTTAGAAAGGCGCTTTTTCGTGATAAGAGGGAGGACAATGTCCATCAAAAGGCTTGCTAAGAGGCAGAAGAGAGAGCCACCGAGGAAGCCGATGAAAACGGGGTTAGGCATATTGGCCAGTTTAGCTAGAGCCGCAACAATAGCGAAAATTAGCATCAAAACGGGATAGCAAATAAGCAGCACCGTATTGGTCAAGCAGACGGAGAAGACAAATTTGAAGCTCTTCGGTGGCTGATAACCTTTGATTTCGAATAGAGGCTCCCTTTCGTCGCCCAAGGAAAGTTTGACTTCCCCGTTTGAATTAAGCTCGATTTCAGTTTTCTTTTCTTGTTCCATTTGTTTTTCCCGCGTTTTATGCCAAAGCGGCGTGTCTTTGCGGCGAAACGAAGGTTATTCCCCTGCTGTTTCAGCTTCTTCTTCTTTGTTTGGTTCAACCTTTGAAAAGACTTCTTCGCCTTCGCTGAGGTAGATTTTCTTGGTGTTGTTCACGCAATAATCGACCATCGTTTTCCAGTCCCACTTCTTCTCTAATTCCAAGCATTCATCCAACTTAGGTTTGGTCTTGGGCTTTTTGGGCTTGAAAATCGTGCAGCAATCTTCATAGGGGCGAATGGAGATATCATAGGTTTTGATGCGTTTTGAAGTATCGATGATTGCGAGCTTGTCTTCGCAGCAAAGCGGCCTCATGACCGGATAGGAGGTAACTTCGTTGATGACCTGCATCGAAGCGAGGGTTTGGCTGGCGACCTGGCCGATCGATTCGCCCGTGGCGAGGGCGAGGCAGCCGTTTTTCCTCGCAACGCCTTCGGCAATGCGCAGCATCATCCTGCGCATGATGGTTATGGCGTAAGGCTCGGGGACGTTAGAATAGATGGCGAGTTGAAGATCGGTGAAGGGAACGATCTCGAGTTTGATGTCGCTTTGATAGACGTTGAGGGCCTTCAGCAAATCCTTGAGCTTGTCAATGACGGCGTCTTGGGTATATGGGGGCGCGGCGAAATGGAGGCATTCGACTTTGATGCCTCTTCTCATCAAAGCATAGGCGGCAACCGGAGAATCGATGCCGCCGCTTAAAAGCATCGTGACTTTCCCATTCATCCCCATGGGGTAACCCCCGATGCCGGGATAATCATGGCAAGAAAGGTTGGCCCCTTCTTTCCTAACCTGGACACGGAGGGTGATGTCGGGGTTATGGACATCGACTTCAAGCTCAGGGTGAGCCTGCAAAACAGCATCGCCTAAGCTCACGGCGATTCCATACGAATCCAAAGGGTAGGATTTATCGGTGCGTTTGACTTCGACTTTGAAGGTTTTCCCTTTCTCTAGGCCGATGAGCTCGGTGGAGGCCTCTTTCAATTCCTCAATATCTTTGCCACACCTAGCGACGAGGGAAATCTTTTGGATGCCGGAAACGTCTTGAAGACGGGCGAGGATAGGACGGAAATCCTTTCCGTTGAGAGTGACGAAAATATGGTCGTGATCGCCTTTGGAGACGACGTCGAAAGGCTTCAAGGCAACCCTGACGTTGTGCAGAAGGGCTTGGATGAACTGCTTTCTGTTGTTCCCTTTCGTCGATAGTTCCCCGTAATGGATCATCAAATAGTCGTAATTCATAATGGTTTAACCTCCTGAAGGATTTTCTTTAACTCGGATAGAAAGACGTCGACTTCCTCCAAGGTATTTTCGTGACTGAAGGAAACGCGGATGGAGTTCGCGGCCTGGGATTGACTCTTCCCCATCGCCAAAAGGGTGGATGAGACGGGTTCTCCTTTCGAAGAACAAGCCGATACGGAAGAGACGTAGATGCCTCTTTCCGAAAGGGCCTCCACGACGACGGAGGCCTTATGCCTTCGCAGGGAGAAATTGCACAGATACGGGCTATGAGAAGAGGGCGAATTGATGTCAATTTCACCCATTTGGCGCAGTCCCTCTTCAAGATGAGAGCAAAGTTCTTGTACTTTTGCGCGGTTTTTCTCTTTATTTGAGACCGCCACTTCAAGGGCTTTGGCCAAACTTGCGGCAGAGGCCACGGAAACCGTGCCAGCACGATAACCGAATTCCTGCTCACCTCCAGAGATCAAAGGAACGAACTGCAGTGATTTCTTATAAAGCAAGACGCCAGAGCCCTTGATTCCTCCGATTTTGTGGGCGGAGAAGGAAATGAGGTCGGCGCTAGAATAATCGCAGTCGGTTTTGCCAATCCCCTGCGTCGCGTCGACATGAAGCAAGGCTTTTGGATAAGCGGAGAGGATGTCGCCGTATCTAGAGACAGGGAATATGGCCCCGGTTTCGTTATTGACCTCCATCATTGAGACGAGGATGGTGCTTTTATCTACGCTAGAGGCAAGGGCTTCAGGCTCGACCACACCGAGAGAAGAAACCGGAAGGAAAAGGCAATGAAAGCCGAATTTATCCCTCATCTGCAGGAAGGAATTAGTCACGGATGGATGCTCAACGTTGGAGGTAATCATCTTCTTTCCGCGATTTTGGTAACGGAGGCCGATGGACTTAATGGCCATCGAATTGGCTTCGCTTGCTCCTGAAAGAAAGATGCATTGATGGGTCGAGGATAACCCCAGCAACGAAAGGATTTTGGCTCTAGATTCTTCAAGAATCCTAGCGGAGAGATAACCAAAGCCATGGATGGAATTGGGGTTACCGAAGTTCTGGATGGACACGTCTTCAAAGACATCGACGGCCTCCTTGATGGGTTTGGTCGTCGCAGCGTTATCGAAATAAATCATTTTTATTCTTCGCCTCGAATGCGTTTGATGGCGGCGCTTGCCTCGTCGTAGGCCGGGCGGAATTTGCCTTGGAAATAAAGTCCTTCGGCTTGCTTTAAGGAAGAGGCGAGGTCGGAATATTCGACGCGTTTCCTATTGCCATAAAGAATCGCGACTTTGGCGCACTGCTTGAGGTTGCTGAGGTTGCCAAGGTCTTTGGAGATTTCGGAGATGCCTCCTTTGAGTTCATTGGCCCAGCCATTGATCTTGTCGACATCGATGGGCGAGGTGCTGGAAGAGACCATCGCGTTGTAAATGGAGTCGATTACCTCACGGAGGCGATCGATGCGCGGTTGATAGAGTTTGGTGACTTCATCATTGCCAATTTGACGGAGGGAGGCTTCGTCCTCGTTCAAATCGAAATAGGCGGTTTTGATGAGGGAAGCGGCTTCGTCGGTGTCGTTTTTAAGAGAATAGAGATAACGGGTGAATTCCTCGATTTCGGAGTCGGATTTCTGCGTCTCGTTCTTGAGGTTGTTCATCTTTTCAAGCAACACCGAGAAAGGCTGCTTGGTGTTTGAGTGGACGTAGGTGTCGAGGTTCCGTTTGGTGGCGCCGGCTTTGTTAATCTGTTCTTCGATGGCGGAAAGATTGTTCTGCTCAGTCTCGGAGATGACGTAATATTTGCGGATCTCGGGCAGGCCGTGGCAAAGCCTGACGTATTTCTGCTCCACTTCGGCGGCGAGAGCGTAAACGCCTTCGCATTCGTTTTCAAAGCGGACGCGGTCGGTCTTCTCTTTTTCGAAGGAATCGAAATATTCATCGATTTTGGCAAGGATTCCATCGAGCTCCTGCTGGGACCCTTCAAGGTCGAATTGCTTCACTTTTTCGGTGATGGTTTGCAGCTGCTCTCGGAGTTCATCGATGTCGCTTTGGAAGAGAAGGTGATGGAGGGGATAGCCGGCACGGGTGAGTTCCTCGAAACGGTTCTCAAGGGAGTTGAGCTTATCGGGGATCACGTTTTGGATGGTGACGCAGAGGTTGGGCATCTCTTTCAAGGCGTTGGAGAGCTGCTTAAGGACGGCGCTGATATAAGGGAGCATCTCGCTGGCTTCGCTATATTGGGCAGTCTCGACTTTAGATTCAAATTCCTTGAATTTCTCATCGAGCATCTTGAAGGCGTATTCAAAGGATTCGGAGGCAAGGCTGAGGTCGGCTTGCTTGACGTAGTAATCCTGTTTGACCTTGCGAAGCTCTTCCTTTTGAATCAAGGATTGCTGCCTGCAATCTTCTTCGGGTTTGATGACGGTAAGCAGGTCTTCGTTAAGCTTATTGACCTCGGCGTCGTATTTATCGAGGACTTTCTTGGTGTTGGGAAGCTCCGCTTTCAAAGCCTTTAGATGGCGTTCGGAAAGAAGGTCTTTCAAGCCATTCACCGCGGCTTGAGCTGTCGTGTCATATTCGTTGCGGACCGTCTTGTAGCGTTTTTGGAATTCAAGGAAAGTGTCCGCGTAAAGCAAATTGGTCGAGGAGATGTTCTCGATGCGCTTAAGGTATTGGCTGTCTTGACCAAAAAGGAGGGCGTGGAGATATTCGAATCTCCGGGAAATCTCAGCGACCTGTTTCTTCGCATAGAGATGCCTAAGGAAAGTAAAATAAATCAAGAAGGCGATGCCTACGAGCGCTAGCACAGCTCCGACAGCGATTAAAATGATGTAAACCAATTTCATAACGGGCTTATATTACCATGCCTAGAGGGGGCGTTTCTCTTTTTCTTAAGAAAAAGATTAGGGTTCAGTCCACGGATTTCAAAGAGGCGTTCATGTCGATTTTCAAGATTTTGGGCAATAGCAGCAAATCGACCAACGCGGCGAAGGCCACCATAATGGCCACAGGGGCGAGGTAAGAGTACCAACGGATATCGGAAATGGAGCCGAATTCGAGGTAGATCACCACCACTTGCATGATGGCCATGCCTAAGGGGATTCCAAGGATCAGCCCAAACAAAGTCATCACCGCGACTTCCCTATAAAGGTAGAAAGTCGTTTCCCCATCGTTATAGCCGAGGACTTCAAGCGTCGCGAGTTCCCTGGAGCGTTCGGTTATGGACATGTTCGTTAGATTATAAAGAACCAAGGCCACGAGCATTATGGCAAAAGCGATCAGAAAATAAGACACGGGTACGATGGATTTGGCGACCGCTCCCGCTTCTCCTTCCGATAAAACGTTGGTGATGTCAAGTAAGGCGAAACCGGCGAAGACAATGGCCGTGCTGCCTCCGACCGAAAGCACGGTCATCCAAACCCTCTTCTTATAACGAACGAGGTTTCTGGCGGTGCTTTTAAGCCTGAAAGGGAGTTTGTCCCAGAAAAAGGCGCGTTCGGATTTGGTGTTGACGCTTTCTTTGGGGGATTTAGGAAGCAAAAGTTCAGACGGAAGGGGGTGGAGGGTCTGCTTTAGTTGGGCAAACGTCAGCCCAAGGATGATGACGACCATGAAGATGGCGCTAAAAATGGTGAGGTTGGCGTTCATGCTTTCGCTGATGAAGGAAGGCAAAAGGAAAGGGTAGTTAAAGGCATCGAAAATAAGAGGGAAAACGCCGAAATAGCCTCCAAGCAGCCCAACCCCGATCCCTAGGAAAGTGGAGATGGCGGCCTGAAAGTAATAACGCATCGAGATCCTCCAAGGCCCATATCCCAAAGAGGAAAGGCAGGCGATTTGACTCCTTTCCTCTTCAATGAGGCGGCTCATGGAAATGGAGACGACAAGGCCGGATACGGCGAGGAAAAACAAAGGCAAAATAAGGCAAATGGAGTTCATTTTGCGGCAGGATTGCATGAGCAAAACGCGAGAATAGCTCTCTTTTGCGGTTAAAACGGTCCAATTTTCATTCTCACTTTCAAACTCGGCTTTTTTATTCTCAAGAAAGTTTTCGTACTCGTTTCCATACAGATAAAAGGCGTCTCTAGAAGGGCAATAAAGATAAGCGTCGGTGGCCTCGGGGAAGGAATAGGTGATTGAAGAAAGAGCTGCGTTGATTCTCTCTTTGACGGTTTGAAGATAGGCCACGCCAGCTTCACCGAAATATTCCCTGACCCTTTCTTCCATGGCGCTGGAGTTGGCGTCGATATAATCGCTCAGCGCTTTTTGGATCAAGGAATCCAAGGACGGGGTTTCCTTTAGCGCGTGATTCAAATAAAAGATGTCCGTAAGGCTTTCTTGGTTGATTAAATCGGGCTCGCCGGTCCTTGCGTAATAAAGCGGGTTCTTTACGATCCCAACGACTTCATAGGATTTTCCAAATATTTCAACCGAATCGCCGACTTCATGATGCTTATAAAGCGTATCCAAAAATATCTCGTCCTCTGATACGGGCATTCTCCCCGAAACGAGGTTGAAGGTGTTGACGTCTTCGGATTTCCCCTCGCTATAGCAAACAAGGCGGCTATTCCCTTCGCTCATGATTTCCGGAGTAAAAGTGAGAAGGTTTTCTTGATCGGGCAAAAGGAATTTGATGAGCAGCAACGTCCTTTCGGCTTCGGTTTTGGTAACGCCTTGCTTGACCATTGAGGAAACACCGAATTGATCCAAGAGATCGTAAAAGCTTAATTTTGCGGAGAAAGAGGCGTTATCTAAGCAAAAAGCGAACTCGCATTTAGAATCCTCGAAGCCGTTCAATTGCGATTTTTCTTCCTCGCTGAAGCCTTCGCTAGATAGGGATTTGATGTTGAAGTCCGAGACCTTGTTGTTCTTAAGCGAGGTCTCGATGGAGGATTGGACTTTGCTCGGCGTGATGGAGATGCCGAAAATAAAGGCGAAGCTAAGCGCCACGATCAAAGACATCGCCAAGAGCTTCGACCAGTTTTTGGCGAAGGAGCGCGTTGAGGAAAGCAACGTTTTCTTCATAACTTACCAAACGATGTCCTTCACCGGCGTTGGGGAAGGATTCCTGGTGATGGATTGGATAGAGCCGGAGCGAAGGTTGATGATGGCGTCGGCCATGGGGGAGATTGCGCTATTGTGGGTAACGACGACGACCGTCTTGCCTTCTTTGTGGGCCGTGTCAAAAAGGAGTTTGAGAATCGACTTCCCCGTTTTGTAATCCAAGGCGCCTGTTGGCTCGTCGCAAAGGAGGAATTCGGCGTTTTTGGCAAGCGCTCTAGCGATGGATACGCGTTGCTGTTCCCCTCCGGAAAGCTGCCCGGGGAAGGATTTCAGCCTTTCTCCAAGCCCCACTTTTCGCAAAGCTTCCTCCGCAGAGAGAGCCTTTTTGCTGAGTTCGCTTGCAAGTTCGACGTTTTCTAGGGCGTTAAGATTGGGCATCAAATTGTAGAATTGGAAGACAAAGCCCACGTTTTCCCTACGGTATTCGCACCGCTGCTTCTTGCTTAGTCCTTCGATGTGTTTTCCAGACACGATCAGCTCACCACCGCTAGGGGCGTCCATGCCGCCGAGGACATTGAGCAAAGTCGTCTTCCCCGAGCCGCTAGGGCCAAGGATCAAGGTGAAGTCACCAGGATAAATCTCGAAGCTCACGCCTTTTAAAGCTTTCACTTCGGTGCTGGAGGTAACGAAAACGCGGCTAAGGTCCTTAGCGACGATAATGGGTTGTCTGTCTTTGGGGGATGGGCGTTTCACGAAGTGAATATTACGGCGTCACTTGTCGCTTTTCAATACTAGTGTCGCCAAAAATTCGTCTTATAATATTTGCGCATGGAAAAGGAAAAGAAACTCGATATCCGCAGCCAATTGACCGCAAAGATGATCTCCGAAGCCCTCATCTGCCTGCTAAACGAAGGAAAAAGCCTAAACGATATTTCAGTGACTGAAGTTTGCGAGAAAGCCCAAATCAACAGAGGGACTTTCTATAAACACTACAAAGGAATCGAGGAAGCCTACAAAGAGATTGAAGACGGCCTTCTTCAATTCGTTCTTGATATCGTAAAATCCAATACCGTCGAGAAAGGAAAATTGGTTCCAGACGAGCTCTTTGATTTCCTTGATAAAAACGGGAACGTCGCTTTGATCATCCTTTCCGGATCTGGCCACAGTTCCTTGCTAGACCGGATATTCGAAGAGGTCAAAAACCTCTATTCCTCCTCGCTTGAATTGAGCAAAGAGCAGAAAAAAGAAGCCGAAACGCTGTATTCTTTCCTTTTCGGAGGGAGCAAGGAATTGGTTTACCGTTGGCTAGAAAACGGGAAAAAGGAAACCCCGAAGGAGATGTCTTCTAAAATTGAGGCATTGGCAAAAGGATTGATTCAAAGTAGCGGACTTGGCATATCCATCTCGATAAAATAAGTCGTTGATTTGCATATGCGACTCCCGTATAATCGCGTATGCGTGAAAAGGCAGCAGGTTTCTACGCTTCCGTCCGACGTCAATAAGAACCCAAAGTAAGCCCTATGCTACGGAGCTGAAATCCATTGACACCCGGGAAGATGGAGGAAACACTCTAAACTTTGCAGCGCAAAGAAAGGAGACATTTAAATATGTCCAGGTACACCAAATCGACGTGGAAGAAATCCCGTCACCTCAATTTCTCGGTCCTCGAAACCGGAGATGAGCTCAAGAAAAGGGCCTATGGCCCTGGCCAGCATGGCCAAGATCGCAAGAGGAAGGCTTCCGAATACGGAACCCAGCTCCTCGAGAAGCAGAAGCTCCGCACCCTCTACGGCGTCAACGAGCGTCAGTTCCGCCGTTTGTTCCAAATCGCCAAAGCCGATAAGGAAACCGTCACCGGCCTCGCCTTCTTCCGCATCCTCGAATCTCGTCTCGACAACCTCGTCTATCGCATGGGCTTCTCCCGCACCCGCGCCGGTGCCCGTCAGCTCGTCAACCACGGCCACGTCCTCGTCAACGGCAAGAAGGTCGACATTCCTTCCTACCTTTGCAAGGTCAACGATGTCATCAGCTTCAAAGGTGACAGCCCGTTGAAGGTCGTCAAGGAAGCCATCGAATCCAAACCTGCTTCCGTCGGCTATGTCAAAGTGGACACCGAAAAGCTCGAAGGCGTCTTCACCCGTCTTCCCGAGCGCAACGAGCTCCCCGCCGACATCCAAGAGAATCAGATCATCGAATTCTACAACCGCAAGCTCTAATTCGCGGAACAGCAAGCCAGGCCAAAAGCCTGGCTTTTTTATTTCGCCCCACTGCCATAATAAAAAGGCGGGGATTGCCCGCCGAGACGTTATTCTGCTTTTTTCTCTTTTTCTTCCCCTTCAAGCAAAGCAGGAAGAGGATGGAACCAATGATAGATGGCTTGGAAGAGGTAAATCAGGGTGAAGTAGAGAAGCATGCCTCCTAGAAAATAAGAGAAGAAGGCATCGTAATCCGTGTTGAAGGGGATGAGTTTGATCCAGAAGAAAATGTTGAATCCCAATGAACAAAGGGCGCTTGGAAGAACGAGGATCTTGTCCAAAAGGCAGCTAGAAGCCCTCCTTTTCTTCGATTTGAGAGTCCAAGCAAAATCCACGAAGGCCCAAATGGCGCCGGCGGTGCCTAAGGTAAGCACCAC
Organism: bacterium; assembly: GCA_963633165.1. Taxonomy (GTDB): domain Bacteria; phylum Bacillota_I; class Bacilli_A; order RFN20; family CAG-826; genus Alloenteromonas. The sequence continues at coordinate 9,431 of CAVGXP010000003.1, forward strand.
CCACTTCTTCCATTCGCTGGTGGAAAGGACGCCACTTAGAAACAAAGAACCAAGGACGGCGAAGGCAATGGAAAACAGCATCAATTCGCCGGAATAGACGAGCTTGGCTTTGCCCAATTCGTCCAATTTGCTTTCCTTACTCATCAAAATTCTCCGAGGGCATAGTTCTTCTTGCCCCTGCGAATGATGAGGTAATGTCCATAAAGGGCGCTGGATTTATCCAAAACTATTTTGGGATCAGAAACCTTCTCGCCATTGAGGGTGACGGAATTGCCCGTGATAAAGGTACGGGATTCCCTTTTGCTGGTTGCTAATCCTAGCGAAATGAGAGCGTCTTCAAGTAGAACCCCTTCTTCGATTTTGATTTTGCTGTCGAAGACGTCTTCGATCTCGTTTTCCTTAAGCGCTTTGACGTCGCCTTTGAAAAGGGCTTCAGTCATCGCGATGGCTTCTTTAGCAGCCTCTTCGCCATGGATGTCTTTGGTGACTTCATAAGCGACTTTCTTTTGACCAATGCGGGCGCCGGGGTTTGCGAAATGCTCCCTGGCCACGTCTTCGATCTCCTCTTTAGAAAGGAAAGAGAACACTTTGAGGAAGCGGATGGCATCCTCGTCGGTGACGTTCATGAAATATTGATAGAGGGTGTAAGGCGAGGTGAGCTTGCCATCGAGGAACAAAGCGCCTTTCTCCGACTTTCCAAATTTCTTGCCATCGCTGCGGAGGAGGAGCTTCGCGGTCATGCATTCGACCTTCTCCCCTTCCCCGTCGATCTTGCGGATGAGCTCTAGACCCGAAGTCAAGTTGCCCCATTGATCGTTCCCGCCGATTTGCATGCAGACACCGTATTCATGGTGGAGGTGATAGAAATCGATGCTTTGGAGGATCTGGTAGGCGAATTCGGTGAAGGAGATGCCGGCTTCAAGGCGCGACTTGACGATTTCCTTCGAGAGCATGTAATTGATGGAGAAATATTTGCCATAATCCCTGAGGAAATCGATCATCGGCATGTTGCCTAGCCATTCGTAATTGGAAACGAGAATCCCTTTTTCGGGGTCGCTCAAATCGATGTAGCGTTCTAGCTGAGATTTGATGGAGGCGGTATTCTTCTCCAAGGTCTCCTTCGTTTGGAGGTTCCTTTCGCTGGATTTTCCGCTGGGGTCGCCAATCATGCCAGTAGCACCGCCAACGACGGCGATAACCCTATGCCCAGCGCGCTGGAAGCGTTTCAAAAGGGAAATCATCACGTAGTTGCCAAGGTGCATCGACCCGGCGCTCGGATCGAAGCCGCAATACACCGTGGCTTTGCTGCTGAGCAGCTCCTTGACATTGTCCTCATTCGAATATTGTTCGATGAGGCCACGGTAATTGAGATCGTCGATAAAGTTCATGTATTTAACTCCTAGCCGCGTTATCCTAACTCATTAGGGATAAAGTTCAACCACTTTCGCATAGAAAAGCCCCTTCCTTCGGAAGGAAGGGGCTAGCGACCATAGCTTAGATAATCTCGAGGGAGCCAAGGGTCAACAACTCTTGGGTCTGGCGATCAAAGAGCATGATGTGGGAACCGCGGAAACCGAGCTTGACGTGGGTGTCGACTTCATAATCGACAGCACCGTATTCGTCGCCGGTGAGGAGGAAATTCCCGATCTGGAGGCGGATGGTTGTCTCTTTGCCAGTGGGCATCGCGCTGTAGACGATGGCATCGAGCTCGCCGCCCTCATTGAGGGTGATGTATTGGCTTCTGACGCCGAGGACAAAATCATTGTCGGTCAAGACGGGATTGTCAGCGATGTCGACCTTGTTGACAAGGAGAGGAACCTTATAAGGGAAGGGGCCGTCTTTGTTGGCTTTTCCAGGAGTCAAAGGACGAGCGTTGGCCTTGAGGGATTCCCGCTTGGCGTTGAGGTCGAAGCCCTCCACCGGGGTGAAGATCGCCTTATGGCCGTCGAAGACGTCGAAGACGAATTGCCCTTTCTCGTTGAGGCTGCCTTTAGCATCGATGAGATTGACTGCAGGAGAGCCAAGGAAGTCGGCGGTGAAGACATTGACCGGGCGGTGATACATCTCAAGAGGACGGTCGTATTGTTGGAGGACGCCGTTGTTGATGAGGCAGATCTTAGTGGCCAAGGTCATGGCCTCCATCTGGTCGTGGGTGACGTAGACGAAGGTGGCGCCGGTCTCAAGGTGGAGACGCTTCAATTCAGAGCGCATCTCTAGACGCAACTTGGCGTCGAGGTTGGACAAAGGCTCGTCCATGAAGAGAACCTTTGGTCCGGGAGCGAGAGTACGCGCGATGGCGACCCTTTGCTGCTGGCCACCGGAGAGCTCGGCAGGATAACGCGACATGAATTCGCCGATTTTGAGGATCCTGGCGGCGTCGCGGAGTTTGAGATCGACTTCCTCTGGGGAGAGTTTGCGGACTTTCCTTTGGGGCTTGCCTTCTGCGTCGAGAATGCGGAAGGAGTCATCGAGGGCAACGCCCTTCTCTTTGTATTTGTTTTGGATGGCTTCGAACTTGGCCTTGGCCTCTTCGATCTTCCCGTTAGCGACAGCTTGTGGATCGGAGGCTTTGTCCAGTCCGAGCTTGAAGACTTTTTTCGCGGTGGGATAAGAGACTTTGAAGAAATCAACGATTTTGATGATGGCGCGATCGGCTTTGATCTTGCCGTCTTTGTCGGCGGAGTCCTTGATCAGAGCAATGACCTTATCGGATTTCTCAAGCACCTTGATGTAATCGGTGAGGCGGACGAGATCCCAATTGTAGACGTCCATCTCCTCTTTGACGTTTTTTAGACCGAAGGCGATGTTCTGATAAACGGTCATGTTGGGCCATAGGGCGTAGTTCTGGAACAAGAAGCCGACGTGGCGTTTGGCCGGGGGGACGTTGATTCCGCGCTCAGAATCGAAGACGATTTGGTCGCCGATGCGGATTTGGCCCGAGGTCGGGGTCTCAAGTCCGGCGATCATGCGGAGCGTCGTGGTTTTGCCGCATCCAGAAGGGCCGAGCAACGTGACGAAGGAGTTGTTGGGAATGTTAAGGTCGAGGTGATCGACCCCATAGAAGTCATTCCATTTTTTAACAACGTTAGTTAATACAATTTCAGGCATTTTTCTTTTTCTTCTTTCCGCCGCCACCGACACCGTTGTCTAGCGATGCGCCAGTAGTGACATTCGTAATGAAATTGACTGCGAGGATGATGATGATCAAGCCGAGGTTGATGGCGCTAGAGAGGCCAGTCAACTGCATCTCGTCATAATAATCGAGCATCGTCGTGACGATTTTACCAGAGGAGCACAGCATCATAAATAGGGTGAGCTCCCTCATGCCGGTAATAAAGGGCAAGAGGTAACCAGAGATGATGCTGGTTTTCTGGATGGGGATGATGATGCGCGTCATGCGCTTCCACCAAGGGATGCCTTGGATCATGGCCGATTCCTCGATTTCCCCGGAGAGCTGAAGCATGGAGGAGAGGGCGGAACGGCTGGCGAATGGGATATACTTGATAGTCCCAACAAGGATCAAGAGGATATAGCTATCGTAGATTCCCACTGCATTTCCGAAGACGAAGTAGGCCGCGCCAACGGACAGAGAAGGCAATAGATATGGCAAGAAGGCGATGGCGTTGACGTAATTCTCGTATTTCCCTTTGCGGTTCTTCGAAACGCAATACCCGACAAGCGTGCCGATGGTGCCGGCAAGCAAGGCGGCGCAGAGGGCGACGAGGAAGGATCCTCCGAAGGCAGATCGCAGACCTTCGTTGAACAAGATGCCATTTTGGCCATACATGCCAACGTCAACGCTAGGATCATCGATGTGGACCCACCACTTTGTCGTGAAGGCGCTGTAATCGCCAGGGTTCTCCAAGAAGGTATCGAGGGTGAAGGAGATGATGGGGTAAATTGAGGTAAAGGCGGTGATGACAACCAAGATGACGGCGAAGATGTATTTGCCGGCATGGAGGTCGACAAGGCTGACTTGACCCGATTTCCCGGTGACGGTCGTGTAGTTTTTCCTACCCGACGTGGAGAATTGATTGACCATGAGGATCGCAACCCCGATGACCATCATCACGATGGACATGATCGAAGCCGAACCCGCGCGGTCGGTGTTATTGGAGAAATATTGGGTCGCCAGGGTCGTGTATTTCAAGTAATGGGGGACCGGGTAGGAGCCCATCGCGCTTGAGAAGACAAGAAGGATGGTGGAGAGGATGGCGGGCTTGACCATCGGAAGGGTGATCCTTAGGAAGGTCTTCCACTTCGGGGTATTCAAGATGGTTGCCGCTTCCTCAAGGTTGGCGTCCATATTGGTGAAGATGCCGCCGATGAGGATATAGGCAAACGGGGCGTAATGGATGCCAAGAATCAAAGCCGAGGGGAAGAGCCCAATGCACCACCACTCCGGCATCGCGACGTTGAATAGTCTTGCGAAGATGCCGTTTCTAGTGCCGGTTACGGCCATCGAGTCGAAGAGGTTACGCCAAATGTTTGCTAGCGTCCACTGCGGCATGATGTAGGGAAGGATGAAGATGCTGGAGATGTATTTTTTCCATTTCAGGTTCGTCCTGGTGATGAGGTAGGCGGTGATGCCGCCGAAGACGATCGCGAATATGCAGGCGAGTCCAGCCATGAACATCGTGTTCCAGAACGGGGTCCAGAACAGCCTTTGAGCATATCGGCCTGTCAAGGTGAAGATCCAGTTGTACCCCGATAAGGCATCGGCGTCTAACCCGCTTCCCGTCGTTTCGCTTCCGATGTGGATCGTGAAGGTATCTAGGAACACCATCACCATTGGGGCGATGGTCAAGGCAGTAAGCGCCAATCCGAGCACTAGCAGGATGATGTTTTGCGGCTTTTTGAAGTAATTGCCGACTTTTTTCAGCCACAGGACGAAGCGGTTGGGCTTAGGCAATCCTGGGTCATATGCATTCTGATAACGCATGGTTTTTCCTTTTCTAATACCGACAAAGAGAGAGGTTGGCCCTCTCTCTTCGTTTGGTTGTTCAGTTCAAAGAATCAAAGGTAATTGATCCAGTCAGCGAGAACAGAGGCGACGGAAGCGCAGTAGGTCGGATCCTCAAGGATGAGGCGTCCGCCGTTGCTGGACATCCACCAATCGTAGCCCTTGTCGTTTTTGCAAGGGGTCTCGGGGGTGTCTTCGGTTGCGGCGCCGTCTTTGGAGTGGTCGAAGGTTGCGGCCACGGTTGGGCTGGAGGAATATCCGCCCATGTCCTTGCCCCAAGGCTGGAAGCCATCGTGCTCTGTGACCATGAAGTTGATCAAAGCGCAGCTGGTCCAAGGATAAGGAGCGGTCTTCAGAATCTGGAGGTAATGCTTGTACATGAACCCGCCGAATCCTTTGTATCCATCGTTATAAGCCGCGATGTCGATCCAGGTATTGGAAGTCTCTTCGGTCTCTTTGGTGGAGCGGAATTTGGAATAGACGAGCAATCCGGCTGCCCCAGCAGAGCTCTTAGCGGTGAGGTTGGCCTGAATCGGGCCGTCATCGGTGACTTCGGTGTAATTCTTAAGGAAGCTATAAATCCAAGCGAGGGAGTACTTTGCGTTGGCGCAGAAGCCTCCTTCTTCCACCAAGCTCGCGATACCGGCATCCGAGCTAGCGATGACGTCATCGACTTTCTTTTTGTTCTCATCGGAGAGGGCGTCATAAGCGTCTTTGACGTAATTGGCGTAAGTCTCCTGGGTGAGCATGTAGAGGAAGTTCTGTCCAACGGGTTCGCTGGAGGGCTTCATGAACTGCGTCTTTACGTTGAGGGCGAAATCCCAGCAGTTGCTGTAGGAGGCTTTGACGCCATCGGACTCGACGGTGTTGTAGGCGAAGACCTTGTTCAAGGATTGAAGGGCCAAAGGCTCGCCGTCGAGGGACTTGTTGCCATCCCATTCCTTAGGAATGTAATTAAGCAAGTAGCCGGTGTCGATCATCTTGGATTTGATTTGGGAACCATCCTGGATGAGGGTCATGTTCAAGGTGTGGCTCGACCCGTTAACGTCGCTTTTGATCTGAGTGAAGATCTGGTTGTTCTTGGGCTGAGTCGATTTGACCGTGAAGTTGAAATTCGGATCGTTGTACTTCTGTTGGCAGTACGTGACGAAGGCAGTTGCCGCCGTCGGGGTACGGGAGGAATTGGCGACGATGTAGAAATCCTTGCCGTTGATTTCCTCCATGGCCTTTTTATAAAGGTCATCCTTGTCCATCGTAACGGCCTGTTCGATGACTTTTTCGACCTCGGATTTCTCCGAGCTGCTTCCGCTGCCGCTACAGGAAGCAAGAGCTCCGCCGAGCAAAGCGGCAGAGACGACGAGAAGAGATAAGTTCTTCTTCATAAAACCTTTCCGCGGAGAATCAAATGTCTTCCGCATGGGCGAAATAAAAATATAGGAACCAAACAATCCCTTTCTTTTTCGCTTGAAAATAGAATAAGTAGTAAGCGCTTCCATTTCAAGGA
>CAVGXP010000004.1:0-8830 GCA_963633165.1 bacterium
CAACGTTTTGTAGACACTTTTTTATTTATGTAGCCAGCCTTTCCTGTTTTGCATCCACGGCCATAGACAAATGGAGACATTGGCCCGGCGGAAGGATGCCAATTCGAAGGATGGATCGATGGAAAAGGCGAGAAGGTTAGCGCATACCTTCGAAGTGGCAGGGCCTTTGTCCTTAACCTCGCCCTATAAGCTTATAGAGGGAACTCCGGTCCACGAACCAATCGTTCCTGATTCTAAGCCGTCTTGATTAGATGGCGAGGCGATAGCTGGAATTGTTGTTGGAAGCGTCTTAACAGCTGGAGTCGCCGGCTTTGCTGTCGTCTAGTTTGGCGTTAAGAAAAAGAATCGGAATGATTTGGCGACTCTCTTCAAGAAGAAATAAATCTATCATCGATCCGTTTTAGAACGGTTTATGCGTGTAATTCAGATTCGGGCAATTCGTCGGCCGCTTCGCTGAATATTGGGCGGTAATCAATAACGACCCTTAAAGTGGAGACCTTTGCTTTGCCGCCGTCTAAAGGGCGGCAATGAACGTCGACGACGGCGAATTGCCTATTCGTTGTTTTCTTGATCAAGAAAGCCCCTCTTTTTGAAGCGCTATCGCTATTGGGAGGGAAATCCATATACGTCTTGCTTAAATCATCGACATAATAGCTGAAGCTTCTGTCCGTGGCGTTTTCGGGCAATATTTCCGTCTTGAAGATGTAAGGCATGTAATAAACCCCATCGTATTCGACTTCCCCTGAAGCGTCGTATACCAACATCATGCTATCGGGCTTTGTCTCATCTCCTTTGACGTATTGGCTGTTATCGCTAGGTAGAACGGTGAGGCTTTCAATGTAAACCTTGGGGACGATGCCTTGGGGTTTTGTACCGAATATGGCCACGAAGACGATTGCAACAAGGGTTACGGCCGAGACCAATGCAGAGACAATCTTTTTCATAGAGTTTCTCCTTTTGCGTACACATAATGGATTTTCTTAATGTATTTAATGATGTTAAAGAGCAAATAAAGCCCGCCGATGAGCAGCAATTTGAAGCTTGATGTCGTTTGGATGGAGTTGATCCAAACAGCGGAATCCTGCGTGAATAGATAGAATAGATAAGTTAGTAGCCCGCTGATGATGAAAGCGGAAATCAACGATCTGTTTTCGTTGTTGGATAAGAAAGAAACATCGCCGAAAGAGGCTTTGGGATTGGTGAAATCAAGGGAGGCGCTATAGAGCAAATGCCCGAAATAGACGCAAAGGATCCCTCCGCCAAGCATTAGATTCTCAGCGAATAATTCCTCCCTTAAATGCGCGATGATGATGTAGGAAACGCTTATTGATATAACGCCTAATGCTGCGGGCAGGACCAGCTTGCTCGTAATCAGCAGCCCATTTTTGATAGGGTAGGTTCTAGCCACCTTGAAAGCCCCGCCTTCTTGGGAATACATCCTTGCGATTAATCCGTTCATTGAAAGAGCGATAAGCAAACTGATGAGCAGCATCGCCACCTGAACCAAAGACAGTCCTCTTGCGTTAAGGTCCATGGCCATGAAGATTTTGCAAATAAGGACAAGCAAGACGGGGAGGAAGACGAACACTCCGGTATAGGAGGGGGCAATCTCGCCGTCTTTGGCGTAGAGCAAAAATTCTTTCTTAAGCTGAGATAAGAACGAATTGGTCTTATAGCTGACTTTCGCCTTTTTGCTTTGTTTTGGCAGCAGTTCGTCGTTTCCAGACGCCAACTTCAAATAGAACGGAGTGGCAAAAGACAAGGAGATCAAATAAAGAATGGGAGTGGAGACAAGATAAGCGAGGAACGTCCATAAGCCATTGACGCCAATGCCGGAGAAATATCTAAAGGAATAGCCGTTGAATCCGCCTAGAAACATCAAAGACGTTTGATATAAGAAAGACATCCTGTTCATATACCATTTCATCCCGTCTTGGATGCGGTAGAAATAAGGGGACCAGTTGGTGAAGATATCAATCTTCTCCGGAATGATGGCGATTAATAACGATGCCAGGGAAATAATTGTGGCGATAAATAGGAACGAACAGATTCTTTTAGCTAGCGGGCATGAGATAAAGAAACGTTTGATGAAATATAACGGGATCGAAAGAATAGATGAGAATAAGACGAAGGCTAAATCAACGACTAGGAAAAGGGCGAAGATCACGAAATCCATGTACACGGGGTAGCCGGACAGGATGAAATATCCCAGCAAGAAGGGGATTTCTAAGGTCAGTGCTTTGATGTAGGTGTTGATATAGCAAACGAACAAGCGGGCCAAGAAAAGGGTCCCCCCGTTAACGGGGAAGGTCAGTAAAACCCTATTGTCGTTTGCAAAATACAATTCGTTGGTGACTTTGAATAAGGTCGCGACGAAAGAAAACATCAACATCAAGTTGATGATTATCGAAGGCACGGCCATGGGGATATAGGGCAACAAAGAGAAAATATTCAGGGATTTGCAGAAATTGAAAAAGACGTAAGAAAAGGCGACGGATAAGGCGAAAACGAGGATTTTCAAAGCGACGTTGATGATCGATTTCTTTTTGTTTTTCTTCCAATCTAGCGACAAAGAATTGGCTAGCAACATGGCAATGAGCACGCGAAAAGCCTTCCACTCAATATGGAATGCGTCTTTGATGGGGTTTTTGGCTTTTCTAGACGGATCGCTCATATAACCTGCCCGTTTTCCTCTTCTTTGATCAAGGTGTTGGCCTCTTCTTGGTTGTCGCTAGTTAAAAGCAAGAAAGTCCTCTCAAGCTTTTCTCTTTCTTCGGGATGGGCGTTCAAATCGATATGTTTAACCAAATCGCCGTGTTTGATGATGACGACTTCGTCGCAGAGGTTTTTGACGACGTCGATGATGTGGCTGGAGAAGAAAACGATGTTCCCTTTTTTGGCGTGCTCTTTCATGCATTCTTTGATTTGGTAAATCGAATTGGGATCTAAGCCGGTCATGGGCTCGTCGAGAATCCAGATTTTAGGCTCATGGATAAGAGCGGCGATGATGGTGATCTTTTGCTTCATGCCGTGGGAATAGGTCTTCATCGGCTTATCGTATCTATCCGTCATTTCGATGCGTTTGACCAATTCTTCTTCGCGTTTCAGACGGTCTTCTTTGCTGACGTTATACAAATCGGCGATGTAATTGATGTACTGTCTCCCCGTCAAATTCTCATATAGAGCATAGTTGTCCGGGACGTAGCCGATGAGCCGTTTTGCTTCAAGCGCGTTTTCGATAACGTCATATCCGCAAGCGCTGATATAGCCGCCCTCAAAGCCGTGTATGCCGACGATGGATTTGATTATCGTCGATTTCCCCGCGCCGTTTTTCCCTAAGAAGCCGTATATTTTCCCGCCGCTTAGATTGATTGAGAAATCAGAGATAGTGTTTTTCTCTGCCCCGTGGTATTTCTTCGATAAATGGGAGATGTTTAAGCTGATTTCGTCCTTTGACATAGGGAACCCTCCTTGTGATTTGAACAATAAATAGGCCTGATGCCTGCTGATGGAATTCTTTTTCGCGTAGACGAGCAAATCTCTTTCATCGACGATTCTAAACAGCAGTTCATATAAGAACCACATCCCAAAAGCCAATACGACGTAAACAAGATAATAAACGATGTCGTAACTAAGGTGGATGACGTATGTGTATTTCCCATCGCTCCAGGAGATCGTGGAATTGAAAAGGTTTTTGGCCCATTGCCCTAATTTATCGGCGATGAAATCGGAATTGATAAAGAAGAAATCACTGTTTTTTCCATGAGCGGTCAAGACGGTGTTCACGAACATCACGAAGGCGAAATAGACAAAGAAGCCTATTTGGGAATAAATGAAATATTTAATCTTTGGCCGCTGATAAACGTCTAGTAAAACAATAAGCACAGGCATAAAGAAAGCGTGCCAGTGGTTGATGTAGAACTCCATGATCTGCGAAGAAAGGAAAGGCAAAGACGAAGAGTAATTAGGCATCGTCAAAGCTAAGAACGCTCCGAGAACGTTGATGAAGAAGGTGAAATAAAAAAGGCCGTAATTCTTGAACAGCAACGTTAAGGGCATCGTGTACATCGCCGTGTTGCATAGGTGCAAAGGCCACGTCGATAAATCGGTCCAAATGTCAAAACGGTTGACGGATATGTAGCCAAATAGGGTTCCTAAGGAAATTTGAATCAACGCCGTTCTCTTCTCATTTTCGTTTAATGGAGAAAGGATCGCGTAATAAAGAAGAGGAAGGATGAAAGCAAAATAGAAAAGGAAGCGGTGGGACATATCCTTTAATTCATGAGGGTTCCCAAGGGAAAACACCGTCGGCCCAAAAATGTTGGAAACAGTGTAGGCGCTCATCGATGAGAGCAGGAAAGGAATGGCGAGGCAAACGATGACGGTAATCTGCTTTTTGCTGCACTTGAAAGACTCTTTTTCGAGGATTGAGGAAAAGTAATAAAAATCAATAAACCCTAACTCAATCCCCATTAGGATCGCTCTATAGTCCATCGGATTTGCTCCGACGATGCCGCGGATGACAAGTGGGGAGACAAGCGTTAAAAGAAAGGCGATAGGCGCGCCGATATAACGCCTTACTCTTATTGATTCTTCGCCTAGATAAAAGGATGAACCGATGGAGAGAATGATTAAGGCGATCCACATATCGTTAAAGATTGATGCGATGCTTCTTTCTAGGTGAGAGAAACCGACCAAGGAATTAAGACGGTCGCAGATCAGATAGCTTTGCAGCTGGAGGTAATCATAGAATTTGTAGGTATAAGAAACCCCGTCAACGGAATATGTTGCGGTCTCCTTATGGAAATAGAACCTTGCGAAGAAAACGGCAAACAAAACAACCGTTGAACAGCCTAAATAGAATTTGAATCGATTTTCTTTGCTTGCAAGCTTCGCGCTGAGGTTGGTCAAAAAAGACCATTTGTAGCTTTTTGCAGGCCTATCCTTTAGATGTTTTTTCAGCAAGATAAAAGAGGCGAAAAGCAACACCAAAGTTGTTCCAAAACTTAAAAAAGCCCACGAATATCCCTTATATCCGGGTAAAGTGAGGCATAAAGTTAGAGCAAGAAAGAAAACGCAAAACGTCATTAAAGCGGTAGTGGCTTCGCGCCTTCTTTCTTTGAAAACCATAAATAAGATTAGTCGACTTTGTGATAATTGCCTAAAACCAAGCCGTAATTGCAAACGCCTTCAAACTTCGTGAATTCGCTCGGCGACCCAGGCATGGTGATGCTATTGATTGAAGCGCTGATATAGCCTTCTTGCTTGAAAGCATCGCCAACGAGCTTCTGTATGTTAAGCTGGCTGAGCTGCTCATCGGTATAGCCCATGTTCTTAAGGAGGGTGTATTTGGTGTCTTCAATCCAATAGTTGGTTCCGTCAGAATTCACTAACCCATAATGGGCCACGCCTTTTGCGTCGAATTTCTTGAACGTCGTTGCTTGCGGTTGACCGGCGAAAACGAGCCCGTTGCCAAAATCGGTTCTGGTCAGGCGATCGGCGTAGTTATAGGCTGCCGCTTGGATAGCGGCCTCGCTTCCGCCCAAGCTATCAAGATAGAACTGGTAATCGTTAGCAACAGAGCGCGCACCGTTTAAGGTGGAATACACAAGCTCGTCATCGATGCTGATATTGGCGTTGATTCCGCCGGAATTCGAATCTAGTCCAAGCCCTTCGCCGCTAGAGATAGGCAAAACAAAGGCCGTGAAATCAAATTTGCTGACGTTGGTTGCTTTATCAGTTTTCAGGAAATCCATTTGGACCTGAGCGCTGGTGAGGGTGCCGATGTTCTTGATCGTTGAAGCGTAAGCCTCCGCCCCTTCATAAGCGGCAAACCATCCGCCTTTTCCCTCTGTGAAGTTGGACAAGAAAGAAGAACCGTCGATGCTGACGTTGGTTGAGACGAGGTTTTCAACCGCTCTTCCATAGTCGCCTGGCTTGCCTGCGTAGGTGGGGAGCTTTTCGGTATATGGGTTGAGGAAAAGCAACGGCCCACCGGCGGTCATCAAGTCTGATTTAGCGATGTTGACGGTGCCGTTTTTGTAGACGTAAATGGCGGAGTTTCCTAGATCGCGGAAGCGGCATCCTTCAATGTCCATTGTCAAATTATGGAATCCATCGCTTGTCCAGCTATCAAGCATGCCGGCCATGTATGTCTTCGAGACGTTGACGTAGCTGAGTTCCGCGTTCGTGCGGGCTTTTATGAACATCGGCCCGCCGGTGGTGATGGTGGATTCGGCGGACACGCCGTTGTTGCCGGAGAATTCGAGGTTTTGCACGGAGAAAACACATTTGCTTGGGTCAACGTCATCGCTTTCATGGGTGTAGAAAATGGAGGCGTGCGTGGAAATCGGCTTGTTCGCTTCTTGGGTTTCGCCATTTCGACTATCGGTGACGATGAGGGGGAAGGCGTCGGGGTCGTCTTCGGCGTCGTTGAGCATCAAACGATGGTTGTTGCCATAGATCGTAACGGTCTTTTCCTCGGTGAAGGTATAGTCGAATAGACCCTGCCAATCTTTGTAGCTGCCTTTGACCTTATCGGAGGTCGCGTCATCGCCCCAGAGATAGAATTCGGGTAAATCGGATTTGTTGATCGTGACGTCTTTTTGGAAGACCAAGCCATTTGCGTAGGGAATGTTTTCTTTCGTTTTCCAGGCCTTCATCTTCTCAGAATCCGCGCCATAGAAATCGCCGGATGCCGTATCGATGGCGAAGCAGTCTTTGGCGGAAGTGACGTTATATCCGTCAACGACGTTCAAAACATACTTGATGGGGTTTTCTTGATCTGGGGAAGTCATCACGAGCGTGAAATGCCCCGTGACCGTGTCCTTGAATTTGACGATGCCTTTCTTTCTTAGCTCAGGAACGTTCTCAAGATAATCTTCCATGGTGAGGGAGGCGTCTGTACTGTCAAGAAGCTCGAAAGTGACACTGGATGGGATCGTGTCGATGGTTTTGGTGTCCAATGGATCGGCGGGATTGATGGCGGTCATGATGGGCAACAAATCCACGCTATTGTCGTTGCCGACGTTGTATTCGCCCTTATCCATGAAGCCGCTTTCAGGAGAATCCTCCGAAGTGGACATCTTTGTATTCGCGACCGTTTCCTTGGTATCCGTGTAGGATTTATTCGGCATCCAGTTGGTTAACTGATATGCAATTTCCGTGACTGTATAAGTGAATCCGGCGGTAAGGGGTTCTTCTCCGTCTTGCTTATAGGTGACGGTAAAAGTCTTTCCCGTGGAAACTTCGCTTGTATCGATATTCGTGTAGGTAATCGTTGTGGCGTTCTCGGCGGCTTTTAAAGTGGCGATAACCCTTTTTGAGGCGTCTAAGGTATTGATGGCCAGATTTGCATAAGAAACCTTGTCGCCGACGGAATAAACGGTTTTAATGCTGTCCTTGACGATTTCGATTGATGCGACTTTTGCATCAACAACGCTGCTGGTACTGCTGTTGTCCGAAGGATCGTTAGTTGGCTGGCACGCGCTTAAAGCGAAAATTGCCGCGCTAGAAAGACAGGCAATGAACAATGTTCTCTTTTTCATATTTATTAGTTCCCTTTGAATAAGCTTTTTTATCTCGGCGCTTTTATAACTTTGTGACGTTCTTTTGCGCTTGGTGTTTCGCCCTTCTTGCTTTGGGCGGAGACATTATAGCATTTAATAAATTAGTTCGTTTTATAAAAACTATCTTAAATCAATTTTGTAAATTGACAAATTAACCACGTTTTTTATGGCAAACGCATAAGGTAGACTTTTTGTTCGGTTTGACAGTTTTTGGTTTATAAGTTCCCGCCGGGAAAATGGATAAGGAAGCAACGTTACTTCGTGGTGGCCATTAACGTCGATACGGAGAAAGCGGGGGAGAACTAAAAAAGTCTCGGAACGAAAACGCCGAAAACCTCGGAACGAAAACGCCGAAAACCTCGGAATGGCATTTATTAATAAGGAGAGAGGAAGAGATGCCGGATGAATTATTCTAAGCAATACATTGCTGGCTTCGTCAAAGAAAACGGCTCCGTGGCCATCGCATCGAAAAAGTGATCGGATTCCTCGGCGCCCGGTCCTTTTTCTAAAAGTTTGTAATGGGAATTTTAAATAGAAGGGCGGCAAAATAAATAAGAAAAGTGTAAGCGCTTCCAACAAAATTGAATAAAACATGGAGGTTTTATGAATAAACTCTTAGCTTCATTCGCCCTTCTGGGCCTTGGCCTAACAGCAGGGGTGGGAACTCCTATTGAGTCCAACTCCGCCGTCTCCGTCCCTTCTCAGAATTTTGCCATCAAGAAAAAGATCTCGATGGGCCCCACCCAACCCTCGTTCCGCTACTTCCTGCTTAGTAGGACCGTTGTCGAAACGACCGACATGAAAGCGACGAACACTGATGGAATGGCCCTCATCGCCTCCTCCGATTTATCCTCTGACGCCCATACCGGGTTCAGCTCTCTGAAACTTGAAGACAATAATACCCTAGGCATTCGTTTTGGCTATTCGGCTGTCGGCGGTTATACCTTCTCTTTCTGGGCTAAGAACCTCGCCTCTGGCGCCTCGAAGACGTCGTTTTCTATTCGCTTCGACAACTATACGGGGTCTGATGAAACAAGCCGTGCCTATTATGCAAAGATGTCTGTGACCGAGACCGTCGATGGATGGTCCCATTATTCATATTCCTTTGAAAGGCTAGTCAGCAGTCGTCCGTCTATGTCTCTTACCTCTTATGGCAGCTGGCTTATCGACGATATTGAACTGACCGACGCCAATGGGGTCAACTACGTCATGGACGGGGATTTCGAGACAACCGAGATGATGGACTACCAGCTCGTCAACGC
>CAVGXP010000005.1:0-5483 GCA_963633165.1 bacterium
TCCACGATTACGAATACACCTCCTTCTCCATTTACGGAGAAAGGAACTCCAAAACCACCGAATACGATTTCCAAGGGTTGGTCAATGGCATCAAGGCCTTTGAAGGGGATACGTTATCGGAGAAAGTCGAAAACTACCTCCTTTCCATCGGAGTCACTGAAACCCAAATTTACAACCTCAAAGCCATCATGCTAGGCAAAGAAACCAAAGAAGAGGAACCCGAACCCATCATTACGTATAACGACGCCTTCGATTTCTCCTCCGGAAACATCACACTCGACACTTCTAACGCCACGGCGAATGGGGTGGCTTCGGGATATGACGGAAAAACGTATTCCTTCAAAATCAAAGAATCCCTAACCTCTGGAGGTACCTATGTCTTCATTGGGAGCTATGGTTTCTACCTCCGCGGCGGGGCGGTGAGATACGCCGGATATTCTGGTGGCAAATATGCCGAAAAATACATCGGCGGCGTGCGTGAGACCGGCGGCAGCATATCCAACTCCGCGTTGCAGGAAGGCACGATTCTAGGCCTGTCTGTCAAAGAAAAAGACGAAAGCACGCGCACGGTATCCATCTATCAGAACAATAGTCTCATCATCAGCTACGATTATCCTAAAGCTGATGACGAAATCGCCTCAGAATCCGCATCCTTCGCCGTTTCCATCAATACCAGCGACGTCAAATCCGCCACGATATCCCCTGCTTCTAGCAATTAAGGGATGATTCTACTTATTCATTCTTCCTCGCATATTGAGAGGACATAACCATCAAGAACTCGTTCCTGGAAGATCCAACCTCTAGGATCGAGTTTTTGTTTTACGTGAATGCCGCCTTCGTTAAAGGAAATCGCAACCTCATTGAGTTTGGCGTTAATCCCTAATCCAAGGGCTTTTAGGAAACTTTCTTTTGCGGTCCAAATCCGGGTGAAAGCCAAATCCGGATCCGCAGACGAAGAAACATAAATCCTCTCATCTTCACAAAAGCAACGAGAGAGGATGGCTTCGCTATAACGGCCTCTTCTTTCAATGTCGCATCCGACCTCTTTGCTGGAGATGACGGCTATAGCCATATCACCAGAATGGGAAATGTTGAATCTGATCTTAGGATGACCCTCAATATAAGGCTTGCCTAACTCTAGATAGACAACATTGACGTCTTTTTCCCTAAGACCGAGGTCTTTCAACAGACGATCAAGCGCGACCCCAGCGGCAAGGCAAAGTTTTTTGTCTTTCTCCAAACGATAAGAACCCGCTTTCTTTTGACGAGCCGTGGATAAAAAAGAGCATTCCTCTAAATCCAATTCGTTGATGTTCACACAACAGAGCTTTGCCATCGTCGTTAGCGCCTTACTTAGCAATATAAATATATACCTTATAAGAAAGCCTCACTCAGTTCCTTTAATGAATATTTCATGGGTTTGCAGCGAGAAAGAAAAATAAATTTCATAATTTAAGATGGATGCAGATGTAACGGTAATTCGGGCAATTTTGACACTTATGTTAATTTGCTCATAGGCCAAAAACGCGAATATATCTATATTATTATGGCTTTTATAAACTTTTCGATACTTACATAGAAAGTTTAGTTGTCTCGTTTTTAAATCGCCAAAGATACATTTCTTTATTTTTTATAACTTTTTCTATTGCTTTGTTTACAAATCATAGTAATATATGGGCAAGAGGTACAAAACGTATTGATTTGTATCTCTTAGAAAAGTGAGGCAAAACTTATGAAAAAGACGAAACTCCTTCTTGCAGCATTAGTTCCTGCCACCGTTCTTGGCATGGCCTCATGCGCGAACAACCAATCTGACACTTCTTCATCCACTTCCTATAGCGATGGATTCGACTCTTCCTTCGCCTTGACGGATGAGGGAGTCCACCGCTTAACCGCCGAACCCCAGGATGACGCGGCCGCCGATATCATTGACACGCTGATCTCCAAAGGCGGTGACCTCATCACTGGAGGCATCAAAACATACGGAACCAAAGTCGTTTTAAACCTTCTATTAGAATGCGGAATAGACTTCAGGGACGCTACGACGAAGACCTTAGAAAAGATCCAGCAGCAGCTGGGGGCCATCGAAGCCAAAATCACCGCGCTGGCCGCTCAAGAAACCCGTTACCACGCCGAGGAAATCCTCAACCCCGTCCTCGCCACCGCCAAAGAAGCTTGCCACTACAATACGACCTTCGTGGTTGAAGGCTTAGGCTTATTGGCCAACCTAGAAAACGATGAGACCGTAACCGAAGCTGAAGTCGAAGTAGAGAGAAAGAGATATTACGATGACGCCGTTTCTAAGCTCTTCATCAACGGCAAGCCCTTCGCCGACTTCGTCACCAATTTCGCCGAAGCCATCCTCACGCCTAACCTCTCCGACGGCTCTAAAGACATCTTCTACTATTATGGCGAGACCCTCGGGGTCTATGACGTTTGGTCAACCTTGAAGATCAGGAACATGACCAACTTCATGGCCTATCTCGATAGCACCCTCGTCTGCTGCGCCGATTTGGCCAAGTATCAGATGTATTACTATACCCAAGGCATGGGCGCGGCGGCCATCGCGGCTTACGAAAGCATGATCAACGATATGGCCAAAGCCGTGAACCTGGTCAACCTTAAATTCAAAAACACCATCGAATCGTTGCAGCCTCTTCAGGAAAAGAAAGACGCTGGCATCCTCACCTACATGCCGACCGGAAAAGACTATTCCAGCCGCATGGCAACACTGACCTATAACCTCGACGACAAAGAAGGGGATGACTCCCGCCAAGCCTTGATCATGGACTTCCATCAGAACTCGGATGGATCTAGAGGCGATATGATTAGGGAAGCCCTACAATACGTCCCCGACCAAGACTTCGTCGGAAGGGTCGCCGATGACTTCAAAACCTATTCCAAAGCCTTCTATACCCCCGACTACACCATCCAGGATTACCTCAAATACGCTGGATTCTACGCGAAGAACCAAGATCTCTTCGACAACTCCCTCGGTCTATACAACGCGAATATGTACGCCGATGGACACGGATTCATGAACGAGGACTACGATTACAGCGCCACCTATTTCAACAAGAGCGGCGAATACTCCAGGCACACCGTCTACAAAGTCGATTCCTACCACAACTGGACGGCCGCCGTTACCAGAACCACCCTCGCAAACCCGGTCAAAGGGTACCTTCTCTGCTTCGCCACTCCAGATGGAGACAAGCAGAAGCTCGATGGAGAATACTCCAGGGTCTACATGAAAGACATCAAGTACACCGTTCAGAAAGCCGCCTTCTACGATATGTATTACTACGACGCCATGAAAAAGAACACCAGCGGATGGTATCTCCACGATTGCTGGTAAGCAAAACGACGACAGAGAGGTCAAGGCAACTTGGCCTCTCTTTTCTATTTAAAGCAAACATCGTGTAAGCATACGGTTCTGTCATTAATAAAAAGCAAGCGATAGAATCCGACCGTTTCATCGATCGCGTTTCAACTGGTTTATTGAAAAATAAGCCAGTTTTAGCGGGAAAATAACGAAAATTAACGTGTTTTTGCCAAATTTCTATCGCTTGTTTCTTATCGCTTGTTTTATGTTTTCTATCGCTTGTTTCTTATCTCTTGTTTTATAACTT
Organism: bacterium; assembly: GCA_963633165.1. Lineage (GTDB taxonomy): Bacteria > Bacillota_I > Bacilli_A > RFN20 > CAG-826 > Alloenteromonas. The sequence goes on from CAVGXP010000005.1 coordinate 3,630, forward strand.
TGCACACATTATGGCACATTTAAAGAAAGGACAATCGGCATGGAAGAACTTTTGACTTAGCAAAATTTGGTACCTATCACGAGGGCGATCTTATCGAATATGGATCAGGTTTAAGCCAGGGGCGATAAATGTTATAGAACCTACCACTTAAAGCAATAAACAACAAAAAAGGCCGACATTATGCCGGCCATAAATTCAATTGGTGGACCTTATCGGGATCGAACCGACGACCTCCTCCATGCCATGGAGGCGCTCTCCCAGCTGAGCTAAAGGCCCAAATGTCGCGCTTTAACGCGCGAACATTAGGTTACGCGCAGAAGCAGTCTCTGTCAACGAGAAATTTGCTGTAATCCGCGTGAGCGCAACCTACTTAATCTTTGTAACGGGTTTAACCGGTTCATCGATGGCTTCAATCTTCTCGATAACGACGGGGGTAACGGGCTTATCGGAATAGTCCGTGCGAACGCCGGCGATCTTGTCGAGCACTTCGAATCCGGAGGTTAAATGGCCGAACGCGGCATATTGTCCATCCAAATGGGGCGCGTCCTTATGCATGATGAAGAATTGGCTCGAAGCGGAATCCGGATACATGGTTCTGGCCATGGAAAGAACGCCCCGTTTATGGAGCAAAGGGTTATCGACGCCATTGCAGGCGAATTCCCCTTTGATGGAATAATCCAAATGTTTGCCCTTGAGATCGCCCCAGCCACCTTGGATCATGAATCCTTTGATGATGCGGTGGAAAATAAGCCCGGTGTAAAAACCGGAATTGACGAGTTCGACGAAGTTAGCGCAGGTATTAGGCGCGGCTTCCCAATCAAGTTCAGCCTCCATGACGCCATAGTCTTTAACGGTGATGCGAATCATTGTTGTTCCTCTTTTCGGGGATAATTATGCGCCCAACGTCTCAAACGAACTAGAAATATTGTTCATCCGTGGTATATTGTCGAGCGGCCCAAACAGGGGGTGTATATGAAAGTCTTGCTATTTGCCATTCTCGATCACGTTCCAGCGTCTGAACAACTGCTTAGAAACCTCTCCAAAGAAGGATATAACGGGACCGTTATGCCCACTGAAGGAATGCATCACGCTTTCCCTCAATTAGGAGATTCCAGAGTCAAAGCCGTTTCTCTAGCCGCGCTGACCGACGACATTCCCAATGGGAATTTCACCCTCTTCATCGTCTTAGAAGACGACCGTTTAGAAAGCCTGCAAGAAGAGATACGTTCCGCGACAGGAAACTTCCAAACGATCAAAGGGGGAATGTTCGTTCTCCCCGTCTCTTCCGTTGAAGGCTTCTATTGATTCGCTAATGAATATCTCCAAGGGCCAATTGGCCCTTTTTTGGTACAAAAAAAGCCCATAAGGGCATAATGGCGGGCCCGAGGCGATTCGAACGCCTGACCTTCCCCTTAGGAGGGGGACGCTCTATCCAGCTGAGCTACGGGCCCTTAGGCAAGGGGAATTATAAACGGGGTTCTAAGGGAATTAAACCTTTTTCGACGGAACTACATCCCCACATAGTTGATACCCAATTTTATACACCCTGTTTTCCTTATATTAGAAATCGCCTCGTCTTTAGCCATAATCTCCCTCCATTGCTTTTTTCAAACACCAATAAAAGTTTAGCCTGGTGCCCGATATAAGAACGTTGTACTTTACAATATTTATTTCACATCAGCCTTTGGGGCGCGAGCAGATTAGAAAACGTAGTTTTGTGGAAAAAGGCTTCGGTTCAAACCCAAACACATTTGAAAATACTACGGAAGTTTTAAACAAAAAGGCCCGATGCAAACTGCATCAGGCCTAATCTTATTCAATGGTCGGAACGACGGGGTTCGAACCCGTGACCTC
>CAVGXP010000006.1:0-11949 GCA_963633165.1 bacterium
GCTTCGAGGGCCCAGACTTCCATTTCGCCGAAACGCTGGCCGCCGTTTTGGGCTTTGCCGCCCAAAGGCTGCTGGGTGACGAGGGAATAGGGGCCGGTGGCGCGGGCGTGGAGCTTATCGTCGACCATGTGCACGAGTTTGATCATGTACTGGACGCCGACGGAGATCCTTTCGCCGAAGGGCTCGCCGGTTTGGCCATCATAGAGGACGGTCTTGCCGTCTTCGGAGAGGCCGGCTTTCTTCATGATTTCGAACAGTTCTTCGTTGCTGACGCCGTCGAAGACAGGGGTGGCGACCCTCATCTGGAGCTTGCGGCAGGCAAGGCCCAAGTGGACTTCGAGAATCTGCCCGATGTTCATACGGGAAGGAACGCCCATCGGGGAGAGAAGAATGTCAATCGGGGTGCCGTCGGCAAGGAAGGGCATGTCCTGGACCGGCAAGATCTTGGAGATGACGCCTTTGTTACCGTGACGCCCGGACATCTTGTCGCCTTCGGAGATCTTTCTCTTCTGAACGATGTAGACGCGGACGACCATATTGACTCCGGGGGGGAGTGGGTCTTTGTTTTTGCGGGAGAAGATCTTCACCGCGTGGACGATGCCAGCACCGCCATGGGGGACGCGGAGGGAGGAATCCTTCCCTTCCTTCGTCTTCTCGGCGAAGATGGCCATGAGAAGTTTTTCTTCGGGGGTGGGCTCGGTCTGACCCTTCGGGGTGACTTTACCGACGAGGATATCGCCCTCTTTGACCTCGGCGCCGGGGATGATGATGCCTCTTTCGTCAAGGAAAGCCTTGGCATCTTCGCCGACGTTGGGAACTTCGCGGGTAATTTCTTCGGCACCGAGCTTGGTATCGCGGCACTCGATTTCGTATTTCTCGATGTGGACGGAGGTGTAGACGTCGTCTTTGACCATGCGCTCAGACATGATGATGGCGTCTTCGTAGTTGTATCCGTGCCAGGTCATGTAGGCGACCAAGACGTTGTGGCCAAGGGCGAGTTCGCCATGGCGCATAGCCGGGCCGTCGGCGATGATATCGCCTTTTTTGACCATATCGCCAACATGGACGATCGGGGTCTGGTTCATGCAGGTCCCGTTGTTGGTGCGGTCGAACTTCTGCAGGGCGTAGGTGGTCTTTTCCTTACCGGATTTGGTGACGATGGTCTTTGAATCCATGTAGGTGACTTCGCCGTCTTTGGTGGCGACGACAGCCAAACCAGAGTCGCGGGCAATCAATTGCTCCATGCCAGTTCCGACGTAAGGAATCTCGGGGGAGAGCAAAGGAAGGGCCTGACGTTGCATGTTGGCGCCCATCAAGGCACGAGTCGCGTCATCGTGATCGAGGAAGGGGATGCTCGCCGCGGCGATGGAGACGATCTGACGGGGGGAGACGTCGACGTAATCGACCTTCTCCTTGACGACTTCGACGTTGTCCTCGTCGTGACGGACGACGACCTTATCGTCGAGGATCTCTTTGACGAGGCTGTCTTTTTCCGCATCCGGATAGATGGAGCTAAGGTGGACGGCCTCACCCAAACGGATGTTGGCCTCAGCCACGTAAACGCCCCTTTCATCGTCGGCGGAAAGGTATTTGGCGCGATAGTCGATGCTGCCGTCGTCTTTGAAGTCGCCTTCAACGACGAAGGAACGGCCATCGTTCATGTGGAGAACCTCGCGGAAGGGGGTCTCGATGAAGCCGTGCTCGTCGATTTTGGCGTAGCAGGCGAGGTTGTTGATAAGACCGATGTTCTGACCTTCAGGAGATTCGATCGGGCAGATACGGCCATAGTGGGTGTAGTGGACGTCGCGGACTTCCATGGAAGCGCGGTCGCGGGTCAAGCCGCCAGGGCCCAAAGCCGAGATACGGCGCTTGTTGGTGAGCTCAGCCAAAGGATTGACTTGGTCCATGAATTGGGAGAGCTGGCTGGAAGAGAAGAATTCGCGGATGGAAGAGGTCAGCGGGCGGATGTTGACCAACGATTGGGGAGTCATGGACTCGAAATCGGAGATGGACATCTTCTGCTGAACGGTCTTGGTCATCTTGGAAAGGCCGGAGCGGAATTGGTTCTGGAGCAATTCGCCGACGCAGCGGATGCGGCGGTTGCCCAAATGGTCGATGTCATCGGTTTGCCCGATGCCGAACTGGAGATTGCAGAAATAGGAGAAGCAAGCGACCATGTCCGAAATGGTGACGCGGGAGATGGTGGAGTTGAGATCGCATCCGACGATGGGGACGATCTGCTCGCCTTCTTTGTCCTCGGCGTAGACATGGAGGATGTTGACGACGCTATTGGTGTCGAGCTTGTCGTAAGCCTTGAGCTGGACAGCGTAGTTGCCTCTTTCGAAGAACTCGATGTCGCGGAGGCCTTGGACTTCCTCTTTGGTGAGCTTGTGGCCCTTCTCAAACAAAGTGACGGGGAGGACGAGCTCGCCGTTGGCGTCAATGGTGTGCCCGGCGTCGTCGACGATATAACCTTCCCCTTCCTGGTGGGAATCGATGAGATCCTCAGCAAGGACGCGTCCGGAAAGACGATCGTAGATGCCAAGTTTCTGGGCGTATTTGAAGCGTCCGGCGCGGCCGAGGTCATAACGCTTGTCGTCGAAGAATTTGGAGACGAGGAACTCGATGGTTCCGTTCTCGGTGACGGGCTCGCCCGGTTTGAGCTTCTGGAAGATGTCGATCAAGGCACTCGCGGTGGTCTTGACGGTCTTGTCTTTGGCAAGGGTGAGATCCAGGGATTCAGATTTGCCGAAGAGTTCGATGAGCTGGTCCTCTTTGTCGAAGCCGAGGGCTTTGAAAAGGGTGGTCGCAGGCATCTTCCTCTGCCTGTCGATGCGGACGTAATAAACGCCTTTGAGATCGCTCTCGAATTGCAGCCAAGTGCCGCGGGAGGGGATGATCTCGCCGTTATAGAGATGGACGCCGCTCTTATCGATGGTGTCTTGGAAATAAGCGCCAGGGGAACGGACGATCTGGGAAACGATGACCCTCTCAGCGCCATTGACGATGAAGGTGCCGGATTCGGTCATCAAAGGCAATTCGCCCATGAAGACCTCGGCGTCTTTGATCTCTTTGGTGGGGAGGATGAGACGGAGGGTGACTTTGATCTTGCTTGAATAGGTCAAATCGCCCGCCTTGCACTCAAGCGGGGTGTATTTCGGCTCTTCCAAACGGGAAGAGACGTAATCGATGTAAAGGGTGTTGGCGAAGTTGGCGATGGGGAAGACTTCTCTGAAGACTTCGTCCAATCCTTCTTCTAGGAACCAGCGATAGGAATCGGTCTGGATCTCAACCAAGTAAGGAAGCGGGAGCTTCCCGGAGATCTTGGAGAAATTGATGCGGCCATTGGCCCCAACGGGATAGGTTTCGCCGTTAGGATCTTTGTAGTCCAGAAGCTGGTGATCGAATTTTTCTTCTTGTGGCATGTGTTGCTCCTTATTTTCGCGCGATGAGAATTTGGAAGCCCTTATGCGAGGCTTTCACCTCCACTTTGCTGAAGAGCGTTTGGAGGTAGCGGAAGCAGGACTCCGCGCCCTGCTTTTTTCGGATGACTAGGATCAAGGAGCCATCTTGATTAAGGTGGCTTAGTGCGCCCGCGTACATCGCGTACGTAACCTTTTTACCCGCGCGTATGGGGGGATTGGTCACGATTGTGGAGAAAGAGGAATTGATATTGCTGTAGACGTCTGAGTGGATCAGCTCGACTTGGGAGGCAACGCCTAAGCTTATGGCGTTTTTCCTCGCGCATTCGAGGGCCCTATCGTTCACGTCGGCTAGGACGACGTGACGGGAAGAGTCAATGTGTGCCAGGATTAGTCCGATTGGTCCGACACCGCACCCGAGATCCAAGATATTCGTCCCAAGGTCGGTCTTGGCGATGGTTTCAAGCAACAGCCTAGTGCCATCGTCGAGGCCGTCTTTGGAGAAGACCCCCGCGTCGCTAGAGAAGGAATAACGCTCACCCAGCAGTTCAAACTGATAGGTGATGTCTTGATGGGCCAAGCCCTCTACGTTATCGAAGTATTGGCTCATTTTTTAACTCCTTTAGAAACGCAAGAACCCCGCCCAGAGTAGACGTGACTCCGGACGGGTTTCGGGTAGATAGGTTTTTAGAGCCGAAATTACTTGATTTCGACTTCGGCGCCGGCGGCGACGAGAGCTTTCTTGTGCTCTTCGGCTTCGACGGGGGAGATGTGCTCTTTGATCGGAGCGGGGACGGCGTCGACGAGTTTCTTGGCATCCATCAAGCCAAGGCCGGTGATGGCCTGGACGGCTTTGATGACGGCGACTTTGGAACCGCCAACGGCTTTGAGGACGAGGGAGACCTCGGTCGGTCCCTTCTTGGCCTCTTCTTCTTCGGCCGGAGCAGCGGCAGCGGCGGTGGCGACGGCGGCAGTGACGCCGAAGGCTTCTTCGACGGCCTTGACGAGATCCGCGAGTTCGAGGGCGGTGTACTCTTTCAAGGATTCAACGATCTCTTCTTTGGTGAGCTTAGCCATTTTGATTTACCTCCATTGGCTTAGTTGGCAGCGGGAGCAGCGGCTCCGCTGTCTTTCTCCGACGCGGCTTTGACGGTCGCGGCGAATTTCTGAATTGGCGCATTGAGCACCGATAGGAACATAGAGAGCAATCCGTTGCGATCCGGCAATTTGGCGATGGCCTTCATTTGCTCGGCATCGAACGCTTGTCCTTCGCCCATCCCGCCGACGACCTTGAGATGTTCGTGCTTGCGGGCAAATTTGGTGACAACCTTCGGGCCGGCGGACAAATCCTTGGAGAAGACCAAGGCGTTGGGGCCTTCCAAAATGCTGTCGAGGTTCGGGGCTTTGGCGTCGGCGATGGCGCGCTTGACGAGGGTGTTCTTGTAAACGCCCATGGTCGCGTCGACCTTCTTGAGTTCACGACGGAGCTCCTGAATCTCAGTGACGGTGAGTCCTTGGTAGGAAACGACCGTGACGGAACCGGACTCTTGGATACCTTTGGTGATCTCGGAGACGGCTTCCTTTTTGGCTTGGAGAGCTTGCTGATTCATGTGTTTCTACCTCCTTTCTTGACGACTGTATGTGATGCTTCGAATAACTAGTGGGTTGTGATGTTTCATTAACCTCAGCAGGGTGGAGATTTAAGGCACTTGCCCCCGGCTATCTTAGGTATAGGAAGCGATTCACCGAATGAATTTGATTCCTTGCTTTGGGCAATTAGCTGCGGGAAGCGAAGGTGATCTTGATGGCAGGTCCCATCGTGGTGGAGATGACGACCTTTTGGATGTAGGTGCCCTTGACGGTGGCGGGGCGGGCAGCGGCGATCTGGTTGCAGACAGCGACGATGTTGTCGGCGAGATCGCTTTCGGAGAAGGAGACGCGGCCAACGCCCATGGCGAGGTTGCCGTCTTTGTCAACGCGGTAGGCGATTTTGCCCTTCTTGATTTCGCTGACGGCGGTCTTGACGTCCATCGTGACGGTGCCGGTCTTGGGGTTAGGCATCAAGCCTTTGGGGCCGAGGAGACGGCCCATTTTTCCGAGTTCGCCCATCATGTCCGGGGTAGCGACGATGATGTCGAAGTCGAACCAGTTCTCGGTTTTGATCTTCTCGAGCATGTCGATGCCGCCATAGTAGTCGGCGCCGGAAGCTTTGGCGTCTTCGAGTTTGGTGTTGGTGACGACGAGGACCTTCTTGGTCTTGCCGTTGCCGTGGGGGAGAGAGATGGTCCCACGGATGAGCTGCTCAGCCTTGGTCGGGTTGACGTTGAGGCGGAAGCAGAGATCCACCGAGGCGTCGAACTTGGTCGTGGAGGTCTCTTTGACGAGCTTGGTGGCCTCGGCGATTTCGTAGACTTTGGTGGTGTCGACCTTAGCAAGGGCGGCTTTGTAGTTTTTGCTGACTTTCTTCATGGTTTCGCTCCTTACTTGATCGCAATGCCCATCTGGCGGCAGGTGCCGGCGATGATTTTCTTGGCAGCTTCCACGTCATCGGTGTTGAGATCGGGAAGCTTGTAGTTGGCGATCTCTTCCAATTGGGCGTTGGTGATGGAACCAACGACGGTCTTGGCTTTGCCGGATCCTTTCTGGATGCCAGCGGCCTTCAAGATCAATTCAGCAGCGGGGCTGGTCTTGATCACGAAGTCATAGCTCTTATCTTCGAAAGCAGTGATGATGACGGGGACGGTCTGTCCTTTCCTGTCGCCGGTCTTCGCATTGAAGTCGGTGCAGAATTTCGCCATGTTCACGCCCGCGGAAGCGAGCTTTGGTCCTGGATGGGCGTTCCCGCCAGGGAGCTCCATCTTCACGACTTTGACGACTCTTTTCATGTGAAATCCTCCTTTGGATTTTCGGCATGCAGTGGTGATGCGGGTCTCGTCAAACCCTGCCACGTTTGTGCACGCGGGTGATATTATGCGCGTATGCTAGCATGCGTGCAAGGACGAATTTCAAAAATTTGGTAACGGGCATAGCCGCAGGTTATCCGCTAGTCTAAAAAACCCGTGCCCCATGCGACGTTAATCGCATGCGTAAGCACGTGTTGTTTCGGAAAGAATTAGTCAATTTTCGAATAGCCTAGCAGCAACGAGAACAAGACGGCCAGCAAAGCCACGCCCGAGTCTCCAATGACCGTGACCCACATCGGCAAGGTGAATAGCCCAGTGGAAACGGCGATAACGGAGAGGGCCATGATGGCGATTTTGACCCCTAAGGAGAAGGCGATGTTGAAGATCGCGCGGTGCTTGGTTTTCCTAGCCACGCGGATCAAGACCAAAAGCTTGGACGGATCATCTTGCATCAAAACGACATCCGCGTTTTTGACGGCGACATCGCTGCCAAGTCCGCCCATGGCCACGCCAACGTCGGCCAAGACAATTGAAGGGGCGTCGTTGATGCCGTCCCCAACAAAAGCGACACATCCTTGTTTTTCGTCAATCTTACCTTGGATGAATTCTTGCTTTTGAGCAGGTGTCAATTCTCCATGGGCTTCATCCAAAGACAATGTCTTCGCGATTCCATCGACGTTTTCTTTTTTGTCTCCAGAAAGAAGAATCGTTTCAATCCCTTGTTTTTTCAAGCCGTCTATCGTTTTTGAAGAAGTCGCTCTTAGTTCGTCACTTAAAACGACGAATCCGGCGAATTTTCCATCGATAGAAAGATAGGTTGCGCTTCCTTGTGTCACGGAAGATTCATCGCATTCTACGCCGTTTTCCTCAAGCAATTTTCTCTTACCCGCAAGGAGGTTATGGCCACGGTAAACAGCGCAAACCCCATATCCGGACTTCTCTTCGTAAGAAAGCAAATCGCCCTCTTTCTCAACATATCCAGAACGGGACAAAATCGCCTTAGCGATAGGGTGTGAAGAACGAGCCTCAGCGGCAGAGAGATAGGTGAGGAATTCGCTTTCTTCCATGGAGATCGGATGGATTTCGGTAACTTTGAAATTGCCTTCCGTGAGCGTTCCGGTTTTATCGAAGCACACCGCATGGAGCTCATTGACTTTGTCGAAGTATTCCGCCCCTTTGACGACGACCCCGTTTTTTGAGGCCAGACCAAGCCCGGCGAAATAGCTAAGCGGGACCGAGATGATAATCGCACAGGGGCAGGAAACGATGAGGAACTCCAAGGCGACGAAGATCCAGTTGCTCCAAACCGAGCCGTCGGATATCCCTAAAAACAGTGGGGGCACAACCGCGACCAGCAACGCAAGCCCGGTGACGATTGGGGTATAAATCCTAGCGAAACGGGTGATGAAGCGCGTCGCTTTGGACTTCTTTTCCGCACTGTTCTCCACCAAATCGACCAATTTCGCAACCGTGGAATCTTTGTATTCCTTCGCCACGGAAACGATCAACGACCCTTCTTTGAGGATGGTTCCCGAAAGCACCGTGTCCCCCTCTTTTTTATTTACGGGAACAGATTCGCCGGTCAAAGAGCTTTCGTCCACCTGCCCAGAGCCGGAAACAACAAGTGCATCGCAAAGGATTTTATTCCCCGCGCCAATAACGACCTTATCCCCGATGAGCAGTTCTTCCGGCGATTCCTCAATCACGGAATCGCCCTCCATGACCTTCGCTTTCTGATCGCGGAGATCGATGGCCGAGACGATGGCTTCTCTGGATTTATCCGCGGCAAGATCTTCGAAAACCTCACCGACTTGATATAACAGCATGACCAAAACGCCTTCAAAAGCCTCGTTATGCTCTGGGCCGAAAAAGCGCAAAGCGAACGCGCCTAAAGAAGCCACGGTCATCAGCAGATGCTCGTCGAAGGGTTTATGTTCTTTGACGATGCAAAGCAACCCTTCCCACATTACATCGTAAGCCACAAGCAAGTAGGCTACGATCATGATGGGCAGATTGACGGCAAGCCCAAAGGCGCTTTCGGTGAAATAGAATTGGCCCAATAAAGCCAAAGTCAGGCTGAGGGCGATCCTCACGCCGAGAATGATCAACGTCTTCTTAGAACGTTCTTCCTCTTCTTCCATGGTATTTGCTCCTTTCATTTATCTTCACTGACGTGCTCATAAACGAGGGTCAGCAAGCGATTGACGTGGTCGTCATCCAAACTGTAATAGACGTGAGTTCCTTTTTTCCTCGTCGACACAAGATGGGCTTTCCTCAAGACCTGCAACTGGTGGGAGACAAGAGACTGCGAAGCTCCGACAGCGTCGACGATTTCATTGACGGATTTCTCCGCATCGGAAATAGCGTAGAGGATCTTTAATCGCGTGGAATCGCTGGCGATATTCAGCAAATCCTCCATCTTATCGATGGTTTCGTCGTTGGGTATCTGACTCATTTCAACCTCCTTAATATGAAGTTCTATTCATATTTACGATGCCCATTATACGAGCCATATAAATCGTTTCAATATAAATATGAATTTTTGTTCATATATTTGCAAATTTGTTTAGCCTATCCCCAAATCCCATTACAATACCGCATATGAAAAAAGCCTCTGATTGCTATTACCAACTCACCGACACCTTCTTCTACCTTTGCTCTTCTTGGCTAAGGCTAGATCTGGCCGAAGGCACCAAAGAGGATGCCTATAACATCCTCGGCGCATCCTCCTATCTTTTTGATAACCTCTTCGCCAAAGAGGACGCCGGAGAGGAAATAAGCAGGGACGTATATGAGGATTTGCTTTCAAAATACGATCCTAAGGCCCTTGCCACCAAAGCCACGTCGATTCGCCTGAATATGTCCAAACAGACTTACCAATCCAAAGGCACGCCATTCAGGGATTACTATCAATGGATCCTGCCCGCAGAACCCGAGCTCCAGGAAGCGCTCAAGGACAACGCAGGCCTGCTCGCTTTCTCAACAATCGACGCCTTGGTCAGTCTCATCGCCGAGCAGAATAAAGAAGCCGAACCCCTTAGGATTGCCGAAATCATATTCCTAAACATGACCCGCGCCTTCGAAAGGATTTTCCGCGCCCATTATGGGGATGATTTCAACTTAATTGCCTCGAGTTCTTATTTCTCCTCCGTCGAAGAAGAGTTCGGACGTATCCGCGCCTCAAACGAAGATTGACCCAATAGTCAAACGCCCCAAAAGAAAAAGGGACGTTTTTTTAGCCCCCGTTCCTCAATGAAATGCTTTTATTCGCCGAGAGGATTTTTGAAGTGGATTTTCTCAAGCGAGTAAACCCCTTCCCTCGTAGCGAAAGATTCGCAGAATTCCTCCAACGCAGCCTGTCCGCTTTGAAGGGCGAAGAGAACGTTGATAACCGTCGCATCCTCGCCGTTTTCAAGTTTGGTAACATGGGTGCCGACGTTTTTGATGACCAAGCCATTAGCGTCGGCTTGCAAGCGGAGGTCGCGGACAAGCATCACGTTTTTGGCGACCACGATTTTGATTTGAGGGCTTCTTTTGCCGATGGCCTTCTCAATGGTGAGCAAGCCCATCAATAACGCCATCGTGACCGCGGCGACAACGATGGCCTCAAGCACCAAACCGCAGCCGCAAGCCATGCCGATTCCTGCGCAAACCCAAAGGGTCGCAGCCGTGGTAAGGCCACGCACGGAAAGCCCAGTACGAATAATCGTACCGGCGCAAACGAACCCGATGCCGGCCGTAATGCCGGCGGCGATGCGGGAGGTATCGTAAGAAAGCGCGCCTGCATCGACATTTCCGCTGCTCAAATCAATTTGCCCAGAGGCCACGCCAATGCCGAAAATGGAGATAACCATAAGCAAGGAACAGCCAACGGCAAGCAAAACGTGGGTTCTAAGACCCGCCGCCTGGCCTTTGCTTTCGCGTTCGATGCCAATGATCCCGGCCAAGAACCCGGAAATCAAAGTGACCGCCAAAACATAAAGGGCCATACCCCAACCATTGAAACGATAAGCTAACGAAATAATGATCTGATCCATAGACGATGTATCTCCTGGTTGGGATTATAGCAAGGAATGGAAATTTTTGACGCAAAAGTCATGAGTTTTGTAAAGAAAATATTTCGTTAATTGTTTGCGCCTAAAAAGCCCTTCTTTAGTTCTTATTCAACAAAATAGCCCCAATCGGCAATTAAAAAGCCTTCCCCTTTCGGAGAAGGCAATTCAACGATGGATTAGATTTTCTCAATTTCGGAGAAGTCGACATCAACAGGGGTGGAACGCCCAAAGAACAAAGTCTCGATGCGGCAGGCACCGGTGTCCTTGTCGATGGAGACGATCTTTCCTTCCGTCCCTTCGAAGGGGCCGTGGATGACGCGGACGGAATCCCCGATCGCGTAACGGTCGTACATCGCTTCGTCGACCTCGCCCATTCTCTTCAAGACGGGTTCGATCTCCTCCCTGGTGACTGGAGTCGGTTTCTGACCGCCGCCGCAGGAACCCGCGATACCGGTGACGCCCGGGGTGTTACGGACGATGTACCAAGACTCGTCGGTCATGATCATTTCGACGAAGATGTAGCCAGGATAGAGGTTCTTGCTCTTCATCTTGGGCTTGATCTCGCCGGTGACTTTGTCTTTCTCCGTCGCGGGGAGCCCGTTTTTATCGAGCACGGGAACCTGCTGTTCCGCGACCAAGACGCGCAGAATGAAATCCTGCTGGTTCATGGTCTCGATACGTTTTCTGAGGTTCTCCGCGGTTTTCTGCTCATGCATCGAGTAGGTGGTGACGATGTACCACTGCTTGTCGCCAATGTTGTTTGCCATATGTTTACCTTCCAAAAGCTGATTTCAGCTGACTGATCATCGAGGCGGCAGTGAGGTCCTCCAAAGCAAGAAAGATGGCCGCGAATGCCGAGATGACGATGACGACGACGATGGCGCTTAGCAGCTGTTCCCTCTTGGGCCAGCGGACGCGCTTGGCTTCTTTGACGACGTCTTTGGCGTATTTGCCTGGTGTAGTCATAAACTTTCCTCCTTCTAGACGATCCGTTTCACTTGCTTTCCTTGTGAAGCGTGTATTTCCCGCAATGGGGGCAATACTTGTTGAATTGCAGGCGCGTGGCAGAGTCCTTGCGCTTGGTTACAGTATAGTTCCTTGCTAGGCAATCAGAACAAACCAAAAAAACTTTTTCCCTTCCCATAAACCTTTATTCAACTTTCAGCGTGTCAATCTTACGCGCTACACGCATGCGCGTCAATCGAATTCATCGCTTGACCTTGCAACGCGCTCCAAAGAAACCCAAAAGGCCTTATAGACATCCCCTTATGTAGCTTCGATTTTGAGGCAAAATGGAAAAAGCCATCGAAAAACCCTTCCGTCCTAAAACGAAAGGGCTTCGGGTTTGGATTTATTCGCCAACGACGTTAGCTAGATATATCGTTTCCCCAAGGGGTACGACGATCGCGAATTCCGTCAGTCCCGAATAAACGGAAACGTCCTCGGTGAACGAGAGCCACTGATCGAGGACCAGTTTCCTATTTTCCTCTGAACTAGAATAAGACAAATACCCGTTCGTTCCATCGCTTTGCTTATAACGGAAGGCAAAAGGAGGCTTCCCTGGTAGCT
>CAVGXP010000007.1:0-6299 GCA_963633165.1 bacterium
CGGCGGGCTTTCCCCCGATCCGATCGGGGCGTCTCGGCCGAAGGCTGGGGGCGGAGGCAACCGCGCTCTAGCTTTCAAGCGGCTTCATTATAGGGGCGACGCGAGCAAAAGCAAGGGAAAACGAAGCTAGGCAAATGTTAGATTGTTCAAATTTGAGATAACGTGTTAACATAAATGCACGGTTTTTTACGGCGATTGAGATAAAGAATCGTCTATATCAATTATGGAAAAGAAAAAAATCATCACATTATCCTTAATAGGGGTGCTGGAATTAGCGATCATCGTCTTTTGCTTGACCTCTGCGATCTTGGTGCTTACATCAGGCTTCTCTGGGGCTTCATCAAATGAACAGGCCGTGTGGTATGAGAACCACCCCGGCATGGTCGGATGGATGTGCGTCCATCCGACGCAGTTCTTCCTCATCTGCGTTCTCCCTCCGATCGCCTTGTTCGTGATCGATGGCATATACCTAATTATGTACGCGACCAAGAAGGAATCGCTGCTATCTAAGGAAGAGAAGCAGGCCATTGCCGAAGAGGCCAAACGCCAAGCCACCGAAGAGATTCTCAAAGAGCTCCGCGCCCAAAGCAAAGGCTCCGACGAAACCTCAAAGAAAGATTGAATCAGTTTATTGAAAATTCAAATAAGGGGGATGACATCCCTCTTTTTTCGTTTATCATTACCTTGACAATTGGCCGGGGGCATTTTAGACTACCCCCGCAAAAAGCAAAGTCTGAGTGATCAGGCGGCGCAAAGCTAGAGGGCCTCCTTGGAGGCAGCCAGTTGCCGAAGGTTGTAGATGATAGACCCAGAGGCAACTGGGTTTATCGCGTTCTAGACCTTACATATGGTGATATAGGATATTGAACCTGATTATGGCAGAGAGTTCCGACGGGTAAGTGAATACTTAGCCGAGTCAGGGGATTGCCCGATATAAACCATTCTAGTCGAGCTAAGACGCGCCTTTTATGGCCGTTTTGCACACGCATTATGGAGATTAACGTTTTGGACAAGGATTTGGAGCAAAACACCCCGGAGGAGACCTCTCCAAAGAAGGAGCCTACTCCCCAGCAGATCGACCCGCCGACCCCAAACTACATCAAACGCAAGAAGACGAAAGCCATCTTGTGGACGATGGTTGGCATCACCGGAGCCGGTGTTTTGACGCTGGGCATCATCTCATTCCTAGGCAATAGCTTCGGTTCGTTCACCGTCAAGCTCCAACGCGATCCCGATGCCTCTTTGGAAATGGGCACCATCCTGCAGTCTAATGACCGCGGGATCGGACTTAAGTCGGCGTCCACCTATTTGGACGCTAACGGCATGGTCTCTAACGCGACCATCGCCGCCGATTCCTTGCCCTCTAAAGACATCCTCGACGCGGACATCACCGTCGACAATTACGACGCGGTGATGAACCAGAAGAAGATCGCGGCGGCAAATACGGCTAACCTTGGAGGGAGCGACACCTCTTCCTCAGATAGGGAGGGCGTCTATTTCAACTACACCTTTTATTTGAGGAACATCTCCAGCGAGCAGGTCACCTATTCGATCAAGATGGCCGCCACCTCCGTCACCAAACCCACCAATCTTTACGATGAGTCGGGCGAAAAGGTTTCGGTGGAGCTGGAGAAGTTCGTCCGCATCCGGGTCTATGAGAACGTCTATTCCGCTATCGGGACGATATCCCACGAGCAGAAGACCTATGCCTATCCTGCCACCAGGACCGGCACCCCGTTGCCCGAATACGTTTCCGATCCGGCTTCGACCAACCCCGAATCTTCTGCGGTCTGTGAAAACTTCTCCGATTGGCAAAGCGATCTGTTCACCGTTTTCGATTATAACGGCAAGGTCCTGCCCGGAGACGCCATCATCCGCTATTCGATCGTCATGTGGTTCGAGGGCTTTGATCCGGACACGGAGAAAGTCGCAATGCCTGTTGGCGGGGCTTTGGCTTTCGGAATTGACATCAACGGAACCAAGACCAGCGCCTCCTCGTCATCAACATCCGAAGAGTCCAAGTAAAAGGAATCCCTTTGAACTTGCTTTTCGCCTAACCTCTTTTGGGGTGCCTTAGAAGCTCGACTACGGCATAAAACAAATCGACCAGAAAGTGAGCGTGCGAGAAAACATGAAGTTTATGACCCACGACAAAAATGGACATAAACTCACCCGCCTTGGCCTTATTTCGGCTTGCGCGGGTCTTTTGGTTTTCTTCGCGTGCCCGCTTGCGACGAGCACGCTCGCGTGGTTTAGCATCGGAAGCTACACCCGCGTCAGGAACATTGAGCTCAGTTTCAAAGACGCCAGCCTTCAGGCCAAACTGAAGGTCTATGGGACGTCGACTTGGCTGCTTCCTGACGATGAGAACTGCTTCCGCTTCTCCGACGAGTTCTCCTTCTCCCCGGTCTCGGGGATGTTTGAAGACTCATGGTATTCCACGCAGCTGGATCCTGAGGTCGATTACCCCCGTCTTCAAGAGGGCTACACCGATTTCAATACCTATGTCAGACAGACGAAATCCGTCGATCTGGGTTCGGGCTACGTCGGGCTGGAGTTCATCTTCTCCGCGACCACGGACACCTATTTGTTCTTGGATTCCTCCACGGCCCTAGTATCCGATGTGGAGGCCAATTACAAAGTCGCTAATGGGGACGAAGAGCTGTTTAACAGCTTGAACAAGATCTCCTCCGCTTGCCGGGTGAGCTTCTTCTCCAACATGGGTTATACGATTTATGAGCCTAACGTGACTAGCGCTTCCTCCACCTATTATGGGGGAAGGCTCAACGTCAGGAGCAGCGCCGATGGGTATTATGACTATGACTCCTCGGGCAAAGAGATCCTCTATGGCGAATACGAAGACGAGGCCTTAGAGAAGCTCCAATACGAAATCGCCCCCTATAGCGAGCCAGGGGATCCGTTCAAGACCCTGGTGTCCAACAGCAAAGAGGGCAATCTGGCCATAACCGCCTCCAGTTTGGAGGAGGTCAAAAAAGAAGGCCTAATCAAGAAGGAAACAAGCTATACTTTGTCGGAGTTATCCGCCGACTCTTCCAGCAAACACCCCATCCTTTACATCCCCAAGGGACAAGAAAGGAGATTGGTGGTCAACATCTACCTGGAAGGCTGGGACTCTGACTGCGAGCTATCTTTAGACGCCGCGACCTTAGCCGCGAGCATCTCCTTTGCCGGGGTCTACGCCCCCAAAGGGACAAATGGATTCCCCTTGCCGATCCTTGGGGAAGACGCAACCAACAACTGAAAGGAAGAAGGACATTTATGCAAGACTATTTCGCTTATCTACGGGAGATGATCATCGCCTTCTTCCAGAATGTCGGCGACTGGTTCAAAAGAAGATGGTATGACCCCTTCGCGGTTTGGGGCAGCTATTTCGACCAATACCATTATTTCTTCAATAGCCATTACGAGAGCTTCGGCTTTTGGGGATGGTTCTTCTTCGTCCTATTCGCTTTGCTTCTCATTGGGCTTGTTGGAGGGCTTTGCTTCCTTTTGTTCCTGCTCATCAAGAAATACGTCAAGTTCTATAAGAAAGAGGTCGACAAAGAGAAACTGCAGAAAGAAGTCGAGCAGTTGCAAATCGAGCTATACAACTCCGAGATGGCCAATAGGCGCATCCTCAATCTCTCTTTAGAGACCGTCTCTGGCAAACCCGTTGGGGTGGAAGAGGAGAAGGAAGAAGAAAAGAAGCCCGGGGACGACAAATTGCGCTTCCCCCGCCTTGTCTCCGTGGATAGGAAATACGAAGACCCCGCTTCGAGGGTCATCACCATGGAGGAAGCCGACAAGGGCGCTTCCTTAAAAGACGTCTGCGAGAGGTTCCGCAACTTCGCGGCCAGCCAGATGCATTTGTATTACACCCCCGAGACCATCCGCATCCTCTTCGCTTCGATGGCCACTTCTAAGCTCATCATCTTGGAAGGTATCTCCGGTACCGGTAAAACCTCCATGCCTTATGCTTTGGGGCGTTTCTTCAAAAACCCGGCAACCATCGTCTCCGTCCAGCCTTCCTGGCATGACCGTTCCGAGCTCGTTGGCTATTACAACGATTTCACCAAGCGCTTCACCGAGACCGAGTTCCTCCGCGCCGTCTATGAATCCGGATACCGCGAGGATCCCAACCTCATCGTCCTCGACGAAATGAACTTGGCCCGTATCGAATATTACTTCGCCGAATTCCTCTCCGTCATGGAAATGCCCAACCCGACCCAGTGGAACATCGACCTCATCGCTTCTAGCTTGCCGAGTGACCCGGCCCACATCGTGGATGGCAAACTCCACATCGAGCAGAACATCTGGTTCATCGGCACTGCCAACAACGACGACTCCACCTTCACCATCACCGATAAGGTCTATGACCGCGCCATGTCCCTCTTCTTCGATAACAAGGGCATCGCCTTTGACGCCAAGCACGAATCCCCGATGGTGGTCAGCCACGACTTCCTCACCAAACTCTTCTCCCAGGCCGTCGCCGATTATCCGATCTCCAGCAAGACGCTAGAGAAATTCGCCGAGCTTGACGACTTCGTCATCACCAACTTCAAGCTCGCCTTCGGTAACCGTATCCTCAAGCAGATGAACGCCTTCGTCCCGGCTTATGTCGCTTGCGGTGGCACCGAGCTAGAAGCCGTCGACTACATCTTCAAATCCAAGATCTTGAAGAAATTCGAGGTCCTCAACGTCGCCTTCCTCCGCGACGAGTTGCTCGCTTTAGACAAAGAGCTCACCAAGCTCTTCGGCAAGAACGAATTCAAAGTCTCCAAAGGCAAGATCCAAGATCTCCTCAAAGCCGCCGGAGCCCAATAAACCTAATTTCACACCATGGAAAAAAGCGATAAGAAAGAATCCTTCAGCGCCCTTCAAAAGGCCTATTTAAACAAAATCGATTCGCTCGAGTCGCTTTCGAAGTACCGTTCCTTGCTAGGATACGTCCAAGATAACGGGAACAATTACATGGCTCACCGCGTAAGACGCGAAGCCAAAACCTTCGACGTCAAGTGGATCGAAGAGCTCAATGAGGGCTTCCGCCACATCGACAACATCATCGCTAAGCCCCGTACCTTCATCGAAGAGAAGCGCGAAGTCGTTTTGGCCGCTTTGGCCAAAAGGGTCTCCAGCGCCTCCGTCACCCACCTCGCCTCCCATTCCCAGTTCGTCCATGGCTTCGACGAGGAGGGCAACGTCATCCCCGAAAAGATCCTCAACATCTCCAGCGACGAGAACTACCAGATCTATGAGAACCGCTTGGTCATGTCGCTTATTCTGCGTCTTTCCGTCTTCGTGGCCAACCGTTACCAATACATCAAATCCCATGGCGAGACGCGCAATTCCAACGTCTTGCTCGTCCATAGCGATTTCGAGCTTGATGGGGTGAGATACGAGGTTGATAACCGCATCCGTCTCTCCGTCCCCAGCGAATCCGGGGAACTTAAGAAGGTCAACGACGAATTGCTCCATCAAATCGAGATCCTCCAGCAAAGGACCCTTTATTACATCTCTTGCCCTTTCATGGTCAAAATGAAGGGAGCCAAGCCGATCCACGATCCGATCTCGGTCACCAACCTCTTCGAGAAGAACCCCGATTACAAAGGGGCGCTAAAGCTTTGGAGGTTCCTCAATACCTACACCAAATTGGGTATCGATTATTCGATTCTTGAAAGAAACGTCAAATTCGATCCTCAATACACCTCCGAGATTTACGCGATGATGCTCGGGGACGTTTTGACTTTGAAAGCCCATGAGGCCGACGCGATCAAAATCCCAAAGAGAGAAGGCGACGTCAACAAGGTCATCGTCCCGAAGACTTTGCTTTCGATCGATGACATCACTTTCCAAGACGACCGCTTCCAATACACCCAATTCCCCAAGATCAAAGAAGCCTACGATAAGCTCCTTAGGGAAAGGAAGAGGGCCAAAGGCGAATCCAAGATGGCTTTGACCCAGGAAGAGGCCAAATTCCGCAAAAAGAACCGCGCCGATGAGAGACGGGAAGAAATCATCTACGCCCGCGACATCAAGATAAGGAACGATGCCTGGAGGGAGAAGAGCGCCCGCTACGAGGACGAACTCGCCATCTCCGACAATCAGAAGTTCAACGAATTCCTCCGCAAAGAGCAGATCCGCCTCGATGAGATCGAGGCTAGGGACAGGCAGCTCCGCGAAGAAGAGGCGTTGCAGCTCGCCGCTAGGCGCCAAGCCGAGAGGATGGCCTACGAGGATTCCTTGCTCGGCAAAGAAAGAGAGAGGATTCTCTCCGAGGCTAGAAATGACGCCGCGATCGA
>CAVGXP010000007.1:6543-13171 GCA_963633165.1 bacterium
CCCCAGACCCTTGAGATCACTCTTCCTTCCGAAGCCGAGATGGATTCTCTGCCAGAAGGAGAGCTCTCCGAAGAGACCTGGGACCTCATCCGCTACGCGATCGCTTTGTCTAAAGAAGCCGTCAAAGAGGTCAAGACGAAGAAGTATCAGAAGAGTGAGAACCTCGTCTCGACTTCGGATTCGGAGAAGACCTATTCCTTCCCCATGGAACACCCTGAGGTGAGGAAATGAGCCCTCAAAGCGAAGAGAAAAAGAAGCGTTTCAAGGTCTCTACCCTCGTCGACGGGGCCTTGCTTGTTTTGGCCGGGGCGATGCTCGCCCTTGAGCTGACTCTTTTCATCTCGACTAAAAAAGACGGCATGCCGTCACTATTTGGCAAGACTTTCATGCGCGTTTTGACCGGGTCCATGGACGGGCCGAACACGCCTGAATTTTTCTTAACGCGCGCGGGCAATGACGCGTCTGGGCGCGTTACGGGCGTATATGAGACCCAGGAAGAGGCCGAAAAAGCCTGCTCTTCCAGCGAAGGCGTCTTCACCTTGGAGAAGAAGGGCCCTTGGATGCTAGGGGTCAACACGGCGGCCATCTTGGAAAGGAAGTCCTTCGAAGACGTCGAACCCGGGGACATCGTCACTTTCTATTATGACCTTGATTCCACCTACACCCATCAGCTCGTCTCCCATAGAGTCATCGAGATCATCGATTCGACCCTTTATTGCTATGGGGACGCCTATCCTAAAAACGGCTACGCTTATTCGACGAGCTCTTCCTCATACACCGGTGTCCAGAGGATAACCAAATCCGATTACGTCGGCACGATCGTCTCCAAAAGCGATTTCCTTGGCGGGGTGATGACGATGACCTCCTCGGTCTGGTTCGTCCCCATTGTGGTGGGGGTGCCCCTTCTTTCGATGGCGGGGTTCTCCTTAGCCGACACCATCAAACAATCTAGGCTCGAGAAAAAAGAAACAGAAGCCAAAATCGCGGCCATGGTTGCCGCTTCTGGGATTGACCTCAACGACCAAAGGGCGGTCGAGATCGCCAGAGAGAAAGCCGCGGTCAAGCTCGAGATCCAGGAAGAGCTGGAGAAAGAGAAGCAAAAACAGAAAGAGCTCTTCCTCAAGCAATTTGAGAAAGAGAAGCAAGAAGCCATAAAACTGGCCAAGAAAGAAATGGAACAGGAGGAAAATCGATGAACAACAAAAAGCCCATGCCGCCGAAGAAGATGTATGCGATCTTAACCTACGTCGGACTTGCCTTTGCGATCCTCGCGGGCCTTTCCTTTGGCTTGATCATTCTTTCCGCGGCCCTGTTTTGGAGCAAACACGCCGAAAGCAACCCCGCCAACTGGGTTGGGTTCTACATCACCGTGGTCTTCATGATCGCCTCCTTGGTGCTGGCATCGATCTTCTATTACCTCCGCTTCAGGATGAAATCCGAGCAGCAGGGGTCGGAGGTCTATTTCACCAAGCCGGTATTCGTTTATTCCGAAGCCTATTTCGCCAAACAAGTCCATCGCCTTTCCGGAGAGAGCAAGAAAAGCCAAGGCGAGGGCATCGTGGCCGCCATCAACGTCAAAGGGCTTAACGGCGATTTGCTCAATTTCTATGGCGAGGATGAGGTCAAGGCCATCAACACGATCATCTTGGAGACCATCATGGCCCGCTTCGATGACCGCAAGAAATACCGTTATGGCTTCTCCACGCTGAACTCCTTCCTCCTCTACACCCGCAGCGTCGATGCCGAAGCCTTCGAAAATGAGCTCAAATTGCTCGCTCACATCATCGAGGAAAAAGTCGCCGCTAGAGGCAGGATCACCTCATTGACGATCCTCTTCGGCTCCTGCGGCCTCAAAAACGGGAAAGACGTCAATGAGTGCCTCTCCCATGCCTTGTTTGCTTCTAGATACAACGCGATGAACCGCTTCTCTAGCGCCGTCGTCCCCTTCTCTGGCGACCAAATGAGCGCTTCCGACAACGAAAGGGAGCTCCCAAGCGACATCATCAAAGCCATCAAAGAGGAGCAGTTCCAAATCTTCTACCAGCCCAAATTCAACCTTCGCACGAATTCCTTCTATGGGGCGGAGGCCTTGGTGAGGTGGAACCACCCCACCCGCGGCTTGCTCCCCCCATCCTTCTTCATCCCCTTCTCCGAAAGGACGGGGCTCATCGTCGATCTGGACCATTACATCTATGAGCACTCTCTCCGCGACCTGGCCAGGTGGGAGAATGACGGAGGAAGGCTTGTGAAGCTTTCCATCAACCTCTCCAGGCGCACGGTCTATGATGAGGGCTTGCTTAATTTCCTCACCTCCACCGCGGAGAAATACGGAGTCGAGAGCAAATGGCTCGACATCGAGCTGACCGAATCTCTCGCCGCTAGGGACGCCGCCTTCTTGTATCAACTCGTTTCGAAAATCAAAGCCGCCAACATGGCCACCTCCATCGACGACTTCGGCGTGGGCTATTCCTCCTTCAATTCCTTGAAGAAGCTGCCCTTCGACACCTTGAAGATCGACAAATCCTTCATCGACGACATCGAAGTCGATCAGAAGAGCTGCGACATCGTCAACGCGATCATCTCCCTTGCCCATTCTCTTGGCATCTGGACGATCGCCGAAGGGGTGGAGACCCAGAAGCAAGTCGACATCCTCAAAGGCATGGGCCTAGACGCGGTCCAAGGGTATTACTACTCCCGTCCGCTGAACAGCTTCGAATTCCAGCGCTTCCTTAAAAACAACAACTTCGAGGGGAAAGGAGAAAAGAAATGATCGCCATCTTAGGACAGACCCCAGACGACATCCTCTATTTCACCGCGAAGATGCGGATAGAGAGGAGCGAAGACCTTTTCGGCAAGGCCAAAGCCTATTTCGGCCATTTGTTCGCCGATGAGGTCGTCTTGGCCGCGGTGGGGGAGGGAAACGCCTACACCGCCATGCTCACCTCGGTTATCATCGACCGCTACGAGCCCTATCTCATCTTCAACATCGGCACCTGCGCCTCCTTCCAAAGAGAGCTTAGACAAGGGGACATCATCATCGCCGACCGCATCTATTTCGGCGAGGTCGATTTCACCAAAGAGCACTCTCTTTCCTTTGGCCAATTGCCCGGGGAAGCCCCTTTCTACGTTGGGGATCTTAGACTTTCCGACAAAGCCGAGAGGGAATCTTACTTGGTCAGCTCGCGCTACATCCAACGCGGCTATCTTCTATCCTCTTCTTCCTTCATCACCGAAAGGGATGAGGTCGACGCCATCATCCGCCCTCATTACCTTTCCCAGGAATCCTTGAAGGCCTACGACACGGGGTCTGGAGGCATTTTGCTTGCCGCTAGCAGCAACAAAGTCCCTGTGGTGACCATCAAATCGGTGGGCTATGAGATCGGCAACGCCGAGCAAAGGCTCTCCTTCCGCCGCAAAGGGCTTGAGGCCATGCCGACGATTGGTAAGATCGTCAGCCGCACCCTATTAGATCAGGGGGACAATCTATGAAAAGAAAAGACGATTCTTTGATCAACAAGGGAAGCTTCTGGGCTTTGCTCATCTTCCTTTCCTGCGGGGTGGTTTTCTCAGCTTTGATCGCCTATTCCATCGCCGCTTCAATTCTCTGGGCCCAGTGGCTATTCTTCGCTTTGCTTTGCCTTAGTCTGCTAAGCGGGCTTATCTTTGCCATTTGCCTCTATGCTAAGATGAGTAAAAACGAAGGGGACGCCGTGACTTCCTTCACGCAGCAGCTTGCCTCCTCTAAAGGCGGGGTTATCCCCTTGCTTTCTCTAGATGAGAGGAGGATGTCGCGCTTCCTCCCTCTGCAAGAGGCCATCAATTCCTTCCTCGATGATTATTCCCGTTTCGAAATCGTCTATTCCAAGACTTCCCAAGACAAGAATCTTCGCAATCAGATTGCCCTTGGCCACGTCTTCAGGGAGGACGAATTCAAGAAGAACCTCTATTTCGAACTCCAGTCGAGCCTCAATTCCAGAAGCGCTCTCCTCCTTTTCTCCTTAATCAGCAAGAAAGAGGACAGAGGCGATGATAAGGAAGCTCTATTAAAAGCCATCCGCAAAGCTTTCCCTGAGGCCATGCTAGGTGAAAGGGAAGACGGCTTCTCTTGCTTTGTCTATTCCGTGGGGGCCTTGCTTCCTTTGCAGTCTTGCTGCCAGAAGATGGTCCGGAACTTCGCCACGCTTGACCTCGACGTGGGCGAAAACGTCTCCTACTGCAAAATGGGCGGGGTCATCTATCCTTTCGCCTCCATGTCGGAGATCTACCAAGAAGCCGAGAAGGCCCTTAGCGAAAGCGATGGCGTCAACCTCATCTCCACCTTCCCTTCCTTCCGCTTCCCGCGCACCATCCTCACCGAGAACAACAAACTCGTGGTCTACCAAGGCTTCTTAGAGACCGCCAAAGCCCATTATTCAAGCCTCCATTCCCGCGCTGAGAAAGTCAGCTTCCTCTCCTCGTTGTTCGTTTGGGCTTCTTCGACCTTGGGCCTTAAAAGCGGTGGCTATCTTAGCTACGACTCCTCCGCGCTAGAATACCGCGTCGAAGTCGACGTGGGCAGGGATGGCGAAAACCTCACTTTCGGGAAGCTTGGAAATAGGATTCCCACCACAGTCATCGATCCCTTCTACGAAAGAGCCTCCGAAGACCTCTTCTTCGCCGTCGAAAACGTCGACGATTTGCCTCCTGAATACGCCTCGCCGCTTAAAAACCTCGGCATCGCATCCATCTTCCTCCGTTCCTTAGGGAAATCAGGCAAGCGCTCTTCCCTCGTCTTCCTTTGCGGGGACAAGAAAGCCAAATTCGATTCCCTCGTCTCCCACACCCTCCTCGACGCCTTGTCCACGATGGTCTCGGAAGCCATCGTCGAGATGCAAGAGGAACAAAGGTCTCTTGGTGCGATCAGGGTCATTGACGCATTGGCCAGCAGAACCCATCGTTACCTCTATACGATCGATCGTTCTTCCCATCGTCTCAGCTTCGTCTCCACCGATTTGGCCAAAGCCTATCCTGAGGCCAAACCCGGAGCGTTGTGCTATGAGGCCTTAGGCAGAGGCAAGGATGGCCCTTGCTCCTATTGCCCTCTTGTTAGAGGCTCCACCTCCAGACTCTTCCAAGAGCTCTCTTCCTCCCCATGCTCCTATTCCGTGCTGGAGTATCGTGGCGAGGACAGCGACCGTTCCACTCTCTTGCTCGAGCCTCAAAACGTCGATTCCACCTCCTTCAAGGTTTCGCGTTTGATGGACGAAGCCTTCATGATTAGGAACCAGCAGGCCTTGGCTTTAGTCATCAACCGCGATTGCAAAAACCGCAATCCGGGCTATGTCTTGGCCACCCGCATCAACAATTTCCCCGCCCTCATTCAGGCTCTTCCGGAATCAGACATCACCTCCCTCATGGGCCAGGTGGTCAAGAACTTCCAAGATGCCGGATACGAAGAACTGCTCTACCGCTTCGATGAATCCACCCTTGCCTTCGTCTTGCCTAATTACACCAAAACGAAAGCCATCTCCTTCGCCGAGGAAGCCGCTGAGATCCTCTCAATGCCGCTAGAAGCGGGGAACGTGGCTAAGCAAGCTAGCGTCTCCTATGGCCTTATCGCCTATCCTGGCGACGTCTCAAACGCCAGGCAGCTCGTTACCCTCGTCCAAAACGACATGAACCGCTCCCGCGATATAGGGGACGGCTACCTCGTTGATCAGTCCGGGGCTCAGCCTAGGAAAGCCAAGCGCAGCGATTTCATCACCTCCTTGCTCCAAGAAGCCGTCTCCAAAGACCTTCTCCGAGCCTTCCTCCAGCCCATCGTTGATGCTAAAACGCTCCGCCCGACGACCGGAGACATCCGTGCCGCCTTATACGCCCCGGACAAAACCGAGGTCGCCCCGGCCGAATTCATCCCACTGGCCGAAAAAGCGGGCCTGGTTTCGAAGATCGACGTCTCGAGCTTCCACGCTCTAGGCGAGCTCTTCTCCCAATATGGCTACACCGTCTTCAAAAACGTCGGGGTGAGCCATCTTGCCATTTACCTCTCCCTCAATTCCTTGATGGACGAATCTTTCCCCGGACAAGTCAAACGGACATTCTCCCAATATCATTTCCCCGTCGGATGCGTCCAATTCGTCATCAAGATGTCTTACCTAGCCAAAAACGCGGAAGCGGTCAAGAAGCTGCAGGACGCCCTCTCCTCCATCTCCATCGAATGGATCGCCTCCGAGTTTGATTATGAGCGCGATGATCTCTCCACGCTTACCGCCTTCTCCATCAAAACCGTCAAAACCGACCGCCTTATCGTCTCTAACGCCTTATCCTCGCCTAGAGATGGAACCGCCTTCGCTAGATTCTGCTCCGATGCTCAGAAAGCCGGCGTCCGCATCATCGCCACCGGCATCGAAACCGAGGAGCAAAGCAAGTTCGCTTCCCATCTTGGCGTGTTCGCCATGGAAGGTTATTACTTCGGACGTCCGATGAGCGAAGAACAATTCATCAACTTCGTCGCTTACGGCAGCGATCCGACGCGCAGAAAAGCCGCCTGAGACGATTTTTAATCTTATTTGATAAAACCTACGTTCAAGACTCTTGCTGCCTTAGTGAAATGTACCCCTAATCCTGGACAAAAACAGGAAAGGGGTAT
>CAVGXP010000008.1:0-9467 GCA_963633165.1 bacterium
TTTGGCACCACCCAAAGCACCGCCGATCTCATCTACAGCCCCGTTCAGTCCTTCATCGACACCAACATGAAGATGGACGATACCGCCTATGATGGGGCGGGCACTGGCTTATGCAAAGACGATGGAGTCTATGCCGCTGCTAAAACCGCCTATACCAATTTGACCGACAATCAGAAATTCACTTTCTGCAACTATTCTGACTATGGCGATGCTTCCCAGCGCCTTAATGCTTGGGCCGCGGCCAATGGCGACACCCTCAACTCCGTGACCGGTGCATTGGGCAAAGCCTCAACCGTCTCTCTTGTTAACAACGGGAATGGCGGCAACACCACCCTTTATGTTGCGACTTTCACCACGGCTGCCTTGCTCGTCATCACCGTCGCCTCCGTCTTCTATTACCGCAAAAAGCATCAAAACTAAGACGTAACCTCTTCACACACTGGCAAGGGGGCGACCCCTTGCCAGTTTTTCCAAAAGGAGAAACCATGGAAGGCACAATTAAAGAACTTGGATACATGATGGATTGCTCGCGAGGTGCGGTGGCTAACTTAACCACCATCAAACGCCTCGTCGATATGCTTTCCCATTTTGGCTATACCTACCTCATGCTTTATACGGAAGACACCTACGAAATTAAGGATGAACCGTATTTTGGCTATATGAGAGGTCGTTATAGCCAAGATGAACTAAAGGAGATCGATGCTTATTGCTCTTCCAGAGGCCTTGAGCTTCGTCCATGTATCCAGACTTTGGCCCATTTAGGCCGTTTGCAGGCCTATGACGCCTTCAGTGATATTTTCGATATCGACGATGTTTTATTGGTGGGCGATGACAAAGTCTACGCTTTGATCGAAGAGATGCTCTCGACGATGTCTGGCTGCGTTAAGTCCCGTAAAATTCACATCGGCATGGATGAGGCCTTCCATTTGGGCAGAGGCAGATACATCGATCGTTATGGCTATTCCAAAAAAGGCGAAATCATCGCGAAGCATTTATCCCGCGTCGCCGAGATCGCTAAGAAATACGGCTATACCTGCTACATTTGGGCCGATATGCTTGAGCATGCCTATAATGAGGATCCTAAGAACTATACGCCGTCGATCCCCGATAACGTCGTCCCTGTTTTGTGGGGGTATGAGCAAGTCGGGCAAGAAAAGGCCGAAAGCAAAATCAATCTCTATAAACGTCTGTCCCCCAACCGTCTTGCTTCCTGCGGGGGCATCATCAAGTGGGCTGGCTTTTCGCCTTTGAACACTTATTCGATGAAAACCATCGAAGAGCAGATGAATGCCGGCAGCAAATACGGGCTTGAGGATTATCTGATCACTGGTTGGGGCGATGGGGCTGCCGATGCCAGCCAATTCTCCATTTTGCCAGGCCTTTTCTATGGAGGGCTATTGGCCAAAGGAGAGAGCTTGAATCCAAAGACCAAGAAACGTTTCGAAGAAGTGGTTGGGATGTCTTTTGACGATTTCATGATCGTGGACGCCCTTTCGACTTTGAACCCCTCAATAGATTACAAAAAGACGAGGAATAACCTCTCCTTCGTCCATCTCTATAGCGATCTATTGCAGAATCCAATGATCGAAGCGTGCCAGGACAAATACAAAGAACTCTATAAAGCTGCGA
The DNA here is from genome assembly GCA_963633165.1 of bacterium. Taxonomy (GTDB): domain Bacteria; phylum Bacillota_I; class Bacilli_A; order RFN20; family CAG-826; genus Alloenteromonas. Next base: position 1,630 of record CAVGXP010000008.1, read on the forward strand.
TGACTAAACTCGAGAAAGTCACCGGCCAAGAGGAATTCGGTTATCTATTCCTTTCTCTTTATCACCTCGCAGACGTCGATAGCCATCTTTGCTGCTTGGGGAGAGAAATTCTAGAAACCTATCAAGCCAAAGAAGATTTGGCCCTCTGCATTGAAGAAGCCAAAAAGGCTTTAGATGCCTTGGATAAGTTCATCAAGGTCTATGAGGTTCAGTGGCGGAAGGAAAACAAAGCCTTTGGCTATGAGAAGCAACTGCTCCGCCTTGGCGGGTTGAAGGAAAGGATCCGTTACGTCATTAGCACCTTGACGATGTATCAGAACAAGGAAATCGATTCCATCGATGAGTTGGAGGAAAAACACCTCCCCAAAATGGTTGGGGGAAAGCCCATTGGGGATCCGGATTTCATCTACGCCGGTTGGTACCGTTATTTCGTATCAGCGGGTATCCTCAACGATATATGATATTCCCATGGGAAGGCTTGTTGTCGATTCTTTGAAAGTCAGCTTAGGCAAGAAAGAGAAGAAGGAGGTCCTGCATTCTCTTTCTTTTACTTTGCCCTCTTCTTCCATCTCCGTCGTCATGGGAGCGTCTGGAAGCGGCAAGACGACATTGCTGAGGTCAATTCTTGGTTTGCTTCCCTATGAAGGGAAAATCTCTCTTGATGGGGTTGATTTGGCTAACGTCTCCACGAAAGAGAGGAATTTCTCCTACGTAAATCAAGATATCGGGCTTTATCCCCATCTTACGATTTTCCAGAATATCGCCTTTCCTTTGAAAGGGAGTTTCGCTAGCAGCGAGGAGGTCCGCCGGAGGGTGGAGGAGGCGGCGAAACGTCTCGATATCGAAGAATGCCTTTCCCGTCGCCCTAGGGATATCTCTTTGGGACAATGCCAAAGGGCCGCGGTCGCTAAGGCTATTTTGAAGAGGTCGGAGCTCTATTTGTTCGATGAGCCTTTCGCTAACCTTGACGAGCCGCGCCGCTATCAAATCGCGACTGACGTCAAACGTGTCCTCCATAGCGAAGGCGCTTCGGTGATCTACGTGACCCATTCTTTGAGGGAAGCCTATCTTCTAGGCGATTATTTCATCTCTTTAGAAGATGGCAAACTCGGCTTCCAAGGCGACATCAATTCCTTCAGAGGCTATGTCGATCGCATGGGATGGAGGGATGAGTGATGTCTCTATATTCTTTAGAAGAGGCAACCTTGTATCAAAAGAAAGCGAATAAGAGCCTCGCTTTATCGATACTGTTCTTTGTTCTTTTCGCATTGGCCTTCGCTTTCGTTATTGTTTTTTCCACTTACGATTGGAAATTGTTCTGGATGGTTTTCGGTTCCTTCTTTTGCCTCGTCCCCTTCGCTTTGTCTTTCTTGTTCTTTCTGCAAAGGAAACACCGGCTGGACGCTTTGTATATCTACCGTCAGATCCTTGACCAACAAGGGGAGAGCAAAGTCGGTCTTTATCGTGACATTTGCCCTGATTCCATCACTCTGCCTAACGGCTTTGAAGTGTGCGAGGTAGTGGTGGAAATCGAAGGCGAAAACCGCAAATACTACGTTCCTTTTTCTAAAAAGGATAAGTTGCCACTAGAAAACGATCATTGCTACCGTTTCTGCATCGTTTCTAATTTCATCAAGGAGTACGAGAATGCCTGAATTCGGCTTGAGGAAGATATTGAGGCGTTATATCGCCGGATTGCTTGCCTTGATGACAATCGTCGCCGTTTCGCTTTGCCTAGGCGTCGAATTCCGCACCAGACCAAGTCAGAGGGAAACCTTCTCAATGTTTCTTGACCTTGCCTATGGAAGCGTCTCCACGAGCAAGATGGAAGCGAGGATCCAGGAAATCGACCCCTCCATCAAAAAGGTGAACGTCTATTCTTATTCCCCCTCTTCTGATTATTACGACACCTATTATCAAACCCAAGGCAAAGGGGCGGATTTATTGCTCCTTTCTAGCTCTTATTTGGAGAACAAGAGCATGGACGATTTTGCTCCTTTAGATAGCATCGGAAGCGATGGCTATAAATATGATGGAACCCTTTACGGGCTTGCCCCAAAGAAAGGAAAAACAGATTATTTTGATTTCGACACGTCTTCCTTCTATTGCTTCTTAAGGAAGGATTCCGTGCATACGGGTTCTTTGTCTTCTTCTAGCCAAAGCGAGCTCAGCCTGCTTTTATTGAAGGAGTTCTTCGATGCTATTTAAGAAGAAAAAGATCGTCCCCGCCGACCGCGACTTTTCAAAAAGCGACCTTCCTTCTTCCCGCAAGAAGCAGATCTGGGACATCTGCAAACACGAATGGAAGCTCCTTTTTGGGATTTCCTGCCTCTTTTTTCTGCTGTTCGTCCCTTACTTAGGCTGCAATTTCTACGAAGAGTATTTCTTCGCTTCTTATGACGGCGCAGATCGCCTTTCTTATTCTTTGGCGTTTGAAACCACGAAGGCTTTTTGTCTGCTGCTCCCTTTTGGGGGATTGGGAGGGATGATGGCCGTCTACCGCCGCCTATATATGGGGGAAGGGGTGCTGTTTTGGAGAGATTTCCTCCATGGCATCAATTGGTTCAATTTGTTCTTTGGCCTCGTTTATGGGGTGATTAACGTCTTTTTGGTCTACCTTAGCTCCATAAGCGGTTCTTTCGCTTATGCTGGCTTCTTCTACTTTTTGCTTTTGGGTCTTCTTTGCTTGGTTCTTCTGCCTTTGTTTCTGCTTGTTTCGATGGAATTCCCTTATTACTCTTTGCCTAACTGGAAGGGGTATTTCGGCAACGCCTCCCGTTTCTTGGTGAAATGCTACGGGGGTTTGTTCTTATTCATGCTCTATCCTTTGGGAATCAGATTATGGGGTTTCATCCCTGGATTGCCATTGGTCGTTTATGACATCGTCAAAACGTTCCTCATCTTCCTATTGCCGTTATACGTGTTGGTCTTATTTGGTTTTACGACGGCCAAATTTGATATCCATCTCAACAAGGAACATTATCCAACCTTGTATCGAAAGGGGCTTAGCGATTTAGAAGAAGAACAAAAATGAGCTGTTCCCGAATGCTTTAAAAAGACCGGGCTTAAAGTTAATACGACAACGATCGGAAATACGATATTTCCAGAATATCTATTTAGATAAAAAAGAAAGGACTTCGCTTGCGAAGAAAGCAATCATCATGGAAAACAAAACAATCGAATTATCGTTTAATGACATGCATCTCCATTTCGAGGTGCTACAGGACAATTCCGTCCGTCTCCTAAGCTTGGGATTGACTCCCAAAAACCCGTTGGTGGATGCGGAGAAGGGCTGCTACAGGCCCGTGGAGGTCCAAGTCCTCGGCGAGGATCAAAACGGCCATCATGGCTTGAAGAACTGCGAGACCTCTTTTGGCTTGACCTCTAAATACGTCGGCCATGAAATAAATGAGCACCCCCTTGGTCAAGAATTGATCCTGACGACTCGTTCTGCTTCTTTGGAAGTCCGCACCCATTACGTTTTATGCTCTTCCAACCACACGATCGTCGAATGGAACGAGGTGAAGAACATCAGCGATAAACGTATTCGCCTCGAATTCGTCTCATCCTATCTTGAATACGGCTTGGGGAAGAGAGGAAGCTTAGATCCGTTTAAGAAACTCTATTTCCACACCCCTCATAGCAGCTGGTACGTTGAAGCGCAGTGGGAAAGGGATTCCTTCCGCCACCTTGGGCTATATAACGGGAACCACAACACCGATTTCAAGCGCCACTGCCTCAATAACACCGGCGCTTGGTCGACGAAGGAATACCTTCCGATGTGTGTGATTGAGGACTTAGAGACCAGCGACTTCGAACTGGTCGAAATCGAAGAGACGGGCTCCTGGCATTTGGAGGTCGGCGACGTTTCCGATAAGCTTTACCTCTCCGCCTCCGGGCCCACCCATTTCGACAACGATTGGACCTATCCTTTGAATCCTGGGGAAACTTACACCGGCAGTAAAGCCACCGTTTCCTTTGGCCATTCCTTTGAGGAAGTCATACAAGAGATCACCAAATATCGTCGTTTGATCGTCCGTCCCTCCCTAGACCACAAGGAAATGCCAATCATCTTCAACGATTACATGCATTGCCTTTGGGACAGGCAGACCGAAGACCTCGTTTTGCCTTTGCTTAAGAAAACCAAAGAAGCGGGGGCTGACCTCTTCGTCATGGACGCTGGTTGGTTTGCCGAAGGCAGCGGCTGGTGGAATATCCTCGGCGTGTGGGAGGAAGAAAAGGCCAATTGGCCGCATGGGTTGCGTTATGTCTGTGACAAAATCCGGGAAGCGGGCATGAAAGTTGGTCTTTGGACCGAAATCGAAGCCATGGGTATCGATTGCCCGTTGTTCAAGAAACTGCCCAAGGATTGGTTCTTCCAAATCGACGGGGAGATCGTGGTGGAACATCACCGCGCGATGCTGGATTTCTCCAATCCTGAGGTCTATAGCTACGCGATGGAAACGATGGACCGTCTCATCGACACCTATGGGCTTGATTACATCAAAAACGATTACAACACCGACGCCGGCGTTGGCAGCGATCGTTATTCCTCTTCTTTCGGCGAAGGACTAGCCAGGCATTACCAAGCCTTCACAAGATGGATCAAGGAATTGCTTGATAAGCACCCTTCTCTTACTTTGGAGAACTGCGCTAGTGGCGGCAACCGCATGGATTACAAGATGCTCTCCCTTTGCCCAATTCAGTCCACCAGCGACCAAACCGATTACCGCCTCTATCCTTATCTTTCTGGCAATGTTTTGACGGCCGTCACCCCTGAGCAAGCGGCGGTTTGGGCTTATCCCACCGATCTATGGAGCGAGGGCTTCGTACGCACTCCCGAAAGCGTGACCTTAAACATGGTCAATGCGATGCTAGGGAGGATTCATCTTGCCAGCGACCTTGCTCTCCTTAACGAAGAGGAGATGAATTTGGTCAAAGAAGGCGTCAAGGTCATCAAAAGCCTGAGTGAATGGAAGAAGAAATCTCTCCCCATCTATCCTATTGGTATCTCCCATTGGGGCGATGAAATCGTGGTTAATGGCCTGATCGGCGAAGGCAAAATCATTTTGACTGTAACCAATTTAAGCCGTTCTATCAAAGAAATAACCGTCGATTTGAAGCCGTATCACGTCAAAGACATCCATTTAGCCTTCCCATTCTCTTTGAAGACTCCCTATAGTTTCGAAGATGGCGTGCTTAAAGTCACGTTGCCCGCGGAGCCCTCCGGCCGTCTATTTGAGGGCGAGACGTTATAAAAAGGACGATTCTGCATTGATTAGGAAAGCCTCGGCAGCCCAGCCGAGGCTTTTCTCTTGGTCAACTGCAGCCAAAGCCAAAAGCAGAGGCTTATTTTCGCGTTTGCTTCGCTTATCTTAAAGACGACGATCGATGGGTCGCCTCATTTGGGCGCGATTTTACTTTTTCTATCCGAGGGTTAAAATCTTCAAGCCTATTCTATCGAAAGGAATATCGAATCATGAATCCAAAGAAAAATCATGTATGCCCCCTTTGCCTTCTTGGCGTTGCCGCGATGGTCACGGGGTTAGTTGCCTGCAACCAAGAAGGAGGGGAAGCGTCTTCTTCTAGTACTTCTTCTAGCGATTCGTCTTCCATTTCCGCCTCGCAATCCCCTATTTCCTCCCAGGAAAGCTCTTCTCCTTTGCCTGATGGCCATTATGACCTTTGGTCCAAACAGGCCCAAGAACTCATGGAAACTTATTGCGGTGGGACTTTGCCTTTCCCTTCCTCAATCTTTAATGAAGATGTAAGCGTGGAAGAAATAGAGAACAGCGACGGCTCACATCTGCAAATCTATTGCCCCGCGGATAGCTTTACTTTGGCTAATTACTACCAAACCCTCGAAGCCTTTGGCTGGAACGTGATCTATGGCTTTAAGGACAGCCCCATCAAAGTCAATAACGACGGCACCCAATACGTCGAAGCCACGAAGTCTTCTAGCGATGGAACAATTGGCTACGACATGCTTTATTATTTCAGTCCCGCCCAAGAGGATGAGGAGGGGAACACTTTCCCTTCTTGCAACGTCATCCAGTGCTATAACGATTTGACCCCCGATGCCACAAAGGCCAATGCGTGGACCGACCAAGAGGCGGAGACCATCAAATACGTCACGACGACCACGCTTCCTTTCATTCAGCTTGGTTCGACTCATAATGTGGCATACGCCAACTTCAACAATCTCTACATCCTTGACTACTACGTCAAAGACCTCTCCCAAGCCTATTCCGATTTGCTTGTGGAAGATGGCTTCGTCTTGGATACCTTCAACAGTTTGATGTACAACTGCTACATTCTTAAGAAGACCCTTGCGGATGGATCGCGGATCGACGTCATGATCTATTACTACAACGGGAACAACATTGAGATGGTTTACACGCCTAAGGAGACGTCCTATTCTTCTTGGCCCACCGAAGTTATTTCCGAGATCAAGGAAAAGTCCGGAGTCACCATCCCAATGTTTGAAACCGCAGAAGGCGGAACCTATTCCGTTTTCAAGAAGAACGACACCTATTACATCGCTACCTACGATCGTTCCTCCACCTTCAATTATGAAACCTACGCCTACAACGAATTGCAGATCATCGATTTGACTTGGTCTGAGAGGATTTCCTTTGAAACGTATGACCTTTTGGATTCGGATATGAACGCCATCGGCTTCCAAGTCGTGGCCACGCTTACGGCTCCTACCAGCACCTTCGTTTCTTCCTACCCCTCTTCCGTCATCTCCGAGACGATCTCTTCATTGCTTGGGATCGATGTCGAAGCTCCAACATTAGACGAGGCTTGTTTGCCCGAGAATGACACTTCGGTCAAATACAGCCTCAAAGGTGAGGATTATTACGCGCAGCGTTACGCCTATTATTATCAAGACATCACGGAATTCCCGTTCTTCTACGATCTAGGCGAAAAGCCCACCGAAGAGCAAATCAAAGCCAAAGCCCATGAGCTTGCTTACCAAGAAGAAGGCATTACGGTCTCTATCTTCGATATGAATCAGCAGGCCTACAATTCTTATTTGGAGACGTTATATAAAGCTTGCTGGTACAAATATTCCGATGAATACGGCAACGCCGTCTTCGAAGACCCCACCGGCGCCCTCGCTATCACCTTAAGTAGCAGCGCGGTGGACAAAGGCCAGACGAGTTTCTTCTTCCATCCCGGAAAAGGAGAGAAACACACCGCGGAATTTGAATTCGCCTTCAAAGAATGTAACGTCGGCATCGGCAGGGAGACTAAGCTTGACCTCCTTGTCAGTATGCTTCCTTATGACATCACATATACCTCTAGCGATCCCGACAATTTCAGCGTTGATTCTGATGGCGTGGTCACCGTCGATGAGAGCGTAGAAGAAGGGGCGCAAGCTACCATTACGGCGTCTATGAGTATCCCCGGCAAGAGCAAACCTCTTACCACGACTTGCAAAGTAACCGCGGAGAAGGTTATTTATTACACGATCGAATCCGCGCTCGATGCGATTAAAGACAACGCCTCATCTGCCGGCTATACCTTGGTTGATGCCAAACTCGATTCCGAGCCGGCCCTCATCCTCGATTTAGGCGAGTCTGGAGATTCTGATGCGATCAAGGAGGCCATTGATTCGGCCTTCGTTCCCGAAGATTTAACCGCGGACGGTGAGTGGACTAGCGACGAGATTTACACCATCTATGGCGACCAAAGAGAAGGCGAATACCTCAATTATTCAATCTTCAACAATTATTGTTACGTTATCGTCGAATTCAGCCTCTATCAAAACGAAGGACATTTGACGCTTCAGATCTTCGCTTATTGATTCAAAACAAAGACCCAGGGTTTAT
>CAVGXP010000009.1:0-2669 GCA_963633165.1 bacterium
GATATAGGGGGTGATTCTTCCCCAATTCTTCTTGGTCTTCCTTACGAACACCATGACGCGCTTTGCCTGCATGAGCTTTTTTCCTTTGAGGTTATCTAGAGTCGTGGATGTGGAAGATTCCCATTGCATTAAGCTCGGGGATAGGAATTTGTCTTTGTAATTAAGCCTTTCCTCTAAGCTTTTGTCCTTGTTAAGGGTGATGTAGATGGCTAGTCCCTTATCGGTGTAATGAATCCCGGACATCGGCATGAGGTTGGCTTGGTGAGAACCTTTCATATAGACGCATAGCCCTAAGAAGCTAAGGGGCTCGCTATAGGGGCCAAAGCGATGGAGGAAGATGGGGTTATCTGGGGTTTCGAGGTCCAAATCCTTGGAGAAATCGGCTTCGAATTTCATGATCCCATAATCCAAAACGTCGAGGAGATATTCCTTAAAGGGGATGTTAGAGAGGGAGAAAGAGAGGGAAACGGTATCGTTTTCGATATTTACCAGCTTTTTCGTGCCGGATGTGTTTACGGCAGCGTTCCCGGATAAAACGGCTAAAGCATGATCGAATCTCTCCTTGGAGAAGGACATTGTTTCGCTTAGCCGCGACTCAAGGTCTTGAACGCTAAGGGGCCCTTCGGATAAGGCTTTTAGGATTTGGTATTCTTCTTCCCTTACTAAAGGCAAAAAGAAGTTCATGAATTTCAGGATTTCAATTTCTTCTTTTTTGAAGCCGGGGATGTTTTCCGCGTCCGCTTTTTGCAGAAATTCGTAATAGCAGTTCCCGTATTGGGCGAAGCGGAGGAAATCCGCCCCAAAGGAGGAATCTAAGAAAAGCGAGGGCTTGATGTAATCTCTTTCCTCCATCGCGTTAGCCTTAACCAAGCATTTTTTGAATTTCATGTAATCGGCTTTCAGGCGGGAGAAATTGTTGAAATTCGTGCTTTCGATGGAATTAAGAACCTCATCCATGGATTCTTTGTCGAAGTGGATTTCTACTCCTGGAAGGTCTATGGAAGCGAAATTCTCGCGCATGGAGCATAGCAAAGAGGCTTGGTCCATGCTTCCGGATTTGGATAAGGAACCCAATGCGGCGGCGATTTGAAAGGACCTTTGATAGGAATTGGCGATGAAATCAAGCACGGTGAGGTAACTCTTGCCTGGATATTTCCTCAAGCCGCGGCCTAGCTGCTGGATGAAGATGGTGCTGGATTCGGTGGGGCGAAGGAAAAGGACCATGTTTATCGAAGGGACGTCGATGCCTTCATTGAGGATATCGATGGCAAAGACCAAATCCAAGGGATCCTCCTCGCTTTCTAGCCTTTTGAAGACATCAATTCTTTGCCCGGTGGAGCTGGAGCCATCCAAATAAGCGGTGTGATAACCCAAAGCGGAGAAACTGTCCGTCAGGGATTGGGCTTCGTTGCGGGTGGAGCAGAACCCGATGCAGCGGAGCTTTTTGTCTGTCGGTCTGTGTTTTTGAATCTGCTCATGGATGAAACGGCAGTTCTCCTCGTCACACATTTGCTTGGAAATATTTGTGATTTGGTTTTTGATTTCCTCTTCGGAGTAGGAGAGCAACGAGTCCTTGATCCCATAATAATGGAAAGGGACGACTAAATCGTTTTCGATGGCTTCCCTTAGCCTTAGATCGAAGGGGACGTTGTTCTCGAAGATGTCATAGACGGATTTGCCATCCATGCGCTCGGGAGTCGCCGTAAGACCCAATAGGAAGCAGGGGTGGAAATAGGAGATGATTTTTTGATAGGTGCTAGCGGCGCCGTGATGGACTTCGTCGATGATGATGTAATCAAACTGCTCTGGATCGAATTCGTTTAGGTGGAGGCTTAGCATCTGGTTCGAAGCGAAAATGAAATCGGCTTCTTCGCTTCGTTTATTGTCCTCTCCGGTGAACAAGGCGTATGAGCGGCTGGTTTTGAAGACTCTTTGGAAAGTCTCCAAAGAGGCCTGAAGAATCGTGTCTTTATGGGCGACGAACAACAGCCTTTTCGCGTCGAAGCCCATTGCGTCGAAAGCGGCGAGATACGTCTTTCCAGACCCTGTCGCGGCGATGATGAGGGCTTTGTTGTGGCCCATGCTCCTTTGTCTTCTCAACTCCTTGAGGGCCTTCGACTGCATGAGGTTGGGTTTGACGCTTGAGATTCTAGAGGGGTCATCGTAATCCATGTCCCAGCTATAGATGGAATACTGAAGTTTGTTTCTATAGGATTCGATGAGGCCTTGAGTTAGAGGGAACGTATCTGAATAAAGGGATTCGAATTCTTTTTGGATTTGCTTTAAGAAGGGATCGTCGATCTCAGTGATGACGGAGATGTCCCATTCCTTATTGAAGAGCAAAGCGAAACGTGTGATGTTGCTCGACCCCACGATGACCTCGTAGGAGCCATCTTTCATTTGGAATAGATATCCTTTCGTATGGAAACCATCCTTGCCAAAGCAACTATCATCAAGATGACAGGAGAAGTTGTTAGGAAAATTATTCTGCAGGTCTAGAAAACGGGAAAGGGAATGGCAATCGGTGAAATTCTGGTAGGTCGAAGTCAATATCCGTCCTTTAGCGCCTCTATTCAATGCATCGAGGAGGTCGCCGTAAAAAAGGTCGAGGCCCGCGCGCTTGATGAAGGAGACGGAGAAGTCGAAGCGCACGCATTTGCCCAAGGCTT
>CAVGXP010000010.1:0-6335 GCA_963633165.1 bacterium
TCGAATATGGTTTCTGCGTCCAATGGAACGCGACCTCCCAATTCATCAAGCCCAGTTCGACCATCTCTAGCGATGATGGCTGGCAGTATTTCGAATATAGCTGCGCCGGACTTTCGGGCAAAGTCGAGTTCGAGTACTGCGCCGTTGCAGAAGGCGTCCCGGGCGGAGTTATGGATACGCTCGGAGACCTCTATGTCGGCGACGTCGTTTTGATCAAATAGGAGTTCCATGCCTAAAATCGCCCTGGAATCGATAAGTGTCGCCTATCCTCATGGCAAAACGGCCAATGGCGTTTTCGAAGACCTCAATCTGACCTTTGAAAACGAGGCGGTCAACGTGATTCTTGGGGAGTCCGGGTGTGGGAAAACGACTTTGCTGCGCCTTATCGCGGGCGGGATAAATCCCTCTAAGGGGCGGATATATTTCGATGACCTCGATATCACCGACCTCCCTATAAGAGAGAGAAACCTTGCTTTGGTGAGCCAAAACATCACCCTATATCCCCATTATACGGTCTTCAAGAACATCGCCTTCCCTTTGCTGCATACCCTTTGCAGCGGAGACGAAATCAAGGAGAGGGTCTATGAGGTTAGCAGGCTTCTTCGGATAGAGCATCTTTTGACGAGAAAGCCCAAGCAGATTTCTTTAGGCCAAGCTCAAAGGGTGGCGATTGCCAAAGCGATCATTAAAAAACCGGACGTCCTGCTTTTCGATGAGCCTTTTTCCAATCTTGATGAGCCTTTGCGAGTTCAGCTTCGTTCTGAGCTGAAGGCTTTGCTATATCAATTGAAGACGACTTCCATTTTCGTGACCCATAGCGTCAAAGAAGCCATGGCGATCGGGGACGTCGCATACATTTTTGGAAACGGGAAAGTTGAGGAAATCCTTGAGGCGAAGCGCCTGTTAGAAGTAAGCAGCGAAACCGGAAAGCAGCTCGTCGGAAGCGAGTTTGGAGAAGATGATGTACAGCCCAAATGATCGAAGACAAATCCACATAAGAGCCAAGGCATTCCTGCTTTCTTTTGTTTTCGATTTGATTCTTTTATCCATTTTAATCATCGTCTGCATTTGTCTATGCAACTATCAGAATTATCTTTATTTCGAGATCATCGGCGGGATAGGCGTCGCTGCTTTAACTTTTTTCGCCGTTTTCTTCTTCGCTCAATTCAGGGATTGCCGCCGCTACCTTCTTCATTTCGATAGCGTTATGGCGGAGAAAGAAAGGCGCATCGAAGCCGAGGTGGTGTCCATTGGGTCAAAGAGTTTGACTCTAGATGACAGCATCAGGGTGAATGAGGTCGCCCTGAAGCAAGGCGAGGATAAGCGCACCTATTATCTGCTTTCCGCCTTTTGCCCTTGCCAGTTCGAGGAAGGGCGTTCCTACACCTTCGTTTTGGCCGATCGCTTCATTAAGGGGGTCGAAAATGAACTATAGATTCCCTTATAAAGCCCACTTCCAAAGAAACGCCCTCGTTTATTGCGGGCTCGTCGCTTTGCTGACGGGGGGCTTTCTTTTTGCGGTTAAAAGTCGTTCCGCGCTGAAGAAGTGGCAGAAGTTCAATGTTTTCGTCAGCGTCTCCCCACTCGACACCGAGCCTTTAAGAGAAAAAATCAAAAGCTTCATCGACGAAGAGACCGTAAAGCAAGTCGTCATCAACAACATCAATCCCGAACTTACTTCCTATTACACCCTCTATTCCACCTTTGGGCTTGAGGACGCCGATATATTGATCCTTGAGAAAGAAGCGATACTAAGTAACGACCTAAAGGGAAACTTCCTCGCCTTCGATGCGACTTCCCCCTTTTACGGGGAAAGCAATTACGTTTATGAGGACACCCATTATGGCTTAGCGGCCTATTCGAAAGGGGCGGGAATCCTACTCGATTACCTAACTTACGACGAGAAAGGGGAGTACTACCTTTTCGTGAACAAGAAATCAGAGCATCTGCTAGATTTCGGTTTTGAAGGAAAGACAAATTCGGTGCTTACGTTTTTAAAAGGGGTTTATGGCTATGAAAAATAGAAAGAAAAAAGCCCCAACCAAGGATTTTCTATTAGAGCAGCTCCCAAGCAATAGGAGAAAGCAGTTTTTCGATATCGTGAAAAACGAATGGAGGACGTTGCTTCTACTTGGTGCGGTGATGTGCCTTTTCTTCATCCCCTTCATCGTTTCCAATATCTGCGAGGCTGGGTTTATGAACGGAAGCGCGGAGGCCATAAGGAGCCAAATGGAAAGCCAGGGGAAAACGGCGGAGGAAATCACTTCCGCGGTCCAAAACCAAATGAGGAGCATCCATCTTCTTTTCAGTGCGATCAACATCCTTTGCTTCGTGATTTTCTCCTTGGGGCTAGCCGGCGCTTCTAGAGTGATTAAATGCCTTTGCTTCGGAGAAGGAGTGCTTTTTGGCAGCGATTTCTCTGCCGGGATAAAGAAATACTGGAAGGCATTCGCTCTATGCGCTTTCTTTGCGGGTCTATTCTATTTTTTGATTTCTTACGTTTCCGCCTCCCTTAACCCGCTTGGACAAACCCAGCAAGGCGTGAACATCCTTTCTGGAGTCACCAGCGGCTTCTATTACGCCATCATCGTGCCTTTGATTCTTTTTTCCGCCGCCCAGGCGACGATCTACGACCTCCCGCTTATGAAGAACGTCGCCAATAGCCTGAGGTTTACCCTGGTCCGTTATTATTGGACCGCCATCTTCGCGCTAATCGTTTACGGGTTTAGTCTCCTCACCATGATCGTTTACCCCCTCATAATGATTCTTGCTTATCTTTTGTCCATCCTCTTGCTTCTCCCCTTTTTTGTCTTGGCGTTCCATTTGTTTGCTTTAAGTTTGTTCGACCGATACGTCAATGCTGTCCATTACCCTCAGATTTACATGAAGGGACTATATAGAAAAAGGGACGATGGAGCCCCCGCTATGGGGGATGGTCAATGAAGATTGCAAAACCAAAAGGAGAATGAATATGAAAATCGAAAAGTATGAAGGAAATCCGATACTCTCGCCCGTGGAAGGCAGCGCGTTTGAAGAGAAATGCGTTTTGAATCCCGCCGTGGTCTACGACGAGATAAACGAGGAGTTCGTCATGGTCTATCGCGCCGCCGGGATGGATGACGCCCACGTCATCCGCTTGGGATTAGCTAGGAGCAAGGACGGCATTCATTTCCAAAGATATGAGGGGAATCCGATTTTCTCTCCGATTAAGGGAACCCCGGAAGGCGGATGCGTGGAAGACCCGCGAATCGTGAAAATTGGGGAGACTTATTTCATGACCTACGCCGCTAGATGCTACGCTCCCGGCCCCTATTGGCTCCCTGAATGGCCCTTCCCTCCGATATACATCACCGACAGCGACGTCCATACCTCGGATATGCCAGAGTTTGCTAGAAGCAACGTTACGATTACCTATTTGGCCGCAAGCAAAGACTTCTTGACTTGGCAAAGGCTTGGGCGCTTGACCGAAGGCAACGTCGATGACCGTGACGTCGTGATTTTCCCTGAGAAAATAAACGGCCGGTATTTCATGATCACCCGCCCTAAGTTCAAAAACGTGGAAGGGGTCAAGATGCCTAGCATCTGGATCAGCAGCGGCGAAGACTTGCTAAGCTTCGATAAGCCCCAATTGCTTTTCACCGGAGAAAATGAGTGGCAAGTTCAGCGCATTGGCGCCGGAACCCCGCCCATCAAAACCAAGTATGGATGGTTCTTCCTCTTCCATGGCGTTGATGAAAAAGGCGTCTATCGCGTAGGGGCGTGCATCCTAGACCTTCTTGACCCCACCAAAATCGTTGCCAAGACATCTTCTTGGATCATGGAACCGGATCAGCCCTTCGAGCTTGAGGGGATTTACGACGGATGCGTTTTCCCCACCGCGACGGTGGTCAAAGATGGCGTTCTTTACATCTATTACGGCTGCGCCGACAAGCATATTGGGCTAGCAAGGGTTAATTTCGACGAATTGCTTGAATACGTCATGGAAGGCCATTAAGGATATGAACAAAGTTAAAAAACTCTCATGCTACCTGGAATGTTCCTCGGGGTGTTCCCCAACTTTGGACGCTCTTAAGAAATTCATCTCGTATTTAGGGGGGTTTGGCTATCAAGAGTTCTATCTCGGGCTTACTGACGCCTATAAAATCGAGGGCTATCCCTATTTCAATTACCATCGGGGAAGCTATTCGCAACAGGAGCTCCTTGAAATCGAGGCTTACGCTAAATCTTTTGGGATTGAGGTCATTCCTGCGATTCAGGTCCTCGGCCATCTTGAATTCATCTGGCGCCACGAATCCTTTAGGGGTTTCATGGATACTCGCAGCATCCTCGAGGTCGGCAATCCGAAATCCTACGAGTTCGTTGAAGCGATGTTTGAAAGCATGTCGAAGTCCTTTCTTGGCCGAACGATCCATGTGGGAATGGACGAGACTTTTGGTCTTGGACTAGGCGAGTATTTGAATAAAAACGGCCTAAAAGACAAAAAAGCCCTTTTGCTTGAATATTTGAAGGAAGTGGTGAAGATCGCCAAAAAATACGGTTTCCAAATCGAGATTTGGGGCGATATGCTGCTTGATGACAAATGCACTTCCATCAGCGAGGAAGACGTCAAAAAAGAGCTTCCTGAGCATACGTTGGTATGGCTTTGGGATTATCAAACGATGGATGAAGACGCCCTTGATGAGAAAATCCTATCCATGAAAGCGCACGCCTCGGAGATCGGCTTCGCCGGATGCGCTTGGAAGCACATAAGCTATGTTGCCAATAACGATTATTCTATCCCTAGGATCATTAGGCAGCTTGAATCCTGCGGCAAGAACAAAATCGACAAATACATGGTTACGGTTTGGGGGGATTTCGGCATACCTTCCTCGATCTTTTCCGTTTTGCCAAGCCTTTATGTAGCCGGGGAAGTTAACCAAAACCACCCTTTCGGATCAAAGCTCAATAAAAGAAGGTTCAAGGAAATCGTCGGGGTCGGCTTCGATGAGCTTTATAGCCTCGACCTGTTAAACAACCCTTATAATCACGACCGGACAAAATATCATAACAGCACTTCCTACATCGCCTTTTATAGCGATCTGCTTCTTGGCAATTACGATTTGTACGCATCAAAAGAAACGAATGCGAGATACTCTTCATTGAGTTTGAAATACCATCGTCTTGCAAGGAAAACATCCGACCCGTACTTCAAGCTGTATTTCAACATGATTGGGGATTATGCGAGGATACTTGGCGTGAAACTGCACCTTGGTTCCAACATCAAAGCGGCCTATTTAAGCAAAGACAAAGCCGCTTTGAAGGCGTTGGCGTCTATGGATTTAAGCAAATACATCAAACTTCTATCATCTTTCTGCGAAACTTTCGATGCCTATTATCTGCAAGAAAACCAAGCCTTTGGCCTTGAGATATCGCAGCTGCATCATTCCCATATGCTTGGCCGGGCCAAATATTTGAAAAAAGCCATTTTGAACTACGTGGACAACGATGTGGAGATTGGCGAATTCAAGGAAGCGACTTTGAAAAGCGATTATCATCCCGACCCAAACGAAGACTGCTTTATTGAAAACAACTTCGATTGGCTGATCACATACAACACGAATCGGTAGTTCGCCTGCTTCAAATCAGGCAGTTTACCGGCTTTGAAATAAAATAGCAGCCTAACGAGTGCCTATTTTTAGGCGTCCTTTATAACGATAAGAAAGACAATCGGAGCAGATAAGCCGTTGCTAAGCGATTCGTTGAAGAAATAGTTTCTATTTTGGTTTAAATGGTTCGATTAAGGCACAATTTAATTGACATTTTTTATATAGATTAAATGATATCCGTCGTTAACGAAGGGAGTTAATCAATGAAAAAATCGTTATTCCTAATTCCTTTGGCCCTGACCACTGTGTTAGCGGCTTGCAATGGTGGTGGCAACCAACCCGTTTCTTCTTCTTCTTCTTCGAGCCAAGAGTCATCAGAATCCTCTAGCTATTCAAGAAGCGAAGAAGACAGTTCATCCTCGTCCTCATCGATCGATGTCGGCGGCTGGAGCGAAGAGCTCAAAACCTTGATGCAACAATATTGCGGCGAGATTTTGCCATATCCTGAAGGCAAGCTTACCGGACAGATCAATTTCCGCGAAAGGGAAAGCAACGACGGTTCAACATATCTAGAGATTTATGATGAATCGCCCTCCTTTACGTTGGAGACGTATTATGAATACTTGGAATTCGCCGAGTGGAATGTCGTTAAGGACTATTCTGGCAACGCCGTTAGAAGCGATGCCTATGGCACGAAATTCGTTGAAACGATAAAAACAAACGCCGGTAAGGGATATGACGTCAGCTATT
>CAVGXP010000011.1:0-1692 GCA_963633165.1 bacterium
CCTCTTTGCTTAAGCAAAGCCCTTCTATCACGTTGCCCATCTTCCCGTGCAAGACTATACTTTCCTCGTTCATTGCTATGAGAAACCTAACTTTCATTCTCGGCTGCGGCAGACTTGGATCCTCCATCGCGAATTACTCCTCTCAGATGGGCGGGAACGTCGTCGTCGTCGATCCTAACAAGAATTCCTTCGAGAAACTCAATGACGCTTTCTCGGGCATCACCATCGCTAGCGACACCACCGATATCGATGAGCTCCGCGACGCGGGGTTAGATTCGGCCAAAGAGGCCATCATCACCACCGGGGATGACAACGTGAACCTCTTTTTGGCCTACGTCTGCTGCAAAGTGTTCGAGGTTCCTTATATCTACGTCCGCTTCGACGATCCGGATAAGGGGCTGCTAATCCAAGGTATGCCCATCAAAGCCATCTATCCTTTTCAGCTCTCCCTTGACCGTTTCTCTTTGCTTCGCGCGGGGGTGGACAAATAATGAAAATCGTCATCGCCGGAGGCGGCTCCCAAGCGGAGTTCATCGTCTCCATGTTCAAAGACAAGAAGAACCAGCTCATCGTTATCAACCCCTCCAAAACCGAGGCGGATCTGCTCGTTAAGCGTTACCGAATCCCCGTCTACGTCGGCAAACCTTGGAGAAGGAAAAGCCTTGAGGAGACCGACGCTTATAACGCGGACGCTTTCATTTCGCTGTGCGAGAAGGATACGGACAATTTCGCCGCATGCTTGAATGCAAAGCGCGTCTTCGACGCCAAAAAATGCATCTGCGTCGTCAACAACCCGAAAAACGTCGACCTGTATAAGCAAATGGGCATCGATGCGGTCATCTCGGCCTCTTATCTGCTTGGGCAGTCCGTTCAAAGCGAGACCTCCTTGGCCTCTATGCTTAAGACCCTCTCTTTGGAAAACGACAAAATCACGATGATCGAAGCGGTGGTGCTTTCCAAATACCGCATCGCCAACCTCCCTTTGAAGGAATGCCGCTTCCCTAGCTACGTCTCCGTCGCCTGCATTTACCGCACCCCGGACGTCATCATCCCTAAAGGCGACACGGTCATCCTTCCTAAGGACAACCTTCTTTTGGTCTGCGCGCCTTCTGATCAGAAAAAGGTCATGAACTTCGTCCGTCAGGAA
This sequence comes from bacterium, assembly GCA_963633165.1. Classification (GTDB taxonomy): domain Bacteria; phylum Bacillota_I; class Bacilli_A; order RFN20; family CAG-826; genus Alloenteromonas. The sequence goes on from CAVGXP010000011.1 coordinate 1,148, forward strand.
AACCGCAAAACCGGCATTATCATCTCCAAAGTCAGCGAAGTTAAAAAGAATAGAACCAACAAAGAATAAACTATGGGCGAAACGAGCAAACCTCTTAAAAGCGTCAAAGGCCCCAAGATGGTCCTTGGCTATCTTGGCATTTTCATGGTCCTCATCGGGCTATTGACCGCCCTTCCTTTGGCTTTGCTTATCTTCTATCCCGATGAAGCTGCCTGTTGGAGGGAATTCGCATACCCTTCTTTGGCCAATGTGGTGGTGGGCTTGCTTTTGTATTTCGTCTTTATCTTCAAAAAAAGAAGGGCCAATTTCGCTAGGAACGAGAACAACGCCCTCCTTATTTTGATTTGGCTCATCGCCGTTATCACCGGGGCCTTCCCTTTCTATTTGGCTAACCTCTTCGGCAAGATGTCGATGAGCTTTTCCGAGTCGATGTTCGAAAGTGCCTCGGCTTATTCGACCACCGGGCTTACTTGTTTTAAGGATTTCGTCGACGGCAAGTTGGTCCTTGATTCTTCTTCCTCATATTACCATTTCGAGGCTTTGGC
>CAVGXP010000011.1:1957-13882 GCA_963633165.1 bacterium
ATGGGCGCTTTGTCTGGCGGTGGCTTCTCCCCTAGAAGCAGCAACATCGCCTATTATAGCGGCGAAGGCGTGGGCAATGGCTTATACGCGGCCAACCCCATCGCCATCGAAATCGTCACGATGTGCTTGGTTATCTTCTCCGCGATTTCCTTCGTGCTTCACACATTCCTACTTTCTGGCAAATGGAAGAGCTTCTTCAAAGACGACGAAATTCGTTTCTTCTTCACCCTTTTGGTGTTTGGCATCACCACGTCTTTGCTTGGATGCCTCATCTTCCAAGGCGAGGTCTACAACCGTCCCTTCACTTATAACGTTGCCGGGAACGCTAGAGACGTCATCTTCTACGTCGTTGGCTCGGCCTCAACTTCAGGCTTTGCCAATACCTCCTTGGACCGCATGAGAGAACTTGGCCACCCTTTGATTTTCGTTTGCACCGTTTTGATGCTTATCGGCGGCGGGGCGGGGAGCCCTGGCGGCGGTATTAAGCAGTACCGCGTCTTCGTCGTCTTAAAAGACCTCGCCTACCGTATCCGTTATCAGAATTCCCCCTCGCGCATTCTCCATCCTAAGCGCAGCTTCCACTATGGGGAAGAAAGGGAAATCGATGAGGCGACGGTCAAGGAGGCCTCTCAATATTGCGTATTGTTCCTGTTCGTGTTCGCCATATCCGTCACCGTTCTTTGCTTTTTGCCAGGAGTCGATGCCGAATCCGCCTCCTTCGATGTAGCCTCGGCCATGTCCAACACCGGGCTTAGCGCCATCGACTTCGTCGCCTATGGCGTCCAATACCCCGGGTATTACGAAGTCATGCTCTGGACCCTTGCCATCGGCGCCTTCCTTGGACGTTTGGAAATCTTCCCTTTGTTCTATGGCATCTCTTCCGTCGGGGAGGAAATTTCCTATTACGCTAAACTTAGGAAAGGCTTGTCCCAAAACGTTGAATGAGATGACCTTTTCCTTCCACTTCCTTTTGCAGTGGTAGAATGCTTACGAAAAGAGGTAACCCCCATGATCATCGATGAAATCAAAAAGGCCAATGTGGAGGCCATGAAATCCCGCCAAACCAACAAAAGGAACGCCTACGCCATGGTGATCTCCCGTTTCCAGGAGGCCAAGACCAGCGGAAGCGGCAAAGAGATAGGCGACGCGGAGGTGATTCACATCATCCAGAAGTTCTCCAAAGAGCTCGAAGAGGAGATGAAGGGCTATCAAGAGGCCGGAAGAGAAGAATCCGCCGTCCAGATTAAAGAACAGCTCGAAGCCGTCTCCGCCTTCCTCCCCCAAATGATGAGCGAGCAGGAGATCAAAGACGTCATCGCTTCCTTAGAAGACAAGTCCCTTCCAAACGTCATGAAGCACTTTAAGCTCAATTACGCCGGGAAAGCCGATATGGGGCTTGTTTCCAAAATCGCGCGTGGTTTATAATCACGCATGCCGCTGAGGAAACTCAACGCATAGGGGCGTGGTTCAGTGGTAGAACAGAGGTCTCCAAAACCTTTGATGAGGGTTCGATTCCTTCCGCCCCTGCCATAGAAAGCAAAACGTCTAACGGGCTTCCGCTAGACGTTTTTTGTTACCTTATTTCAACTTTCTCCGTTCAACCGTACAAGCATTCGAATCAAGAAACGGAATCACAGTTGGCGTCGCTGGCCTTCGCCGCTGCCCCATCCCCTTGCTTGGTAAGTACTAAAGTCGAGTCACTGCTTACGCTTTCGAAATAAAGCACACCGGTAGCGACATCTTTTCTTTTGAAATAGAAGTAGGTGAGGTTACTTGTCCCTTGTCCCGCGATCTCGAAATAGACCGCGGAATCCGACCAATCATCACTAGAGATTTTGACCAAATCCCCGCTGGCGTTGGCAAATACGAAATCGACGTTTTTTATCGCTCCGGTTTTGGTGGGTTCATCTCCGGATTCGGTGGCGCCGATGTCCATGTAGACGATGTAGGCGTTGCTGAATGTTGTGTTGTGTTTTGTGATGAAAAACTCGTATCCGTTTTCTATGTCTTCTTCGCTAATGTCTACGCCGTAATAATAAGGCTTATAAGCGTTGTCGCCGCCATAAATGGTTGCCCCAACCATGCCTCCGGAAAGGTCTCCGTAGGTTCCGGCGACGAATTTTGTGTTCAGGAAGCCTTTTGAATAGCCGTTTCCACTCTTATCTCTCTGAAAACGGTAAACAGCTATATTGGCAATTGCTAACCAGCTGCTTGTGCTACGGTTGGTATTTACAGCGATGAATTCAAAGCGCCCTGGCTTTGTCGGCGCAACCCAAATCCCGCTGCGGGGCAAAAAGACGTCAGAATAGTCGGAGGTTCCGACTTTTGCGTCCTTAAGGACAATGTAATCATCACTGTCGCTGGTGATTGCGTAGGTAGAGGAGTTTTGGCCCTCTGGCAGGACTGTGTCGGTAAACAGAATGGCGTTGTCTCCCTTCCGTCCCCCGTTTCCATCATCACTTTCCAGTGTGGCTTGAATTTCTTTTAAGTGATCGCGAATGTTATCTACGTAAATTGCGGAATTGCCAGCGGTTTTGATTGCCGAGTAGTCATAGCTTACGGTATCTGAATCGAAGAAGTGGTTATAAACTTCTACGCCTCCTCCGACATAATAACCTATGTTTTTGCCTGAACTGTTTGCAGTCATGGTTTTTGCATAGCTTGGCGAAATGGAAGATCCGCTTGAAGTTACGGCTGCTGGTGACCCCGTTGGAGTATTGATGGTTGAAGTGGCGCCAAAATTGAATGGAATGGCGTAGCCAGAGGGTATGGTTGATTTTTCGGTTGTGGTAGTGAAATCGGAAAATCCGCTCATCTTGCTATAAAGAGCGTGGATATCGATGCTGGTCCCGTAGTTATCGCCGCTGTCTGATCCACCATGCCCATCCCAGTCATAGGCCTCGGAGTTGTAGTCTCCGATGAGCCCATATCGGCTGAGCTTGCTATTGAATTTACCATCGATATTGGTAACGTTCCCGAGTTTAAACGAGGCGTAATGGACGCCGCAATTGGCCATGTTGGCGGAAACATATCCGGCGAGTAGCCCAGCTAACGCCTGGTTTGTTTTGGGGGCGATCGTGATTTTGTCGACGTAGAGATTTTTTACGGAATTGACCGCAAGCTGGGCAGCAGTGAAGCCGTAAATCGAGGAATCATCAACGTCGGTTGCGACGCTAGAGGTGTAGCCGATGACTCCGAAGGTGCCGATGATGGAGCAATAATTGATTGTGGTGTTGCCGCTGGTGTGATAGATGTTCCCACTGGTATCGATTGCCGCGGGGTGGAAGGTCAACTGGCTGTATTCATCGGTGATGGTCAGGTTCTTGATGACGTGCTCCTGGCCATCGAAGTTCCCAACGAAAGGGTATTTTGTCGTGCCGATAGGAGGGAGGGCGCTCCCGAAGTTCTCGAAATCGAGATCGGAATTCAATGTGAAATAGACCTGGTCGATGGTCTCGCCATCATTGCTTGTTTCGTTGAATTTCCCTAAATACTGCAGCCAGCAAAGGTTATAGAAATGGCGGGTGTTGTTGATGATGTAAGGGTTATCGCTGCTTCCATCCCCACCGCCGAAGAAGGCACTTTTGGATTCGGCGATGTAATCTTTAGGGACGGAGATGTTACTGGCAAACCAAGCCAAAGATCCGACGAAGGCCGTCGCAAAGGCGCAGGTTAGAAGTGTGTACCCGCTGACTAGGATGATCCTCGCTTTGCTGGCTTTCATGAAAGAACCACCGTCCAATCTTGGGAATAGGAGATGTTTTCGTTCTCGCTCATCGAGTTGAAGATGGGGTTGGAGATGTTGAGGTTATAGATTTTCTCGATGTTCTCGATGTTGTATTCACAGACGACTTGGATATATACGGAAGTGCTGCCTCTGAAAGTGGTGTAAGTCCCTTGGTCTAGGGTTTGGGTGTAAGAAGGGCTATTGAGATCGGTGAGGTCTAAGAAACGCTTCCCTCCATCAGTTGGCGCGGTGATCGTGTAGGTTGCCTTGTTGCTAGTTGAGGAGGAGCTGAAAAAATCGACGATCGAGCTCATCGGGTTGTTGGATTCATCAAGCGTCTTTTTGGCCAAAGAGTTGTCTAGGCTTGTGGTGGTGGTCGCGTTTAAGGAGACGCTTCCTTTGCTTTTGGCTACGGTGGCATCAAGTTCAAAAAGGAACATCACCGCATACGCCGCTTGGGGGTTAAGCGTGTCGTATACCCCAAAAGAGAGTGCCTCAGAGCTTGAGGAAGTTATCGCCCCTGAAGAAGAGTCGATCGTGTAGGTGACCGCGGGCGTAGAGGAGAAGGTGTAGACGCCATCGCTTAAAGATGAAAACTCATGTGCGGTGATCTTCTTCACAAGGCCATCGTAGCCTTTGGCTTTGATGGAGAGCCCGGTGGCGTTCACTTGCTTGTTTAATCCAAACCAAGCAAAGGTTCCAGACGCCGAGAAATAAGCGAGTAGAGAAACCGAAAGCGCGGCCAAAGACAAAAGATAGGCAATAGAAACGAAACGGAATTTCTTTTTCTCAATTTTCTTTGGCATCTTCGTTTAATCGCGCGTTTTGGTTCGGCTCCCCGGCAAACCACGCAACGCGGTTTGTCTCTAGAGTCTCCTCTAATTATAGATTTGGTATCGTTTTTGGAAAGCCGTTTTATTCCTTTACCGATTTCCCCTTTAGATAGAGGTTTTTACGTTTTTCCTTTTATCTGAGGAAACGTTACTTGGAAGAAGAAAAATATTGTTTAATTTCGAGAACTTAATCGTTAAAAAGCGCAATCAAGCACGACTTTATCAATGTTTTGGTGAAAGCCTCAGACGAATGAATTTTGCCTTCTTTCCCGCGGCTGGTTTTGCCCTTAATCGTGACGCTTTCAATTGAATAACCAACAATTTAGGTTTCTTAAACACAACAACATGCGTTGTATATCTATTGTATTGTTAGAGATAAATATTTATGATATTTGTATCAATCGCAAGTGGTATTGATACAAAACGGAGGAAAAGACCATGGCTGAAAACGAAATCGATCAGAAGATAACGAACGCGTTGTTCGAACTTATGGAGGAGAAAGACTACAAAAGCATCTCCATCACCGATATCGTCAACAAAGCCGGGCTCAGCCGCGTAACCTATTATCGGCATTTCTCCAGCAAAGAAGACATCGTCATTCGCTTTTTCGAATTGACCAAGAACCGCTTCGTTGATCAGATTCGTCTCAACACGACCGAGGGCGAAGAGAATTACGAACTCATCATCCTCGCTCTTTTCTTGTTCTTCAAAGCCAATATGAAGGCGAACAAATGTTTGAAGAAAGCTGGGCTGGAGAGCGAGCTTCTGAAATTCCTCACCGACGAATTTTTGTCCAAACTGCCTGTTAAGTTGGACAAATACATGGCCTACTTTGTCTCCGGCGCGCTTTATAATGTTCTTATCCATTGGCTCGATGGCGATTGCAAGGATTCCATCGATGAGGTCTCTAGACCCTTCGTTGAGATCCAGAAATATATGAGCAAAGACGCCTGATGCGATGGAAGCGCCTTAAAAGGAGCGCACCTATGTTTCAAACAAATAATTTCCTAAAACCCATATTCCTCTCTTCCCTCGCTTTGGGATGCCTTGTTTCTTGCTCGTCGCCATCTTCTTCCTCAGTGAAACTTGAATCGGCGTCCATCAGCGAGGACACGAAGTTCGAATCCGCCACCGTCGACGTATCCATCGAGAAGTTCCAAAGCCTTGGCTTCAAACTCGGGGATAGCTGTGACGTCAGCTTCTCCAACGGATACGAACTCCAAGACGTTCCTTTTTATAATGGCTATTACGTCAAAAACGGAGATCCGGTCATCGTCGCTTATCCCTCTAGCCCTTGCATCAGCATCACCCTCAACAACACCGGCATTTGGAAAACGGCCAGGCTAAGCGAGGAATATAACGTCACCATCACCTTGAAAGAGGCGGGCAAGTATCTACCGACCCAAGAGGCTTTGGGGCAGAGCTATTCGTTATTAAGGAGCGACTATTCTAGCGACGAGGAATTCTCCAATTTCCGGGCTTTAAAAGGCGGAAAACTCAAAGACAATCTTGTCTATAGGGGCGCCAGTCCGGTGGACAACAGCCGCAACAGGGCCGAGATCACCGATGGGCTGTTAGAAAAAAGCGGCGTTTCCTGCGTCATCGATTTGGCGGATTCGGAAGAGGATTTCCTCGCCTACACCAAAGACACATCCTATCAAACCCCGTATACCGTCTCCCTCCACGACGAAGGCAAGGTCGTCTTGCTTTCGATGGGCTCCTCCTATGCTTCTGACGTCTACAAGCAAAGCGTCGTCAAAGGGTTCGAGTTCGTTTTGTCTCACGATGGTCCTTATTACATCCACTGTATGGAGGGAAAGGATAGGACCGGTTTCGTCTGCACCCTTCTTGAAGCTCTCCTTGGCGCGAGCTATCAGCAGATGAAAGACGACTACATGATGACTTATAAGAACTACTATAAGATCAGTTTGGAGGAGACTCCGGAAAAATACAACGCGGTCGCCTCCTTGTATTTTGATTCCTTCATTGAATGCCTGCATGGAAGCTTGGAGGTATTAGGGGAGGGGGGCTACGCTGAAAATGCGAAAAGCTACCTCGCCTCTGGGGGTATGGAAAATTCCTCTATCGAGGCTCTCATCAGCAAACTTTCCTGAACGAAGGAAAGCACTTTCCCGCCTTTTCTAGCGAAAAGGCTTTTATTTTGCCTTTTGCTGCGTTGAAATATGCCCATGCCAAAAAGAAATCTCCTCGACATCGACGCCGGAAACGACATTTCCTATACCCCTCCTCTTTCTTATCGCCATTTCAGGATATTTGGTTGGCTGATGCTCATCTGCGTCCAATTGTCGCTGGTGTTCGCCTCCATCGTCTCGATCTGCGCCCATGGCAACCCCATATCCCCCTCCGACCCCTTGAAGGTTTCCTCCGATGTTCTGGCATTTTTTGGGCAGCTAGCGATTCCTTTCTTCTTGGTGGCCAACATCGCCCTCATTCTTAGCAGCCAGGAGAGGATCGGACGCCTCATCGCCACCCATGCCTCGCTTGCCGTGGTGATCTACGCGGCCTATATCCTTGGCTATGACCGTTACGTCATCGCCTTTGCCAATCGCGTTCTTTCGATTTTCTCCATCACCGATTCAAAGCCGCTCGTCGACTTCTTCGTTCAAACCTACTTCACCCGTTATTTCTCCTTGAACATCTTCATCGATTTGTTGATGTGCTCCTCGCTTTATTTCTTCTTGATTTATAAGCCCAAGCACGTCAAAAAAGAGCATTTGATCTATTTCAGAAGCCTCGTCGCCCTCCCCATCCTCTACGAATTCGCCAGCATGGTCGTCAAAGGGCTCTCCCTAGGGTTAGGCTTATTCGCCATCCCCGTTGAGGTGTTGCCTTTGTTGACCTCGAAATCCATCGTGACCTTCCTGGCCTTCCTTGCCATCGTCATCTATTTGAAATATAAGGAGAGCATCTACGTCAAACTCGGCGGCACCCCGGAAAGGTATCGTTCCTTCTTGTCGACGAAAGCCCATGTCTTCCAAGTCTCCATGGCGATTGCGATCATCTTCGCCGCCGCCGGGACGATCGATTTGGTCATTAGCGCCCTCGTTTCCTTGTTCATGGCCATCGGCGATGCGCAAGATTACTCCTCCCTTCTTCCTTTGTGGCACAGCTCTTTCGGCATGATCCAATCCTGGGGCTTAGGAAAAGGGGCGTCTCTATTGGTCATCTCGCCTTTGGTTCTTCTGTTCAATTACAAGAAAAAATATTCAGTATCCTCCAAAAACGTCGATTACATCATCCCCTTCACCGGCCTTGCAGCATGCTTGATTGTCTTGCTTGAAGGCGCCTATCAAATGACATTGCTCTAAAAAGCGATTTTGTCACTCTAGCGTAGAAAGTGCTAACGAAATAGTTTCGATGGCATCTACGCTTTTTAATTTTATTAGCACTCAATGCTTGACAGTGCCAAAAAGCTGGTTAATATGTATCCCGTAACCAGGAGGTTTCAAACATGATTAAACCATTAGCGGACTATGTCGTGCTGGAAAAAGTCCCCAGCGAAAAGAAAGTCGGTTCCATCGTCCTCACCTCTGAAAAGAAGCAGGGCAACGTCGCCACCGTGGTCGCCATCGGCCCGGGCAAAAAAGATGAGAAGGGCAATCTTACCCCGATCACTGTCAAAGTCGGAGAAAGGGTCATCTACCGCGAATATAGCGGCACCGACTACGAGGAGGAAGGCAAGAAATACCTCCTTCTCAAAAACGAGGACATCCTCGCCATCGTTGAATAAACGTTTCTCTATATAGATATATAAGGAGTTAAAACATTATGGCAAAAGAAATCAAATTCGGCAAAGACGCCCGCGATCAAATGCTCCAAGGCGTCGACACCCTCGCAAACACCGTCAAGCTCACCCTTGGCCCGAAAGGACGCAACGTCGTTTTGGACAAAGGCTACGGCTCTCCCCTCATCACCAACGATGGCGTCACCATCGCTAAGGAAATTGAGCTCAAGGATAATTACGCCAACATGGGCGCCAAGCTCGTCTATGAAGTCGCCAACAAAACCAATGATCTCGCCGGAGACGGCACGACCACCGCGACTTTGCTTGCTCAGGCCATGATTCACCGCGGCATCGCCGCCGTTGAAAAAGGATCCAACCCCGTTTTGGTCCGCAAAGGCATCGAGAAGGCCGGCAAGGCCGTCGCCGACGAATTGCTGAAGAAATCTAGACCCGTTGAGACCAACGAAGACATCGAATCCGTCGCCACCATCTCTAGCGGCGACCCCGAGATCGGCTCTTTGATCGCTCAGGCCATGAAGAAAGTCGGCAAAAACGGCGTCATCTCCGTCGATGATTCTAAAGGCATCGAGGATGAGCTCGCCGTCACCGAAGGCCTTGAATTCGATAAGGGCTATGTCTCTCCCTATATGGCCAGCGACCGCGAGAAGATGATCGCTGAGCTCGACGACGCTCTCGTCATGGTCACCGACCAAAAAATCTCCAACATCAACGACATCGTTCCAATGCTCCAAAGCGTCGTCGATGCCCACAAGCCTTTGCTCATCATCGCCGACGACCTCGACGCCGATGTCACCAGCACCCTCATCGTCAACAAACTCCGCGGCACCTTCAACGTCGTCGCCGTCAAAGCGCCTGAATTCGGGGATGCCCAGAAGAACGCTCTTCAAGACATCGCCATCGTCACCGGCGCGAAGTTCTTCTCCAAAGATCTCTCCATGGAGCTCAAAGACATCACCATCGAAGACCTTGGCCGCGTGAAGAAAGCCATCATCAAGAAAGACAAGACCACCCTCATCGGCGGAGAAGGCGACAAAGCGCAGTTGCAGGCCAGGGTCGCTGATCTCCAGGGCCAATACGCCAACGCCACTTCCGATTACGACAAGAAGGCCCTTTCTAAGAGAATCGCCAAGCTCTCCGACGGCGTCGCCGTGCTTAAAGTCGGCGCGCTCACCGAAAGCGAGCTCAAAGAGAAGAAACTCCGCATCGAAGACGCCCTCAACGCCACCAAAGCCGCTGTCGCAGAAGGCATCGTCGTCGGTGGTGGAGCTGCTCTTGCCGAAGTCTATAAAGAGCTTAAGAAGACCCTCCGCGACGACAACATCGATGTCCAGCGTGGCATCGACGCGGTTATCGAATCCCTTTACGCCCCTCTTCGCCAAATCGCCGAGAACGCCGGCCAAGACGCCGACGAGATCGTCGAGAAGCAGAAGGAGCAAAAGGACAACTGGGGCTACGATGCCAAAAACGGTGTCTGGGTTGATATGTTTGAAAAAGGCATCGTTGATCCGACTAAAGTTACACGCAGCGCCGTCCTCAATTCCTCTTCCATCGCCGGCTTGTTCGTGACCACGGAAGCCGCCGTCACCGAGCTTAAGGAAGAAAAGCCCGCTGTCGCCGCTCCCGCTGGGGATATGTATTGATCCAAAAATCAACTTTAACGCCTGGGAAACCGGGCGTTTTTTATATTTTTCCCAAAAAAGTATCGATGCCATCGGAGGAAATCCGAAAGTTTGAAGAATTTTCAAAAAGTTGTTGCCTACCCCCGCCCCGGGAGCGTACAATTCTTCTCGCACGCCGCAAGAGAGCGGCGAGCGGGGCGCTTGGTGCCCCGTCCGAGATCCCGAAAAAGCGCTTGACGCCGAGCGGGAGAGAGGATAAGATACCAAGGCACGCGCGCCCCGGGAGACCGGGCGGGGCAGGGCCCCGGCGCGGCTGATCTTTGAAAACTAGACAGATAGACAACGAACACTTGACGTCGATTCCGAATTTGAGGAATCAAGAACCAGAGATAATTCCGCCGGATCGGGCGCTATCAAAAAGCTGATGATCGGGTAACCGATCGCATAACTTCATTGAGAGTTTGATCCTGGCTCAGGATGAACGCTGGCGGCGTGCCTAATACATGCAAGTCGAACGGGGCGGAGCGATCCGCCCAGTGGCGAACGGGTGAGTAACACGTAGGTAACCTGCCCCCGGGACCGGGATACCCAGGCGAAAGCTTGGCTAATACCGGATGACGGCGGAGCCCGCATGGGCCCCGTCTGAAAGGCGCTTCGGCGCCGCCCCCGGATGGACCTGCGGCGCATTAGCTAGTTGGCGGGACAAAGGCCCACCAAGGCGAGGATGCGTAGCCGACCTGAGAGGGTGAACGGCCACAATGGGACTGAGACACGGCCCATACTCCTACGGGAGGCAGCAGTAGGGAGTTTTCGGCAATGGGGGAAACCCTGACCGAGCAACGCCGCGTGAGTGATGAAGGTCTTCGGATTGTAAAGCTCTGTTACGAGGGACGAAAGGCCCGCACAGGAAATGGTGCGGGATTGACGGTACCTCGCCAGAAAGTGACGGCTAACTACGTGCCAGCAGCCGCGGTAATACGTAGGTCACGAGCGTTATCCGGAATTATTGGGCGTAAAGAGTGAGCAGGCGGCACGGTAAGTCTGAGGTGAAAGCGTGGGGCTCAACCCCATAAAGCCTTGGATACTGCCGAGCTAGAGTACGTCAGAGGTCAACAGAACTCCATGTGTAGCGGTGAAATGCGTAGATATATGGAAGAATACCGGTGGCGAAGGCGGTTGACCAGGGCGATACTGACGCTCAGTCACGAAAGCGTGGGGAGCAAATAGGATTAGATACCCTAGTAGTCCACGCCGTAAACGATGATGACTAACTATGCCCGAAAGGGCGTGGTGAAGCTAACGCATTAAGTCATCCGCCTGGGGAGTACGTTCGCAAGAATGAAACTTAAAGGAATTGACGGGACCCCGCACAAGTAGTGGAGCATGTGGTTTAATTCGACGCTACGCGGAAAACCTTACCAGGGCTTGACATCCCGGTGTTAGCCGTAGAGATACGGCGAGATTGCCGGAGACAGGTGGTGCATGGTTGTCGTCAGCTCGTGTCGTGAGATGTTGGGTTAAGTCCCGCAACGAGCGCAACCCCTGTCGCCAGTTACCATCATTGAGTTGGGGACTCTGGCGAGACTGCCGATGCAAATCGGAGGAAGGTGGGGATGACGTCAAATCAGCATGCCCTTTATGCCCTGGGCCACACACGTGCTACAATGGCCGTTACAGAGAGACCCGAAGCCGCGAGGCAGGGGAAATCCCACAAAGGCGGCCCCAGTTCAGACCGAAGTCTGCAATTCGACTTCGCGAAGGCGGAATTACTAGTAATCGCGGATCAGCATGCCGCGGTGAATACGTTCCCGGGGTTTGTACACACCGCCCGTCAAACCATGAGAGGTGGCAACGCTTGAAGCCGCTGTCCCAACCGCAAGGGGGGAGGCGTCTAGGGCGGGGCTGCTGATTGGGGTTAAGTCGTAACAAGGTATCCCTACGGGAACGTGGGGATGGATCACCTCCTTTCTAAGGAGAAAG
>CAVGXP010000012.1:0-7084 GCA_963633165.1 bacterium
CGCTTTCGCCAAGTTCATTGCTTTTGTGTGGGTCAAGTAAAAATGGCGACCCACACAAAAACATGAGAGCCTCCCCATATCTCCCTAAGCGGCCGTCAGTAACGGCCGCTTTTTTGTTTATTCTCATCGTTGCCAAACAAAACGACGTGCGCCTTCCTTACCTAAGGAGTTCCTACCTTCCTACAGCAACGAAGTCACGATGCTTTACTAAGAATTCGGGACACTTAGAACAAACCAATCATAGGCAAAAGAAAAGCCGCATCCGAAGATACGGCTTAACTTTGAGGTTTATTTTGAGGTTTATTCAGCCTGCTTCACGCTGGGATCGTAATCCAAGCTGAGGTTGAGCCATCCGCCAAGTAGATATGCAAGCAGGATAAGGCGGCTGACGCCATAAGAGCCCCAATAGACGATGTCGTTTTGGTGTCCCATCGCGTTGAGGATCGAATAGGAATACTTCATGCAGGAGGCCACGAACAAGAAGGCCGCCCCAAGGATCAAGCAGGTGTAATAAGGCCAGGAGCAATCCCCGTCGAGGGTCTTTTTGACGAAGAAGAACATCGAGGCGGCGATAGAAAGGGCGGAGAGGATGTAGAGGATCCCCGGCAAGCAGCTGGTTCCGCCTTTTCCAAAGCAATACACCGCGCGGGCGATGCCATAGGAAACGGCAAGCAAGGCTAGCAACAAGGAAATGACCAAGTGGGTCGATTTCTTCCTGAAGATCCAATGCAGCAACCCTAGGACCAACCCGACGAAGAGCAAGCCTAGGAAGGTCAGCGATAAGGCGTATTCGCCGGTGTGTAGATACCCCGCAGGATCATCGCCTGGCTGGAGGTAATCGATGCGGTAGTTATATGCGGCGGGGTTAGAGAAGGCGAGGATCGCATAGATGAATATAGGGACCATCAAGGCGATCAGCACCCCATAGAAGACGCAGACTAGGATGAAACGCGTTTTGTCTTTCATTTCTTTTCCTCCTCTTCCTTCTTTTGGTCAAGCGTAGCGGCTTCAAGGCGGTATTTCTGTTCCTCTTCATCGTTACAAAGGACGAAGTGGCCAGGCAAAACCTCGCGGAAGGAAGGCTTGTTGACGCTGTAATCGTGGGCGGTGTTGGGGTCGTAGACTTTGCGGACGCGGTTCTTCTCGCTGCGGGGATCGGGCTTAGGGATGGCGGAGAGAAGAGCTTTGGTGTAAGGGTGCAAAGGATGGGCGAAGAGCTCATCGCTAGAAGCGAGCTCGACCATGTTGCCAAAATACATGACGGCGATGCGGTCGCAGAAATATTTGACGACGGAGAGGTCGTGGGCGATGAAGACCATCGTTAAGCCCATCTCCTCTTTGATCTCGTTGAGAAGATTCAATACCTGAGCGCGGATGGAGACGTCGAGGGCGGAGATCGGCTCATCGCAGATGAGCAATTTGGGGTTCATGACCAAGGCGCGGGCGATGCCGATGCGCTGACGCTGGCCGCCGGAGAACTCATGCGGGTAACGTGAGGCGTATTCAGGGATCAGTCCGACGCGTTTGAGGGCGGCTTCCACGGTTTTGTGGTTCTCTTCCTTGTTGTATTTGCCTTGGATGTGAAGACCTTCGGTGATGATGTCTTCGACGGTCATCCTGGGGTCGAGGGAATCGATAGGATCCTGGAAGATCATCTGGATCTGGTTGCGCAGGCGCGTGTTGACGTGCTTATCGTCGTAATGGATTTGGCGGATAAGGGCCTTTTGCTCATCGACGTGAGCTTTCTCCTCCTCTTGAAGTTTGGAGATCTGCTCCTCGTATCGCGTCTTGATGGCCTCGGCTTCCCCAGGGGCGGAGGCATCGGCGATTTCGCAATGCTCCTTCTCACGGAGCTCGGCGATTTTCTCGTTGGTGTGGATCTTGCTCCACTTGATCTCTTTGCGGTTCCACCTATCCCCGGCGGCGATCCTATAACCTTTATAATAGACGGAGCCGCTGGTGATGTCGTAGAGGCCGATGATGCAGCGACCGGTCGTGGTTTTGCCGCAGCCGGATTCCCCGACGAGGCCAAAGCATTCCCCTTCTTTGACGTCGAAGCTGACGTCGTGGACGGCTTTGGTTTTGTATTCGCCAGAGCGGAAGAACTGCTTGAGGTGGCGCACGGAAAGGATCACGTGGTCATCGACGAGTTTCTGATCGAAGGTGATGCCGTAATTGCCAAGGCGGAATTTGACGTCGTCGACCTCTTGGGAAAGGGAAGCGAATTCCTTCTTTTGCTCCTCGGTCCAGGTTTTTTTGTTGGGGTGAGAGAATTTGAAGGCGGACAGCGCGGCCTTCTTCTGCTTCAAGGTTTCCTTGAGCAGCTTCTTTTCCTTGTCTTCTGCCATGTTCATTCTCCTTCCTTGTTGACGCTCTTGCTGAGGCTATTGTGGATGCGGGTCGCCACGATTTTTGGCATCTCGGCCTTCGGTGCGCGCTCATCAAGGAGCCAGGTGGCGGCGTAATGGGTGGGCGAGATCTCAAACATCGGCGGCTCTTCCTTGAAGTCGGCGGAAAGGGCGTATTTGCTTCGCGCGGCGAAAGCATCCCCTTTTGGCGGGTAAAGCATGTTCGGCGGGGTGCCGGGGATCGCTTCGAGTTTCTCCTTAGAATCGATGTCAGGAATAGAGGAAAGAAGGGCCCAGGTATAGGGGTGAGCCGGGGAATAGAAGACTTCTTCGGCTTTCCCATACTCGACGATTTTGCCCGCGTACATGACGGCGACCCTATCGGCCATGTTGGCGACGACGCCGAGGTCGTGGGTGATGAAGATGACCGACATGTGGTGAGTGGCTTTAAGGCGGTTGATGAGCTCAAGGATCTGGGCTTGGATGGTGACGTCTAGTGCCGTGGTCGGCTCATCGCAGATGAGGACGTCGGGCTCAGCGGTCAAGGCGATGGCGATGACGATCCTCTGCCTCATGCCCCCGGAGAATTCGAAGGGGTATTGGTTGAAGCGTCTTTCGGCGTTAGGGATGCCAACCTCCTCCATGATCTTGAGGGCTTTTGCTTTGGCTTCTTTGTGGGTGACGCGGACTTTGCTCAGGGCACGGCGGTGCTCAAGCAGGAATGCGTCGTATTTCTGTTTGAGGCTCCCCTGTCCTTTGAGGATTTCAGCGACTTTCTCTTTGTGTTCCTTGTTAATTTCCGCCTTTTTGGCTTTGACGGAGGCTTTGGCGCTTCTCTTCTTTTCGGATAGCCTCTTTTTGTCTTCTGCGATTTTGAGGGCGAGTTCCTTCTTCTTCTCCTCATACGCCTTCATGTCGAAAGAGGAATCCTTCTCTTTTTTGGCGCGCTTGCGGGCTTCTTCGTTGAGTTGCTTCAAGCGGACGTCGTTTTTGTAGGCGATGAATTCCTCATTGATGAGGGAGCGGTAGAGATTCTGGAGGTGATGGCCGTTGATGATCATCTCCTCGGTGATCTGCTTGCCGATTTTCATGATCGGGTTGAGAGAGGATAAAGGATCCTGGAAGATCATGCCGATCTTGTTGCCGCGGATGTTGTGGAATTCATCCTCGGAGATCTTGGTCAAATCCTCGCCTTCGTAGATGACGCTGCCCGAATCGATGCGGGCGCTTTTGGGGAGGATGCCCATGATCGTTTTGTTGGTGACGGATTTGCCAGAGCCCGACTCGCCGACGATGCAGAGGGTCTCTTCTTTATATAAATCAAAGGAGACGCCCCTGACGGCGTGGACATAACCGGCATCGGTTTTGAAGGAGATGGCGAGGTTGCGGACGGACAAGACGGCCTGCTTCCCTTCAGAGGAGCCGACCGAATAGGGGTAATCGATCTTTTTCATCATTCGTCACTTCCTTTCAAAGAGGGGTTGAACGCATCGCGGAGGCCGTTGCCGAAGAGGTTGAAGCTGATCATGAGCAAGGCCATGATAAGCGAGGCCGAGACGATGAGGTATGGCGCCTTGGAGATGTCGCTTTGGACGGATTCGATGGTGACGCCGAAGCTGTTTTTTAGCGCTAAGGCCCCAGGGAGCAAGTAAGAGATATTAGCCTCGGTGAAGATGACCGAAGGGATCATAAGCACGGCGCTAGTGACGATGGTGCCGACAGCGTTAGGCAAGATGTGCTTGAAGATGAGCCTAGCGTCGCTTGCCCCAAGAGTGCGGGAAGCAAGGACGTATTCCCTGCCTTTATAACGGTAGAACTGGCTTCTGGTGGTTCCGGAGATCCCAATCCACCCGGTAAGGCAAAGGGCGAAGAGGAAGGTCCAGAAGGTCGTTCCACCGCCGTTTTTGTCCCATAGCAAGGCGACAAGAGTCATGACGATGATGAAAGGCACGCCGCCAAGGATCTCGGTCAAACGCTCCATGATCATGTCGACCCAGCCGCCGAAATAGCCGGAGATCGAACCCCAGATGAGGCCGATGACGATGTTGATGGCCGAGGCCAAGACGCCTAAGCCAAGAGAGGTGAGAAGGCCAGAGAAGACAACCTTGAAGAAGTCTTTTCCGTTTCTATCGGTGCCGAAGAAATACTTCGGGGCCGAGCAAGAGCCGATTTTACCTTCGAAATAGAGTTGGCGGTAAAGGGAACGGGTGCCATGGACAGAACGGGTGTTGAGGTCCGGTTCGAAGGGATTCTCGATAACGGTTTGATAATCGACGGTGCGCAAAGGGCAATAAGTCTGCCCCGACTCCGTGAGGGCCCAATGGGTCGGCTCCGAGCCGGTCCCCCATTCATATTCGAGCCAACCTCTATCGATGTAATTCTGAATGTCGATTTCGGTGAATTCGTATTCCACGTCGCCGAAAGCGGCCGCGTAGAAATCGTAACGGAAGCTGCCGTAAACGACTTCGGCGTGCTTTAGCCCAATCGTAGGTAAGGAGGAAGAGGGGAAGCCGGAATAGGCGCCTTTAGCCTGGTCGGCCATGGCCTTCCTAGCCTCTAAGCCCGTGGAGAAGCTCACGCTAGAAACGTTGCTTTCGATAGAGCCGATGGCAAGTGAATTGGCCGAAGAGGCTTCGTCTTCAGGGGCGGAGACCACCACCGCTAATCTGCCGGAGAGAGAAGAAGGAACGGTTATGGAGTTCTCTTCCATATAAGAGGTCAGAGCGACGGAGACGTTGGAGACTTCCAGGCTTTCGATGCCGTTTTCGCCCCACTCATTTACCGTGGTCAAAGGGATAAGGGTCTCTTCGCTATCTTCGCCCAAAGTGGCGAAGAAGCCAAGATAGGTCGAAAGGCTGGTGCCGTCTCTAACCAAGGTCTGGTCTAAGGAGAAATTGACTTTGTAGGAATAAGATTGCGTCAAATCGAGGGTGACCTCATTAGAGCGGATGCCTTCATCGACGGAAGAGAAGATGCCCTCTTCCTTGATGCCGGTGTTGGTGATGGTGAGATAACCGCCTTTGCCGTATTTTGCGACGGCGTTGGAATAGACGTCGCTATAGGAGGAACGGGTCGAGATTTCGCCGACGATCGCGAATTCCTTGTAGTCGCTGTCGCTAGGGAGCTTCAAAGTCTCGGGGTCGAGGATCGCGCTTTCAACGCGGTCGGTGCCGTCGAAGAATCCGCCCATATCCCCGTCAAACCACTTCGGAGGAAGGTAACTGGCTTGGCCTAGAGGCGAATTGATGTCGTTAGCGTCAGCGAAGGGGACGATGATGGACATTCCGATGAGGATGAGCAAAATCGAAGCGGCGACGACGGAGGAGCGCGATTTGACGAAGCGCTTCAAGGCGTCTTTGAAGAAGGTTGTCGGCTTGGTTTCGAATTTCTGGTCATGGAGGCGTTCATCGTTTTGGACGAAGGTGAAATCCTCCGCGGTGAGGGAGGAATTGGCTTCCAGGTTTTCTTTCTTGTTGTCTTCCATTGCCTTTGCCTCACTTTCTTGCGCCCATGCGGATGCGTGGGTCAACGATGCCGTAGCTCAAGTCGATGATGAGCGTCGCCGCCAAGCCAATGACGGTGTAAATGGCCATATCGACCATGATGACGGGGACGTCGGTCGCGTTCAAGGCGTTGACTAGAACCGACCCGATGCCGGGGATGCCATAGATTTGCTCAAGGACCATCGAGCCGGAGAGAATGCCGATGAACTCGGCGATGATCATCGGGACGATGGGGACCATCGAGTTGCGCAAAGCGTGGCGGACGACGGACTGGGAACGGGTCAAGCCTTTTGTTCTAGCCAATAGCAAGAATTCGCTAGACATGACCTCGGTGAGCTCGGCGCGGGTATAACGAGCGAATCCGCAGATTGAGCCAAAGCACAAAGACAAAACAGGAATAACGTAGGCTTTGACGGCCAAAATAGGATCAGCGGTCGCGTCGGCGTCGCTAGGCCATTTAAGAGGCCATCCGCTGACTTTGCCAAACCAAATCAAAAGGAAGGAAATAAGAACGAAAGAAGGGACGGAGATGAAGATCATGATGATGGTCGAGATAAGGGAATCGACCCAGGTGTTCTTCTTCAAAGCCGCCAAAACGCCAAGCCCGATGCCCAAAGGGATCGAGATGATGATGGAGATGAGGTTGAGCCTCATCGAATAAGGGAGGCCGTTCATCAAAATGGTGAGGGCGCTTTGTCCTTTCCAGTATTCGGAGGAAGAGACGCCCCAATCCCCTTTCGCCACCGCCGCTAGCCAAGAGAAATAACGGACCATGATCGGCTGGGCGCGGTAATAGGTCACCCTGCCAGCAACGGAGACGGAGACATCGTATCCGTTTTTCTCGGCTTCAAGAACGTCGGTGATTCGAACGTAATACCCCAGTTCGACCTGTTTCTCCCAGAACGTCCACCGCTCAATGTCGGTGCCGCCCGGGGTGAGGGGGATGAGCTGAAGCAAAATGTAGGTCAAGCTCAAAATGATGAACGCCGTCAAAAGGATGAACAGGATCCTTTGGATGACGTATTTCACGCTGTCTTTCATGCAATTCCCTTTCCTGTATTTCAAAATTAGCCGCAATAAAACGGCAACGAAAGTACATTACGCCCCATTAGACGTCAATGCAAGAAAAAGCCACCCCTTAAGGGGTGGCATTAAGACAAGTTTAGACCGTTAGGCCTTATTTGTCGTTGGTGGAGATGCCGTAATCGGCAAGGAGACCGGAAACGTCGATGA
>CAVGXP010000013.1:0-20917 GCA_963633165.1 bacterium
CATGGTGTTCGTAAGGAAGACCAAGAAGAATTGGGGAAGAATCACCCCCTATATCTACGCGGGCATGGGGAGTCTAGAAAACCCAAGGGAATCGGATAACGAAGCGAAGACGTTGCTGTTCGATCTCATTTTGGATGAGCCCACCCCAAAGGCTTATTGGTATGATCTTGGCATTGAGGAGAAGGAATATGGAAAAGCTTAAGAGCATCCGCGTGGTCGCGGCGATACTGCTTAATGAGAAGAACGAAGTCTTCTCCGCCGAAAGGGGCTATGGGGAGCTCAAAGGAAAATGGGAATTTCCCGGGGGAAAGATTGAAGAAGGAGAAAGCCCCGAACAAGCCATCGTCAGGGAAATAAAAGAAGAGCTTGGGGCCTCTATCTCAGTAAAGCGTTTCTACTGCAACGTCGAATATGACTACCCCACTTTCCATTTGGATATGGATGTCTTCCTCTGCGAAGTGGAAGAGGGGTCGCTGCAGATCGAAGAAGGAATCCATATGGGGCAATGCTTCACCCCAATAGAAAAGCTCCGCCAGGAGGATTGGTGCCCGGCGGATGCTTTGATCGTGAATAAAATTATCGAAGAGGGTTTGTGAGATGGCCTTATTTAGAAGGCTCGAAGGAAACGCTTGATAAATACAAAGCGTAGCTTTCGCCAACCGTTATCCTCCAATAGGAAGCGGCATAACTGAATGTATAAGACAGCAAAGAGTCCCCGTCCTGCTTATTTCCATCAAGCAAAGACCAGTTCTCCAAATCGGAGGAGACATATAAGGAAGGGATGCCCGTATAGTCATAATCCTCGCCACCATAACTGACGATTCTCTTTTTAACGGAGAGGGTGAGAGTACCAGAGCCTTTGGTTCTGCACTCTAGAACGCCCACCTCCTTTTTCATTTGGATCAAGCCATCCCAGTCGCCTTTGCCGCGTTGGATGTAGTCGCCATAGAAGCTGACCTCCTTGCCAGAGGCATCGGTCAGCGAGAAGGCATAATCATTGAGATATTGGCTTTGGGCGGAATCCGCAATCCCCGAACAGCCAAGCGTCCAGCTGCCCATGGAAACATCTTCCACCGAAGAAGAGGAGGCGGAAGAAACACTGGAAACAGGGGTCTCTGAAGAAGATTCGCTGGAAATGGGGTCCATCGAAGATGATGATTCGCTGGAAATGGGGTCCACTGAAGATGAGGATTCCGTTGCAACGGAAGAAGATTCAGTCGCGGCAGCGGAGGAACTTGAATCCGCGCTTGGGGAAGAGACGCAAGAAGAAAGCAACGCTAAGGAGGCGGCTAGGGAAATAAATAATGTTTTGGTATTCATGCCTTAAGGATAGACGAAAACCATAGGCAAAAGATAAAGAAAATCAAATTCAGGATAAACCACGGCACAGCAGAAACGCCAATAACGCCAAAACTCAGACCTTCAAAAACGCATAACCAAATATGAGAAAACGATGGCGTTTAAAGTCGTTTTTACCATGGCGGATAATCGAAAATCTCAATGAAATGAAACCACACCGTCCAACCACCAATGCCGTAATCGTTAATAGAAGGAGGGCGTTTCCTAGGCGTGTCCCAATTCCAATATTCAAGAAAAACCCTGCCCTCTTTGGCCACTACTTCAGGATAATTTTCAAAATTAGATAAAAGTAGAGGACGAAAATAAAAGGATTTGACGACGCCGATGAAGAAAAAACAGGTCAAAGGATATGTCAGAAAAAGAAACATCGCATCGAAATAATGGTTCCATTCACCGGTCTCTGGATCAAAAGTCGTGCAAAAAATGGATTTAACCGCGGCAGCAAGAGGAATAAGAAAGATTAGCGAATTAATTAACGCCAGTTGACCGTGGTCCCTGACGATTTTGAGTTTTCTATCTAGATATAACACCTCTATTACATGGATAAATTCCACAAGAAAAACGAACACGGCAATCGGCCAGAACACTAAACCGGGGCCCTTAAGGTTGAATTCGAAAATCGTTGTGAAAAAGGCCGTTGAGGGCAGAAACGTTGAAAGAAAAAGAAGATACAGCATGAAAGGCCGTTTCACGTCAACGGGCAAATTGGCCAGTCTTCGTCTATCGACAAAATAAGCGGCGGAATCTCCTTTAGACCACATAAAGCATCAAATGCCCCCGTTGAACCAACGCCAGGAAAAGGGTCCGCAGATTTCCCAGCCTATCGCGCATCCTTTCCCTTCATAACCCAGCCAAAACGCCGCCGAAAGAAACGTCACAACAGCCAGCGAAATAATCGCAAGAACAACGGCAAGAATCGTGCCAATGGGTTGTGCGTTTTGCAAAGCGAGCAAAATAGGAGAAAATAGCTTTGTCATATATAAATTCACGCTGGCGCATGTCGCGGTGATAATCAGTGAACTGAATAGCATAAAGAACCTCCGTGGGCGTTATAAAGCATATTAAAACCAAATGTTTTTTTGTAAAAGGCTATGAATAGCAATGGAACCAAGGGATAACATAAAAACGGGGCGGCAAATCTCCGTCCCGTTTAAATCCTATTGCCGTTAGAAGAGGATTAAGCAGCCGCGGCGATGCTAAAAAGCATTATCAATCTGATAACGGCAATCGCCACGTCAACTGAGGAAAAAACGATGCCCGTAATGCAAACGCCTTTCCTTGAGGCGAAGATGCAGCAAACGATTGAAACAATAAGCGTAAGCCCGCCAATAACAAGGGTCGGATAAACAAGGATGAGGCCTAGAAGCGGAATAAGAGAGAGCAAACCAAGAACCGTCCCTAGAATGGCGAAAACCAAAGACACAATTCCGAGGACTCGTGCCCAGCGCCCCTTCTCTTCTTTTTCTAAAACGCAGCCGCATTTGGGGCAGCTTTTCGCGTTGTCGGCAATCTCGGTTCCGCAAGAAATGCAATGTTTCATAAAATCTCCTTTTTGATTTGGAACCATTTTACCCCCCCCCGGAATTGTCAAGGCCGAATGGAGAGATGGCCGAACCATTTTTTATTCGACGTCGTTTGTTTTGTCAGCACTAAAAAGCCCCGATGCAAATCGGGGCTATTAGACGCAATCTTTAAATTAGATGACTTCTCCGCTGACTTCTTCCGGGCCTGCGTTGGAAACGTTTTTCCTTTCGGCTAGAAGGCGTGCGATGAGGTTTAGCCTCCACGAGGCCTCATTGTATTCGTGGTTAGACCTGTTGCGCGTCTTTGAGGAATCCACGACCTTTGGAATCCCAATAACAAGAAGAGGGATCGAAACAGGCAGCAAGATTAAGAAGACCAACCCAAAGGCGGTCATGACGATCGAGCCCGTCATTTTTGAGCAGGCTTTCTCGTGCGTTTCAAAAGCGGCGGCTTTTTTGCCTTCTTGAACGGCCTTCTCGTTCTCTAGCTGCTCAAGGCTCATGGCTTCGTATTCTAATCTGGCGGTTGTCTTGTCCATAGGTGTTCCTCCTAGACCCATTCTATCACAAAGGTTAACGGATAAAACGATTGCCCCTTTTTTAAAACGCCGTTAGGCGTAGAATCCCTTTGCCATGAGCAAGAAGACCATCGATTTAGGAAATTCCAAGACGTTTGGGAACGTCCTCTATTTAATGATCCCCGCGATGGTCTCCCAGCTTATCACGGTTCTCTATAACATCGTCGACCGCATCTACATCGGCAACCTCCCCGAAAACGGGCAGATCTCTCTTATCGGAGCCGGCGTATGCGCCCCCATAGCCACTTTGGTCACCTCTTTCGCTTACCTCGTCGTCTTGGGCGCCTCGCCTTTGTTCTCAATGTCTTTAGGGCAGCAAAGAAAAGAAGACGCGGAAAACGTTTTCTACCATTCCCTATGGATGCTATTGACCTTATCCGTGGTCGTCATGGTCTTAAGCTACGCCCTCCTCACCCCGATGCTTTATTGGTTTGGGGCCTCCGAAGCAAGTTTCCCCTACGCTAGGGAATACATGCTTTATTTTCTCATAGGCACCATACCCGCCTTCTTCTCCATCGGCTTCTCGCAGTTCCTCGTCGCCCAAGGCAAATCCGTCCACGCGATGATCTCCTCCCTCTCCGCGGCCTTCCTCAACATCGCATTAGACCCCTTATTCATGTATGGCCTTAGCATGGGGATCAAAGGGGCCGCGATCGCCACGAGCATCTCTTGGACAGTCTGCGCCCTGATGGGCCTTATCTTCATTTTGCGCTCACCAATTCGCCCCAAGCGCCATCCTTTCTCTTTTAGGATCGTCTCTAAAATCTTGAAATTAGGCTGCTCACCCTTCATCATCTTGGCCACCGACTCCATCATCCTCATCGGACTCAACGCTGCGCTGCAGATGTCTGGTGACAACGGGGATTTCCTCATCGAATGCGCCACCATCGTCCAGGCCTTCTTTTCCTTGGTAAGCGGGCCCTTGCTTGGAATATCCTCGGGAACTCAATCGATACTAGCCTTCCTATATGGGGGCAAGAAAACCGATCTGGTCAAAAAAGCGGAGCTGCAGATCACCGCGTGCGGACTGGTCTTCACCGCGATTTGCTTCCTCTTATCCTTCTTCTTGGCCGAGCCCTTCGCTAAACTCTTCCTCTCTTTCTCCTCCTCCGGACAAGAAAACGCCGCAGAAGTCATTGCTTATAGCAGCAAATACATTCATTGGTACATGTACCCCATCATCCTTCTCACCTTCCAATACACCTTGGTGGATGGATTAACGGGAATCGGACAAGCCAAATATTCCATTTGGCTATCGATCAACCGCAAATTCTTTCTTCTTCTCCCTCTTACTTTCCTATTGCCTTATCTATCCTCCAACAGCGAGCTCGCCTTTTTGGCCGAGCCTATCGCCGACGGGGTATCCGGCATCGTCTCCTTAATTGTCTGCTCCCTTCTTTTCCCTCGCATTCTCAAGAAGCAGGCAGCCTCAAAGGGAGATTCCGGCGTCCTTTGACCCACATGAAAAGTCCAAGGCGCAAACCTTGGACTTTTATTCTACTATCTGCGTTTACCGACAGGCTTGGTCAGCCCAATTGAGGTAATCCTTCAAGACCTCAATGGCTTTAGAGGAGTCCTCCTCGTCCTCCATTTCGGCAAAGATGCGGAATTTCGGCTCCGTTCCAGAAAGACGGATGAGTAAGAAACAGCCATCCCCAAAATCGTATTTGTAATTGTTCCCTATTCTTTCGCTGGAAAGACAAGGGACATGGAATTCAGGTTGATGCTTGCCGATATATTCCATCATACAAACCGGAGAGGCATGGAAGGCATAGCTGTCCTCGATGAAGGCGTGATGGTATCTAGCGGCCTGTTTGACTTCGTTTACGATGGCGGAGACGGGTTTGCCCAAGACGGAGACCATCTCCATGAATAGCGCGGCGGAGAAGCTTGAATCCTTGCCAAAGAGGTAACCTCTGACGGTGAGGCCTCCACTGCTTTCCCCTCCTAAAAGGGCGTCGTAAGTTTTGATGCCCGCGGAGATGTTTTTAAATCCAACGTCGACGACATGGCATTTATATCCTAAAGACGTCGCAAGGCCGTCCAATAGGCTTGAAGTGGCAATGTTTTTGACCACATCGCCTTTTTTGCCGCGATACTTGACCAAATAATAATAAAGGCAGGCCATAATTTCGTTAGCGTCAACATAACCGCCTTTTTCATCGATTACCCCGAGCCTATCGGCATCAGAGTCGGTAGCGATCCCAAAATCGTAATGACCATCGACAACCTGCTTGCTAAACTCGCCCATGATGTTTTCTTTTGCTGGGTTAGGATCATGGAAGCCGAAGAAAGCGTCGTGGCTGGTGTTTATGGCTTTGAAGTTGGCTAAATCCAAATCCTTGGCTAGGGGAAGCAGGGAACGGAAGGCAACGCCATACATGTTGTTGAAAAGCACCTTCAAAGGGCTGTGATAAGCCTTTTTGGAAAGGAAGGACTCAATGCAGGAAACATAATCGGGGATGTAATCGATGACCTCAATCAGGCCTTTTTCCTTTGTCTCTATTTCGCTTAAGGAATTAACATCCTTAACGTTTTGGATTCGTTTCTCCAGCATCGAGGTGAAAGCAACGTCGGCATCGATGCCACCTTTTTGGAACACTTTGACCCCATTGAAGATATAAGGATTATGGCTAGCGGTCACCATGACCCCATAATCAAGATCCTTATCCCTAGTGATCATCATGACCAAAGGCGTGGGGACGGAGGAAGACGTAAGGAAGGCTTTAATGCCATTCCCGTTAAGCACCTCAACGATCCATTTCGCCGCATAATCGGACATGAAACGGTTGTCATAGCCGACGGCGATGGGCTTGACGGGAACACTTTCTTTGGCGACGTCGGATAAAGCCTGGGCAATGACTTGAACATTAGCTTTGTTGAAGTCATCTCCGATGACGCCGCGGAAGCCTCCGGTACCGAATTCAATCATGAATCCTTTTGGCCTCGTTAATCTTCTTCGCTTCCTCATAGACGTCTTCGGTGAGGAAGACATCGCAGTCGTTATGAGCAAGCAAAACGGTCGCCGGCACCTCAAGGGTGTCTTCTTTCCTTAGCAAAGCGGCGATGGGCTCGGCTTTGGTGGAATCATTGGCCACCAAGACAATCTTCTTCGCCTTCATGATCGTGGCTAAACCCATGGAAACGGCGTGGGTGGGAACGAGTTCTTCCTTATTCAAGAAGAAGCGTGCATTAGCTTTGCGGGTGCTCTCGGTCAAAGGGATGATGTGCGTGAGGGAATCCCTGGGGGTGTTGGGCTCATTGAAGCCAATATGTCCGTTCCTGCCGATGCCGAGGACCTGGAGGTCGACGCCTCCGGCGTTCTCGATTTCCTTATCGTAGGAAGAAGGGTCTTTCTCCTGAGGGAAATGGGTGTTGTTCAAATCGATGTCGATTTTGGAGAAGAGGTTTTTCTCCATGAAGGAGCGGTAGGTTTCTTCCTTGATGGGGCAAGCAATGTATTCGTCGAGGTTGAAGCTCGAGACTTTTGCGAAGCTGACGCCGTTTTTGCAGCCTTCGGCAAGGCTCTCGTAGAGTTCCAAAGGGCTGGAGCCGGTGGCTAAGCCAAGGATGGCGCTAGGTTTGCAGGAGACAAGAGAGAGGATTTCCTCCGCGGCTTTCTGGCCCAATTCCTTTTTGTTTTTGCAGACAATGATGTTCATGTTTATCCCTTTCCTTATGGCCCGTTAGGCTGTGCCTAATTTTGGCCTCGTCTAAATAATCATCCACCATAAAACGACAAATGGCGAACAAGAAGTCAAAATTTACGAAGAAAAAAGCATAATTGAATGCAAAATGGCGATTTTTCAAACTCATGAAGGAACCCTTGAGCAAATGGCATTTTCCGATTAGGGCGAAGACAGAGGAGAGCTTCGCTGATAAAATGAGTCCCAAATGGAAAACAGCAAACCCGTATTGGCGCTCATCGCCCACGACAACAAAAAAGCCGAAATGGTCACCTGGGCCATGAAGCACAAAGAAGAACTGAAGCAAT
Source organism: bacterium (assembly GCA_963633165.1). GTDB lineage: Bacteria > Bacillota_I > Bacilli_A > RFN20 > CAG-826 > Alloenteromonas. Next base: position 7,455 of record CAVGXP010000013.1, read on the forward strand.
ATTCCCTATGCGGAACCGGGCATACCGCCAAGATGGTCGAAGAAGCCACCGGGCTTCCTGTCAAACAATTCCTCTCCGGCCCGATGGGCGGAGACCTCGAAATCGGGGCCGAAGTCGCTAGGAAAACAATTCAGATGATGATTTTCTTCTGGGATCCCCTTCAGTCTCAGCCCCATGACCCCGACGTGAAGGCTTTGATGCGCATCGTCGCCGTCTACAACATCCCTTTCGCCACCAACCCCGCTACCGCCGATTGCTTGCTAATTAAATAAAACGGCAGAAAAACGCTACGTTTTTAAAGGAATTCCGGTATATGAGTCTCCACACGTGGAGACATGTGCTCACGTTCTAGATGCCGGTCGAACGAAAACGGAGAGAAACAGGGAAAGATCGACAAACAAGAGAAAATGGAAAACTTTTATTCGTTTGGAAGACCGAACAACTGATTTCCGTCTATTTTCTTATTAATGATGTAAGAATGCGAATTTTCCTTGAGGCCATTGAACGATATGAGCGTCAGAACCAATTGTTCTTTCGGTTTCACTTCATTTATGAACGATTCCATTTTGTTTCTTAAATTGTCTTCGTATTCTTTTGTGATTGCGAACTCACCGCTTGAATATTTGATTTCGCAAAGATTAATGACCCTGTCATTTCTATGAATCAACAGATCGATTTGAGCCCCAGGGTCCGACTTTTTGCTTCTCCAGGAATACTCACGGGTGAATACGCCACTGATTCCAAGCGCCGTTTTAATCGATTCGATGTTATTTAAACATACAATTTCAAAAGAGTGACCAGCCCATGAATAATATTTGGGTGTATTGATAAACGAAAACCAACTATCAAATTTCGCATCAAGCAAAAAAGCGTTTGAAAACAGCACGAAGGGGTCTATGACTTGATAGAACTTACCGTTTTTAGATGTCAAATAGTTGTCGTAAGCCCGGATAAAGCCGCATTCGAGAAGCTCCTCTAAAGCGCAGGTCAAGGCTTTCCCATCGCCAATACTTGGTATGCTCGAAAGGTCCTTTCTTTGCATCCCAATGTCTTTTTTCATCAAGGCATCAATAATTTCCCGGTGCTTTCCCTTTGCGGAAAACAACGACCTAAATAAAGCCTGATATTCACCGTGCAATTGGCCGTTTTCCTTAAAGCACAGCAAATCAATATTTTGTGCTAGGCTCAGATTGTTATCTAACAATTCCCAATAATAAGGAACCCCGCCGAAAACCATATAGCAATCAACGATTTGCTGGTTGTTATAGTTTAATTTCAGATAGTCGCTATATTGCTTGCACTCCTTCAAGGAGAAAGGCATTAAATGGATTTTTCTAGTTATTCTGTTATAAAAGCCACCATTGTCTTTAACCATGTTCTTCATGATCCAAGAAGTAGCCGATCCGCACACGATCAAAATCAAATCATCCTTTAAAGATGCGTAGGTGTTCCAAAACAAATCCAGCGCAGCCTTAAAATCGCTTCTTTTCGCATCCATCCAAGGAAGTTCGTCAAGAAAAATGACTCGTTTATTGCTCGAAGGCTCGCGATATAAATCATCTCTTTCGAGCAAAACTTTCAATAGGCCGAAAGCTTCAAACCAATCCTTAATAGGATTCTTATTATCAAGACCATATTGTTTCAACGCGGCATTGAAGTTTTTTAATTGAATGGCATTTGATTTGTTATTTACGCCGCTTACGTAAAAAGAGAACTTTTGGTTGAAAAACTCCCGGATTAAAAATGTTTTTCCAATCCTTCTACGACCATAAACCACCAAAAACTCCGGTTTATTCGATTTCAAGCAAGAGCTCAAAACATTTTGTTCATCGTTTCTACCTATGAGTCTCATTTTCATTCTCCTATTTCCCTAAAATTGCACTTTTTATATAACTTTTAGGGAATTATACGATTATGATAGACAAGAGATTATTCATTGTAAAATGCTTATTTCCCTAAAATCGCACTTATTTTCCATGTTTTAGGGAAATATACGCTTAATGTTTGCCATACTCTGCCAACATTTTGCATAAGTACGGAGCGTAAACATTTAATCAAAAGCCAATCTTATCGAACGTTATCGATGACTTGCCCCTTTTTCAACGTTTTACTCTTTTCAAAATTAGCCACAAAAAAGCCTTTGAGCGCTATACCCAAAGGCCGTTGATACGAACTTAATCGATTTTCACGATGGCGGCGGATTGTCCCGACAAGGTGATCTCGCCATTCTTATAAGACGATTCTCCGATGCCGAAGAGGATTTCTCCCTCTTTGCAGGAAGTCGACACGTCGTTGCCGCGAACGTTGATATACACGCGGAGAGTCTCGCCGTCCTTACTTCTTTGATAGGCGATAAGCCCATCTTTACCGTCGTTTAGCAAGGAATAAGAGGCATCGTTATCCAACGCGGGATGATCTTTTTTGAAAGCCAGGGTGCCTTTTAAGGACAAAAGCAACGAGCCCGAACGCTTTTCTTCCTCGGCGACCGAGATGCCTTTGCGCTTAGGATCGAGACGGATATAGGTCTTTTTGTTGGAGGAGAAACCTGCGTTGGGCTTGCCATTATCCCATTGCATCGGCGAGCGGGAACCCGTTCTTTGATAGCCCCCTTCAATAGAGGGGATGTCTTTTAGATAACGCATCAGGATCTCATCGCCATAATAATAGAAAGGAACGCAAGGCATCGTGGCCATGAAGAGGTAGCAAAGCGCGGCTTCCTTCTCATCAAGCCACTCAGAGAGGCGGACCGTATCGTGGTTTCCGCTGATCATGGCAAGATAACGCCCTTGTTTCTTCGCTTCTTCGATAAGGGGATTAATGATTTCGAAATACCTCACCGCGGTTTGGTTGTCGCCATCTTTTTGGAAGAAAGGGTGATCCCCTCTGCAAAGCAGACCAAAGGAATTGTAATGGAGGTCCTGAAGGAGGAAATCCATATCAAAGCCAGAAGCTAAGGATTTCGTGGGCTCGGCCCATTCAGAGACGAAGGCGCTTTGCGGGTAATCTTTCTTGATGTCGGCGAAGATCTGTTTCCACACTTTCTGCGTTCCCGTCCCGCTAGGGTCCCTGGCCACGAGCCATCCAGCCATATCGACGCGGAAACCATCGATCCCCTGATCCAAATAGAAGCGGATGACGTCCTCTATGGCTTTGATAGTCCCCTGAGGGCCTTTGCCCTCGACGGGTTCCTCGTATTCGGGATGCTCAATCGTCTCAAAGCCGAAATTGAGTTTAGGCTGGATGGAGAAGAAATTGATCATCGCAGCCCCGTTCCTCTCATAAAATCCCCGTATCCAAGAGAACTTCGGATCGACGTTCCAAATGTCTTTGTTCCAGATGAAGCGATCGCTGTACTCGTTTTGCTTGGCTTTGCAGGATTCCTTGAACCATTTGTGGTTGATGGCGGTGTGCCCGGGAACCAAATCCAGAATCAAATGAATGCCTTTCTCATGGCAATCCTTGATCAAAGCGGTCAAAGCCTTGTTCCCACCATAACGCTTGGCGACTTTCTTATAGTCGGAGACGTCATACCCCGCGTCGAAGAAAAGGGATTCGTAGATCGGGTTGAGCCAAATCGCGTTGAAGCCCATGGAAACGATGTAATCAAGTTTCTTCCTAAGTCCATTGAGGTCGCCGATGCCATCCCCGTTGGAGTCGCAGAAAGACTGAGGGTAAACCTCGTAGAAAACTGCTTTCTCAAGCCATTTTGGTGATTCCATAATTACCTCCCACCAACTGAGGAGATTGTAACAAAGTTGCAAAGAAATGTTCCCTCATAACCGACAAGCCTATAATCTCACGCGTATGAAAAAAGAAACTGACAAAAAATCCATCGCAAAAGCCGCGTTTTTATTCGTCGTGCTGATGTCGGTCATGTCTTTGTTCAACGACATGACCTTCGAAGGGGCCAACAGCATTCTCGGGGCCTATGAGACATATCTAGGAATGCCCACGATCTGGTTGACGGCCATCTCGGGGGCCGGAGCATTGCTAGGCTGCTCTTTGAGAATGGTATTTGGCTATCTTAGTGACAAAACGGGGAAATACTGGCCTTTCGTTTTGATTGGCTATGCAATCGACATGATCTCGGTGCCTTTGCTCGCCTTGGTCCCAGAGGGAGGATGGGCGTTGGCCGTCGTCTTCATCCTTTCGGAGAAATTCGGCAAAGCCATCAAAAAGCCTGCAAAGAGCGCTCTCGTTTCCTTTGCCTCAAAGCAGCAAGGAGAAGGCAAAAGCTTTGCCTTAGGCGAAGCGTTAGATCAAATCGGAGCTTGTCTAGGACCCCTTATCCTCACCGCGACATTCGCCCTCTCTTCCTCCAAAAGCCAATTGGAGCAATACCATCTCGGCTTCTTGTTCTTAGGCATCCCGGGCTTCGCCTGTTTGGCATTGCTTGTTCTAGCGAGGGTTCTATACCCGAAGCCAGAAGATTTTGAAAAAGGGCCGTCCAAAGAAGCGGTTGGCAAATTCAAGATGACCCCCGCTTTCTTGATTTTCTGCATCGGCGGGGCCGTGTTCGCGATGGGGTTCTTGGACAGCTTCTCTTTGCTCAATAAAGACATCGCCCTCAAAGGGCTCGTCAATGAATCCACCTTGCCTTTGCTTTATAGCTATGCAATGTTCATCGACGCCTTAGCCGCGATCGCCTTCGGGTTCCTCTTCGATAAAATCGGCTTCTATTCCTTGGCCATCGCAACTTTATTAAGCGCCCCTTATGGCTTCCTCGTGTTCAACACGAATAGCCTCGTCTGCGTCTTTTTGGGGCTCACTTGCTGGGGAATTGGCATTGGAAGCTGCGAATCCGTGTTGCTTTCAGGGGTCGCCGTGCTTTCGCCTAAAAACCAAAGGGCATCCTCTTATGGCTTCTTCGAGCTCTGCTATGGCCTAAGCGCGTTCGCTTTCTCTTTCCTCATCGCTTTCTTGTACGAGCAAAGCAAACTCGGCCTATCGATATTCTCTAGCGTATCCATTCTTGTCGCCGCGATTTTGTTCCTCATCGCCGAATTGCTGAGGAAAGCAGAAACCCCTACCCCGATAAATAAAGAAAACGCCTCAGCTCACCAAGGCGCTTGAGGCGGAAGACGTCGTTTCGGGAATCCAAGAGGAGAAATACCCCAAGAATATTTCTAGGAAGTTGTTGTTATAGAACACTTTACCCACCGTATAGATGCTCGGGTCAGAGAGTTTTAAGACCCCGTCGAGGAAGTTATAAACATCCGCGTTGGCGCTTAAAGCAACCAATCCTGCGGAGATATAGGAAACCTCAATCAAACCGATGACGATGCCGAAAGCCGCTCCAAGAAGCTTGTCGAGCCACTTGATCACAGGCATATGAGAGAAAGCAAGGCCAAGCACGACGGCGAGGATTTTGGTGACGATGAAGGTCAAGACGAACAGACAGGCGAAGCAAATTGCAATCATGATCAAAGTGGACGCGGATTGGCCTAGATAATAAGCAAGGTTCTCGGTCGCGGTCTCAGGGACGGCGGAGAGAATGAAGTTTTTGACGTAGCCCATAAGGAAGCTAGGCAAAGAAACAGATTCCAAAGCGAAATCAAGAACCGTCTTCTCCGTGCCATAGACAGTGGATTGCAACTGGGATTTGGAAACGACCCATTCCATGGCGTTCTTCGATCCAAACTGAGCATAGATAATAGCATCGGCGACCTCATTCCCCGTAGACACGGGATGCTTAGCCCCTAAAGAAACGAAGTAAGAAGACATAGAGCTGTGCAGCGATTCCCCGCATCCGTTGATTCCGTATATCCAATTGGCCATAGGCTTGGCCAAAAGATAGGCCACGAAGAAGGCGATGGCGATGGCAAAGAAGGAAAGGGCGCTGCGGATAAAGCCCTTGCGGATGCCGTTAGCCATGGCTAAGAGGACAATCAGCAAAAAGACCAAGGAGATCCAATCAAAGACGTAGGTTTGCCCTGCTTCAGGGAAAAAGGAGATAAGGGTTTTCATACGCAAAAAGTATAACAAAAAACGGGGATTAGACAGTAGGATTAAAATGGTAATTCGGTAATAATACAATTGTTAATTATCAATAACAAAGTACCGAAATAACGCAGACGTGTGTTTTCATTGACGACAAAATTCGAGGTATGTAAAGCAAACTTAACTCGCGCGCTCGCGTAATAAGGTAGAAATTCAAAAAAATCGCTCTTAAAATACCGCCAAGCGAAAGGAATGAAATGACGAAGGTCAAAACGATTCGGCTCAACGCCAACGTCTTCTCCTCCATCAAAAAAGATGGGGACGAACTCCGGGATGAGCTGAAAAGGAGGGGCACCTTCCTCATCAACGTCATGTCTAGCCCCGGCGCCGGGAAGACGACGACTTTGCTCGGGCTCATCGAGCGAATGAAACGGTCTTACCGCCTCGGCGTCATTGAGGCTGACCTCGATTCGGACGTCGACGCCAAAAAGGTCTCTGGCCTCTCAGGCATCGAAGCCATTCAGATCCATACCGATTCGCTCTGCCACGTCGATAGCGACATGGTGAAGGAAAGCCTGGCCGGTTTCACCGACCTCCCCGAGATTCTCTTCCTAGAGAACGTGGGAAACCTCCTTTGCCCCGCCGAATTCGATTCAGGCAGCCATATGAACGTCGCCCTCATCTCGGTGGCGGATGGAACGGATAAGGTCATCAATTATCCCAAGCTCTTCCGCTACTGCGACACCGTCCTCATCAACAAGATGGACGCGCTGCCGTTCTTCGACTTCGATTACGACAAAGCCGTCGGATTCATAAAAGCGTGTAATCCGAACGCAGCGATCCTCCCCATCTCAGCTAAGACAGGAGAAGGCATGGACGACGCGGCTGACAATTTCTGCAAAGCATTTCAAAATTGGAGGAAATGAAACATGCCTGAGATCTTCCGTCTCACCAAAGACACCCAATCCAAGTACGAAGGGGTCGAGCCAAAAACGAAAGAAGAAAAAGAGCTCGCAAAGAAGTACTTCAAGCTGGCGAGGAAAATCACCGACAACGCCACCACCAAAATCAAAGGGTGCACCTATGACTCCCCCGAATATTGGGGTCTCCGCGAAGTCCTCACCGAACCGGAAGTCGATTTCATGCTCAAGATGAAGTTGCGCAAATGGTACAACTTCGATGAACTCTATGCGATGAATAAAGAGGATTATAAGGAGCCTTTGGCCTTCAAAGAGATTCTCCACCGCGCAGTCATGCACGGCATCATCGAATACGACTACGGCGATCATTATAACGACGACGGCCCGATCCCCGGCGCCAACCCCACCCGCGAAAAGAGGTATCGCATCTCCTTCTTCGTCCCGGGCTCCGCCGAGTTGTTCAACTCCACAAAAAAGGCCACCGACGCCAATCCTCCTGTCGCCAATTTCTTCGAGAGGATGACCTTCCTTCCGCTAGAGCCCATCACCCCGATGGTCCCTGAAGGAGGCGATGGCATCGGCATGCACACCATCCCCGTCGAAAAAGCCATCGAAAGCAACAACGAGGCCATCAAATTGGAGAAGATCTCCTATTGGCTAAAGAAATACGACGGGCACATCGCCTCGGGCATCTGCTCTTGCCGCTACTCAAGAGCCAAACTCGGCGAAGGCTGCGAAGACGATCCTGAGAACTGGTGCATCCAGCTCGGCGACATGGCGGATTACGCCGTCGAAACCGGAAGGGCCAAATTCATCGATAAGGAAGAAGCCCTCCGCATCATGAAGAAAGCCGAAGACAACGGCTTCGTCCACCAGATCACCAACATCGACGGAGAAGACCACATCTTTGACATTTGCAACTGCGACGTCAAGATCTGCAACGCTCTCCGCACCTCCTTGCTCTTCAATACCCCCAACCTCTCTCGCAGCGCCTACACCGCCAAAGTCGACCCCAAGAACTGCGTCGCTTGCGGCCGCTGCGTCGAATCCTGCCCCGCCGGCGCCGTCAAGCTCGGGCAAAAACTCTGCAAGAAAGACGGCAGCGAGCAAACCTATCCTCAAGCCCCCCTCCCCGACGCGATCAAATGGGGCAAATACGCTTGGGATGAGAATTACAGGGACACCGCCAGGTACAACACCTACCCCACCGGCACCGCTCCTTGCAAAACCGCCTGCCCCGCCCACGTGGCCGTCGAAGGCTATCTGAAGCTCGCCAACCAAGGCCGCTACGACGAAGCCCTCGCCCTCATCAAGAGGGAGAACCCCTTCCCCGCCGTCTGCGGACGCATCTGCAACAAGAGATGTGAAACCGCCTGCACCAGGGCCAACGTTGACCAAGCCGTTGCCATCGACGACGTTAAGAAGTTCCTCGCTGAAAGGGAACTCGATCCCAAGACCCGTTCCATCCCGGAAAAGGTCGTTGCCAAGGTTTATGGCGAATTCGAGGAGAAGATCGCCATCATCGGCGCCGGCCCTGCCGGTTTGTCCGCAGCCTACTACCTCGCCGTCAAAGGCTATCGTCCCACCGTCTTCGAGAAAAACGAGAAGGCCGGCGGCATGATGACCTATGGCATTCCCTCCTTCAAACTTGAGAAGAACGTCATCGACGCGGAAATCGAAGTCCTCAAAGACCTCGGCGTTGAGATCAAGACCGGCGTAGAAGTCGGCAAGGACATCACCCTCGACCAACTCCGTGAACAAGGCTACAAGGCCTTCTACATCGCCATCGGCTGCCAAGGCGGAAGACGTCCTGGCGTCCCCAACGACCAAGCCGAAGGCACCGAAATCGCCGTCAATTTCCTCAAAGGCGCCTACGAGAATCAGAATCAGAAGATCGAAGGCGACTGCGTCGTCATCGGCGGCGGCAACGTTGCCATCGACTGCGCTCGCACAGCCCACCGCTTCGGCGCCAAGTCCGTCTCCATGTTCTGCCTCGAATCCGAGGACACCATGCCCGCGACAAAAATCGAGATCGAAGAGGCCAAGGAAGAAAACGTTGAGATCCATTGCCAATACGGACCCAAAGAGATCCTGGTCGACGAATCCGGCAAGGTCAGAGGCATCGTCTTGAAGAAGTGCCTCCGCACCATCGATCCGGAAACCAAGAGGTTCTCTCCGACTTACGACGAGAACGACACCATTGAGGTTCCCGCTTCCAAAATCGTCTTCGCCATCGGGCAAGCCATCGAATGGGGCGATTTGCTCAAAGGAAGCAAGGTCACCTTCTGGCATGGCAACTACCCCATCGCCGACAAATTCACCTATCAGACCGCCCAAGACGACATCTTCGTCGGCGGCGACGTCTATACCGGCCCCAAATTCGTCATCGACGCCATCGGCCAGGGCCACGAGGCCGCGGAATCCTTGGCTCGCTTCGTCTCCCCGTTCAACGCTTCGTTGACCATCGGGCGTGACCGCCGCTACTTCCTCCCCTTGAATAAGGAAGACATCCTCATCCCCAACGATTACGACCACGCCGGTCGCCAGTCCGCGGGCATGGACAATTCCATCGATTGGAAGAATTCCTTCCGCGACGCCAACAAGACCCTCACCGAAGAGCAGGTCAAGATCGAAACCGGCCGCTGCCTCCAGTGCGGCGCCTCCATCGTCGACCCGCATAAGTGCATCGGCTGCGGCATCTGCACGACCCGCTGCGAATTCGATGCCATTCACCTCCTCCGCGACCATCCGAAAGCCTCCACGATGCGCAATGGAGACGACAAGATCCCCGGCTTGATGCCCTACGCTTTGAAGAGAAGCTTCAAGATTCTCTTCAATTCCGGCAGCAAGGAAGCCAGGATGATGGCCAAGAAGCGCAAAGCCTATAAGAAGGCCACCAAAAACAGCCCCAACAAGCATACCGGGAACGCCGTCCCGCCCATTGAGCGGTAATGCACGAGCTCGGCATAGCCTTCCACATCATCAAAGAGATCGACGCCTTGGCGGAGGAGAAAAACATCCCCTCCGTCAAAGGGGTCACCATTGAGCTTGGCGAGGTCTCCGGCGTTGTTCCTAGATATCTAGAGGACGTTTGGAAATGGGCGTGCGAAAACCGCTCCACCCACCTTAAGGGCTCAACGTTGCAAGTCATCGTGACGAAAGCCACGAGCTTCTGCAAAACCTGCGGGCAGACCTATCCTACCTTGCCCACGGGAAAGAAGTGCTCTCATTGCCAAAGCGAGGATACGTATTTGGTCGAAGGCAATGAAGTCAGCATCCAATCCATTCAAGTGGAAGAGGAGCCGTCGAAGTGATTCGGCGGCTTTTTTATGTGGATGAGCAGGCATAAAGAAAAGCGGGTTGCCCCGCTTTTAATTGGATTATCGAATTATTTGCCTTCCTCAGCAGAGGATTCGATGCCCTTGGCTTTCATAACGTCATCGACAAGGGATTTGGCTCTTTTGAGGGATAGGCCGGACTTCACCTTGAATTCCAAGGGAAGGTCTTCGTATTTCTTGGATTCGTTTTTGACGACGGGGATCGTTGAATTGGCGTAATCCTCGGGGTTCAAAGCGTAATAGATTTTGAGCTTTTTGCCGGCGATGGTGATGAAGACGTAACGTTCTCTATGGAGAGAGAAGGTGATGCCGGGGATCGACATGCGATCTTTGACACCATAGGAACGAATGTAGTCACGGAGTTCGTAATATTGGGCACGGAGTTCGGGATCGGCTTTCTTCAAGCGGGTTTCGAACTTGGCACGGCGGCGTTTGTTAAGCGAGGCGAAGGGATCGTCGGAGGCTAGGTTGCTGGAAACGATCTCGACGGATTTCTCTTCCTCTTCGGGTTCATCGGCAACATCATCAATGATTTCTTCTTCGACGGGTTCTTCAACCTGCTTCTCTTCTTCCACTGCGGAATGGAGCTCTTCTTTATGGATGTTGATTTCGCTTTCGGCAATGGCCCTGGCTCTTTCTTCGGTGACAAATTGCTCAGTGGCTTTGGCGATGCGATCGTCGGCGATGCGGCGGACATCGGCTTCGGTAAGAGCGGGTTTTTCCTCAGCGGCGGGCTTGCTCTCTTCGATTTTGTTGATGACCTCGACTTTGAGAAGAGAGAGATAAGGAATGGCGAGAAGAATCCAGGCAACCAGATCAAGCAAGACGACGAGGAAGATGCCGAATCTAGCGATGGTTCCGAAGTTGCCGGAAGCATAAAGGCCGTAGGTAAGGATGAGGATGAAGGGCAAATAGGCAACAGCAAGGGCGCGAGCCAAAGCGTTAAGGAGAAGAAGGGGCTGCTTTTTGCTAGCGACAAGGCCGGCTTCAATGGCGAAGAAGACGACGGCCAAGACGACGAGGAAGACCCCAATGACTCCAGTGAAATGAGGATAGACAGAAGGGTTCCACATATTGCCGTAGTTGGTAATGGCCGCGCGCACGCCATAACCGACCTCGACGCCACCGACAGTCAACGCTCCACCATGGAAGATGTGGGTCCAGCCGAAGACGGCGGTGAGGGCCGGGGAAAGGAACAGCACGATTGCGCCAACCCAAGACAAAGGAGAGATTTGGTTTTTCTTTTTCATAAATTACTCCAATCGTCATTATTTTATTAAGTTAGAAACCATAATCAACAAACGGATGCCGTCTTTTTCAACATTTTTGGCTTTTTCATGACGGAAAAACTTATAATACAATGTTCGTTAGACTTTGAAACCTTATCTTATAAGGTATAACAATGTCGAAGCGAAAAGAGTAAGATAACCTCACTCCACTAGGACAAGAGAATTAAGGAGATCTATGGACAAGTTTAACGAAGAAAGCGAACTCTCCAGACAGGGCGCATTAGAATGCGACAGATCCAGCAAAATCGAAGAAGAGCAAGATGGGATTACCCTCTCCCGCATTTGGCACATGATCGCCAAGCATTGGATCGTATTGGTTTGCTGCACCGCGGTCGGGTTTTTAGGCGGCGTGGGCTATTCCAAATTCATCAAAACGCCGAAATACCAAGCCACCACCCAAATCATGGCCGTCAATGACGCCCCCTCCGGGAACGCTCAAGACGACATTAACCTTGCTTTGAAAAAGGCAGCCATCGCCTATGGCTACATGAGCAGCGAAGAAGTCTTGAAGACCGTCGGCATCAAGATGGAAGAAAAAGGCTATGACGCCTACGTCAAAGATTCTAACGGCAAGAAAACGGAGAACGTCGACGTCAACGCGGTCAAAGGCTACTACACCGTCACCATCCCCACCGTCACCAATAACGCCACCAGCATCTTCGTCAACGTCACTTCCACCTGCAAAAACAAGCAAATGGCCATCGACGTCGCCAACTTCGTCGTCAGCTCCACCATTGAGCTTGTGACCACTGAAGGCACCAACGGCTACACCATTCTCAAGAATTCCATCGCCAGCATGGGCGAAGCCACCAACGCCAAAGACAATTCCACCTCAACCTGGGTCATCGCCCTGATCGGCGCCCTGATCGGCGTGGTCGTCGGCGCGGGATATGGCATCGTGCGTGAACTCACCAACACCAAAGTCACCTCCAAGCAAGACCTAGAGACCTTAACGGGTTATAAGGTCATCGGAATGATCCCCGACTATCAGCTCATCGAAGAAGCCGCCGCGAAGAAGGAGGAAAAGAAACATGAGTGAAATCAAAAAGCCCAAAATGAACGAAGGCGAGAGAATTGAAATGCTTTCCGACTTCGATTCCGCCGCCGCAGATGCCATCATCCGCCTCCAAAGCAACATCGGCTTCTCCTCCATCGACAACAAAATCAATTGCTTCGCCGTGACCTCAGCCAAAGAAGGCGAGGGCAAAACGACGATGATTTGCAACCTCGCTGCGGTCTATGCCGAAAAAGGACTTTCCGTAGCCATTGTCGACCTCGATTTGCGTCGCCCTAACGTCCACCACTTGTTTCACCTTGAGAACAAGCTCGGCGCCGTCGATTACGTCAAAGGAGACGCCGAACTCGAAGACGTCATCCATTCCTCCAAAGGCGTCGATATCGTCACCGCCGGATCCTACACCCCCTTCCCCGGCAAGATTCTAACCTCCGTCAAAATGAAGGAACTCATCGACAATTTGAAGCAAAAGCACGACTACGTCCTCGTCGATTTGCCTCCCGTCCTGCCCGTCGCCGACGCTTACCTCGTCAGCGAATTCATCCAAGGATATCTCCTCGTCTGCTGCCAACATTCCTCTAAAAAGAAGGATGTCGTGGCCGCCTGCCGCACCTTTGAGGAAAAAGGCCTCAACATCATCGGCATCGTCATGACCAAAGTCACCTCCGACGAAGATTTCGGGAATTACGGCTATGGCTATAAAACCAGAAAGAAATATGGTTATGGCTATGGCTATTACGGCTATAGGGCCAAGAAAAAAGACGACAAATAAATACACGTCCCTAAGCAAAACGCTTAGGGACTTTTCTTATTAAGGCTTCAAGCGGGCGAGCAAGACAACCTAGACGCCGCGCAGCAAGCATTAAGGCACGTCAAAATAATCGCCACGTTAACACTAGAACCGCCATTTTAGTCACTTCTTAAGCACGACGGCTTGAATGAAAGCGTCCACGCCTTCGCT
>CAVGXP010000014.1:0-12589 GCA_963633165.1 bacterium
AATGGATTAAACACGTACAAAGTGGTGAATACCAAAACTGGTTAGATAAGAATTACAAGAAGAGATAAAATTGGTAGTGAAAAATTTAATTAATAGAATTTTAAACATACTGTATTCATATATATGTATATATACCAAGTTAAAAAAGCATGGTAAACATATTAGAATCAACAGAAAAACATATTGCATTAATGGATTACAACATATAACCATTGATGACAATTTTTATGGTGCTAATGGATTGTGGTTAGATGCTATAGATAATTATCACGGATATACATATCATCCTGAGATTTCGATTGGTAGAAATGTATCAATAGGTAGAAATAGTCACATAGGTTCTATTAATAAGATATCTATTGGTAACGATGTAATGATGGGTTCTAATATATTAATCGAAGACCATTCACATGGTAATACGTTTGATTATTCTAAATTAAGAAGAGACTTACCGCTTGTATCAAATGGTGAAATAGTCATTGGGGATAATACTTGGATATGTGATAATGCTGTAATTCTTGGTGGAGCACGCATTGGTAAGAATTGTGTGGTCGCGGCCAATAGCGTTGTTAACAACGAATTTCCTGATAATTGTTTAATTGGTGGAATACCGGCAAGAATATTAAAAAAAATTAGATTAATAATCAAGAATATAAAACTTTTATATTAGATAGAAAGAGAAGAACAACCTTAAATGGAAGAAAATAAAGAAACAACCGGATCATCATCTGCTCCGTATGAAGGTCAAATCAGTTCTACTAAAAAGATTTTATCTAATATAATCGTAGTTATATTTAGTAATCTATTAACTACATTATCTGGCGTTTTAATTGGATTTATCATTCCTAAGATAATGGGAGTTACTGATTATGGTTATTATAAAACATTTACACTTTATGCTTCTTATATAGGGTTATTTCATTTCGGATTTACTGATGGAATATATTTATATTATGCCGGTAAAAAATATGATGAATTAGATAAAAAGAAATTCAAAACATTTACTCATTTCCTATTTATAGTGACAATGGCAATCACGTTATTGTTTGTATTAGTAGGAACAATACTAAGCGGAATAAATATAGGTATTATTTTAATATTTGTAGGCCTTGATGTATTAACATCATTGATGACTAATTATTATGAGTTTATTACTCAAGTAACAATGCAGTTTAAAAAACTTTCCTTTAGAAGTATTTTAAGCACATCGTTAAAAATAGTATCAGTTGCAGGGTTATATCTATTATATAAATTCGCGAATATGCCAATTTATTATTGGATGTATATTATTTGCTATTTGGTAATTAAATATATTTTAACATTCTGGTATGTATTTACTTATAAAGATATTACCTTTGGTAAAGGTCTTAAATTCAATGAAGTGAAGGGAGAAATATTTGGTTTCTATAAAATAGGATTCCCTTTATTAGTGGCAAATTTAGTTGGTCAATTTATTTTTACCGTTGATCAGCAAGTAGTTAATATCTTCTTTGACGTTGACACTTATTCTACATACGCATTTGCTTATTCGATGATTAACTTAATCACTATTGCAACAAGCGCTGTTTCGACTGTTTTATATCCTACTCTTAAAACAATGGAGGAAAGTCGAGTAAAAGAAGATTATTCTAAGCTTAACGCAATATTATTAGTATTTGTATCATTCTGCTTATTATCTTATTTTATACTAGTTCCTTTTGTATCGTATTTCTTAAAGGATTACATTCCAAGCTTAGTTACATTTAGAATCATATTGCCTGGAGTATTAATCTCATCAAGTATTTCCGTTATAAAATATAATTGTTATAAGAAATATAATAAGATAGGCAATTATTTCATAAAATCATTAATAATTCTTTTAATAGCTATTGCCGCGGATCTAATTGTTTATTATATATTTAAATCTACTAACGCCATTTCCGTTATATCAATATTTGTCTTGTTGTTATGGTATATATTGGTCGAGATGTATTTTATTAAAAACCATCATATACATTGGGTTAGGAACTTTGTTTATATGGTATTGTCTATTGCTTGTTTCTATGGTTGTACATTTATTCCAAATATATGGGTTGGAATGGTTGTTTATATTTTAGGATTCTTAGTGTTAACTTTTGCAATCTACAATAAGAAATTAATAGATATGATTGCGAAATCTTTTAAGAATCGAGGATGATGAGAACCCCATGGAGCCGATCAATGAGGCCCATCGTTATCTTGTGGGATTCGTTGGCGCGCATAGCGGTTTCCCAAGGGAGGAACTCCAGGGATGGCTCAATCTTTTCTGTTTCTGCTGGAACGCCTGCGGGAGTGCGTTCGAGAAGGCTCAGACGTTCATCGAATCGGTGGTGAAAAGCACAATTGAGTGCGCTATCGTGACTGGAAAAATCCTAAAAATATCGATAAAGACTGACTTTTTCATCCCTCACGCGCACTAGAGAGTTTTCTGTTTAAAAAGCCATCCGCTAGGGATGGCTAAGGATTAGAGGAAGAGGTTGTCAAGGTCTTTGAGGAAGGGCTCGAGCTCGTTGAGGTCTTTTATTTTGGCCCCGCTTGCCTGAGCGTGTCCTCCTCCGCCCCATTTGTTGGCGACACCGGAGATATCGAGCTTCTTGCTGCGGATTGAGATTCTCCAGCAAGGCTCTTTTTTATCGACGTCTTGAGTGATGGAACACCAAGCGTTGATGCCTTCGATATTGGAGAAAAGGTTGACGTTCTCCTTGCCTTGTTCGGTGGTGATCTTCAGCTGTTGCTGCACCTCGTAAGGGAGGAGGTAATAGGCCACCCCATGCTCGGTCACGTCGAAATGGGAGAGGACGTAGGCTTGGTTTTTTAGCGATTGCACCGTTTTCTGGTACATCGATTGATAGATGCTTGAGATCTCGATGCCTCGCTTCATGAGTTCCTCGGCCACTGCGAAGGTGTGCAAGGAAGTGCTGGAGAAGAGGAAGCGCCCTGAATCCCCCACGATGCCGATATAGAAATATTTGGCGGCTTGTTCACTGAGGTGGGTGCCTTTGAAATTCAAACAGAAGTCCGCGACGAGCTCGGCGGCGGAGGCGGATTCTTTGTCGAGGACGGTCGCGCGCTTGGCAATTTCGACTTTGCAGGGGTGGTGGTCGATTTTGACTTTGTATTTGGCGTGCTTGTAGCGAGGATCAGCGATGCGTTCAGGATCGCCGACGTCGACGATGATGGCGAGGAAATCCCCATTGGTGAACCAATCGTTGCTCAGGCTCTCGGTCTCAGGGAAGAGACGTGGGGTGAAGCTGACGTGATTGTCGCCTAGGAAATGGACTTCCTTCTCGGGGAAATTGTCCTTAAGCCAGGTGACTAAGCCCATCTGGGACCCCATGGCGTCGAAATCGGGGCGGATGTGGCGGAAAACCGCGATTTTGTTATAGCGGAGAATGGCTCTCCTGATGGCGGAATATTCTTTCTTGTGCTCTTTGGCGAAAGAGAGGATCTCAGGGTGAAGATTAGAGCTCATTGGCGATCCTCTTCATGCAATCGCGGGCGATCATGACTTCTTCATCGGTGGGCAACACCGCGACTTTGACTTTTGAATCGGGGTTGGAGATCAAAGCCTCCTCGCCGCGAATCTGATCGTTTTTGGCGTAGTCGATGGAAAGGTTAAGGGCTTCTTCGACTCTTTGGAGGATCTCTTTGCGGTAGATCGGGGCGTTCTCGCCGACGCCGGCGGAGAAGATGATCAAATCCGCCCCGCCAAGGCGGACGTAGTATTGGCCGATGTAGTCGGCGACTCTTCTGGCGTAAAGGGCGATTGCGAGTTTGGAGCGTTCCTCGCCTTTTTCGAAGGCGGCTTCGACGTCGCGGGTATCGTTGCTGACCCCGGAAACGCCGAGGATGCCGGATTCCTTGTTGAGGATGTCGTAGACCTCCTCATAGGATTTGCCGGTGCAAGAACAGAGGTAATAGAAAACGGAAGGATCGAGATCGCCGCAGCGGGTTCCCATCATGACTCCGCCTAAAGGGGTAAGGCCCATGGAGGTCGCGACGCATTTGCCGTCTTTGATCGCGCATAAAGAGGCGCCAGATCCGATGTGGCAGGAGATGATGCGCGTATTGGCCTTGCCATCTAGGAAATCGTCGTTGCCTTTGATGGCGAGGTAGTTGTGGGAGGTGCCATGGGCTCCGTATCTGCGGCAATCGAATTTCTCGGTGTATTCGTAGGGGATGGGGAAGAGGTAGTCCTCTGGCTCCATGGTCTGATGGAAGGCCGTGTCGAAGACGGCGATCTGATAAGCGTGGGGGAGGGCGTCTTTGAAAGCGTGATAGCCGACGAGGTGGGCTTTGGCGTGCATGGGGTCAAGAGGGATCAATTTGGTGATCTTCTCCTCGGCGTCAGCGTCGAAGTCGACGGATTTGGAGAAATATTTGCCGCCTTGGACCACGCGGTGTCCGACGCAGACGATTTCCTGCAGATCCTTGACGATGCCTTTTTTGGTCAAAGCTTTCAAAACCAGATCAACGGCGACGGCGTGGTCTTTGACCGGGAGGATCTCTTTGATTTTCTCCCCATCGTGCTTCATCCCGAAGATGCCATCTTCGTGGCCAATCCTCTCAACGTTTCCCGAGCAGAGGACTTTCTCCTCCGGCATTTCATAGAGCTTGTACTTCAAGCTGGAACTTCCGGCGTTGACCGCCATCACTTTGTACATTTTTGTTTCTCCTTTGCCTTATGGCAATTCCGCTAAGAATGATAGCACCCTATCTATCCAAATGGGGGTGTTTTTAAGAAAAAGGCGCCATTTCGCATGGCCTAAGGCTCAGTGGGTCAACTCGTGAACATGTTAGAAACCGCTTACCTTAATCGTTTTACCGAAACAAGACTAGACTTCACTTCCGAGGCTAACTTGCAATGAAATCAAAAGACATGACTGTTGGCAGTCCATTCAAAACCATCCTTCTTTTCTCTATCCCCCTAGTGCTCTCGGCGACCCTGCAGCAGCTTTACAATCTTGCGGACAATTTCATTGCCGGCCATTTCATTTCTAATCTTAGTAGCTTCGATGCGGTCGGCATCGTCTATCCCATCACGGTTGTCTTTTTGGACATCGCCGTCGGGTTTGGCGTTGGCTGCGGCGTCGTGGGGGCGAAATTCTTCGGGGCAAGGGATATGCAAAACCTCAAGAAGACCGCGACGGTTGGCCTTATTTCGACCATTGTCTTAGGCTTGATCGTGACTGCGCTTGGTTTTGCGGTCATCTATCCTTTATTAAAGGCGATGGTTGGCAATGACGGCAGCCAAGGCTGCTTCGACGAAGCCTTGTCGTATATGCTCATCTACATTGCCGGGGTCATCTTCCTTTTCCTATATAACTACTCCATGTACATGTTCCAGGCCTTTGGCAACTCGAAGACCCCTCTTTATTTCCTCATCCTTTCGACCTTGCTCAACGTCGCCCTCGACTTGCTGTTTGTCTTGCCTATCAAGATGAATAGCGCAGGGTTAGCTTTAGGGACAATCATCTCGGAGGCGATCGCCGGTGTCCTTTCGGTGGTGGTTCTTTTCAGATGCATCGATAAATTCGATTCCTCTTCCTATAAGAAATTCGATAAAACAATTCTTAAATCCATCACCGGAATTGCCATCCCTTCGATTCTGCAGGGCTGCTTCATTTCCGTTGGCGGGGTGCTGATCACTGGCATTTTGACCTCTATTGGCGGGAATAGCGTCGCCGGAGGCTACAGCGCTTCTTATAAAATCTGCTACATCGCCATCAACATCTTCACCGTTCTTTGCAACGCCTTGTCCAACTTCGTCTCCCAAAATATCGGGGCCAAGAGGTACGACCGTATCATGAAGGGGTATTTGTCCACCGTTATCATCGCCGCCGTTTTCTGCGCCATCGCCATCGCCGGCATCCTCCCCTTTGGGGAATTCTGGGTAAGGATATTCCTTGATTCCGACGCTGGAGATGAAGCCCAGACGATAATCGCCGCCGGGAAGCAATTCATTCTCTGCGTCGTGCCTTTCTTCGTCTTCATGGTGGTCAAGATACCGCTTGATGGGGTGCTAAAAGGCGCTACAGATATGCTGGGGTTCACCCTTGGCACTTCGATTGACTTGCTCTGCCGCGTCTTAGGCGCTTTGATCCTAGGCAACCTCTTAGGGTATGAAGGCATCTTCTTTGCCTGGCCCATTGGCTGGGGAATTGGCATGTGCGTTTCCGTCATCTGCTTCTTCAGTGGAAGATGGAAGAAGAAATGCGGATATGACAAAACCCTTCTAGCTAGCAAAGAAACCGCTCACATCCATTAAGAAAGCAAATGAAAAAGTCCATGGGAATCCCCCTTGGACTTTTTGTTTGGCTCTCATTTAACGAGGCCTTTGCCTTTTAGATAATTGCGAAGTTCCTCAGCAGGATAGCGGTGCCAGGGTGAAGGCCATCGGCGTTTCCATCTTTGTTCCTCTAGATTAATGACGCCTTTATCCGATCCGTTAACCATGGCCATTTCTTACCTTTGGATTTTCCGTTTGCAAATTTGCCGAAAAACCAGATTTCGGCTCCCTTCCTTAAAGGAAGGAGAAGTTCTATAATTCGGCCAGGAGTTACAACTTTTGATATGGCATACGGGATTTTACTCGATTATCTGATGGGTCAATCCATCGACGCCTTCTCCTACTTCGGCGCGCATTTCGGGAAGATGGACGCCAGGAAGAAGGTCATCATCCCCCCTAAGTTCATTAACGAACAACCCAAAGAGGTTCTTCTTGGATCGGTGATGGACGGGGTGTGGTTCCGCCTCTATGCGCCTATGGCGGAGGACGTCTCCCTCATCGGCGATTTCAACAACTGGGACATCCGCGCCAACAAAATGAGCAAGGTCGACGATTCCGGGGTTTGGGAAACCTTCGTCCCGGGATTAACCAATTACCAATGCTATAAATACCATTTCAGGAACGCCAAAGGGGAATACGTCGACAAAGCCGATCCCTTCGCTTTCTATAGCGAGTTCCGACCCGCCACATGTTCCAAACTCTACGATATCGAAGGCTTCTCTTGGCACGATGCTTCCTGGATGGAGAAGCGCACCCGCAACTTCGATAACGCCCTCTCCATCTATGAGGTTCATCTTGGGTCGTGGAAGGGGAAGATCAACGGACGCTACCCCTCTTATGAAGAGGCCGCCGATTATCTGATCCCTTATCTAAAAGACAATGGCTTCACCCACGTTGAGATCATGCCCATCTGCCAATATCCCTTCGACGGCTCTTGGGGATATCAGGCCACCGGCTTCTATTCGGTGGATTCGCGTTATGGCAATCCTAAGCAATTGATGTCTTTCGTGGATAGGCTTCATCAAGCGGGCTTTGGGGTGATACTTGATTTCGCTCCGGTCCATTTCGCCTGCGATTCCTATGCCTTGAGGGAATTCGATGGCACTTGCCTATATGAATATAGCGATCCTAGGCACACCATCTCCCCTTGGGGGAGCGCTCAATTCGATTTGGGGAAAGACCCCGTCCGCAGCTTCTTGATGTCGGCGATGAACTATTTCCTCCAATATTTCCATTTCGACGGCATCCGCTGCGACGCCGTCTCCAACATCGTCTATTGGGATGGAAACAAAGGAAACGGGGAAAACACCGGGGCCACCGAATTCATCCGCCGCCTCAATGGCAAAATCCACGCCCGCCACCCGCAGGTGATGATGATCGCCGAGGATTCCACCGACTTCACCAAAGTCACCCACCCCATCGAATATGGGGGATTGGGGTTCGACTACAAGTGGGATTTGGGATGGATGAACGACACCCTCAAATATTATTCGAAGGACCCCATCTACAAGAAATACGAGCACAACAAGATCACTTTCTCGATGGCCTATTTCTATTCGGAGAACTTCCTTTTGCCCTTATCTCACGACGAGGTGGTCCATGGCAAAGGGACGATCATCAACAAGATGTGGGGGGATTACGACACCAAATTCGCTTTGCTTCGCAATCTCTACGCCTATTTGTTCGCCCATCCGGGCAAAAAGCTGAACTTCATGGGCAATGAGCTCGCCTCCTTCGATGAATGGAACGAGCAACGGAGCCTCCCTTGGGAATTGCTCAGCTATCCAAAGCACGATTCCATCCGCCGCATGGTCAGGGACCTCAATCTCATTTATGCGGCCCATCCGGCCATGCACTTTGAGGAATATAACCCCGCCCATTACCGTTGGCTGATGGTCGATAACGCCGACCAATCCGTCTTCGCCTTCGAAAGGAAGGTGGAAGGGGAGGAGATGATCTTCGTCTTCAACATGACCCCCAATTGGTATGGCTCCTATGACATAGGAACCTACGAAGAAGGGGAATACGAGGAAATATTCAACTCGGATAAAGACGTATACGGCGGCAATAATCAGTATAATGGCGCCGCCTGCTATTCCCTTAAGGGCGCCGGCCCGGAGGGAAGGCCCTGCCACATGAGCATAAAGCTCGGCGGGTATTGCGCGTGCATGTTCGTGAAGAAAAAGCCCCAAGCTCCCGCAGCGAAGAAAACCGCGAAGAGCAGGAAGCGCAAATAAGACATTAAGGAGAAAACAATGTTCGATTCAAAAGAAGATTTCAAAAAGACTTTTGCCAGGCACCTTGAGGAGAAATACGGCCGCTCCGTCGAAGACAGCCACATCACCGAAAGATACGACATCCTCGGGGAGATGGTCCGCGATTACGCAGGCGCTGATTGGCGCAAATGCCGCGACGATGTTTTAGGCCATAAGCATAAGCAGCTCATCTATTTTTCCATGGAGTTCCTCATGGGCAGGTTGTTGCTCAACAACATGGAGAACCTTGGCATCTATAACGTCGCCAAAGAGGGTTTGGAGGAGCTTGGCATCGACATCGGCGAGCTCGAGGATATGGAAGCCGACGCCGGGCTTGGCAATGGCGGTCTTGGCCGCTTAGCCGCCTGCTTCCTCGATTCCATCGCCTCTTTGGGGTATCCAGGACATGGCAACACCATCCGCTACGAATATGGCTTCTTCCGCCAGAAATTCGTCAACTGCCAACAGGTTGAGCTCCCCGATCAATGGCTCTCCAACGGCTTCGTTTTCGAAGTCAGGAAGCCCAAGCACGCCGTCGAGGTCAAGTTCTACGGCAACGCCGAGACCTATATCAAGCCCAATGGCGAATACGCTTTGCGCACCGTCAACGCCACCTGCGTCAGGGCCGTCCCTTATGACGTCTCCGTCCCTGGCTATAACAACGGCGTGGCCAACACCCTTCGCCTCTGGTCGGCTGAGCCTAGCGAATCCAACCTCCCCACCGACCAATCCTTCGAGGATTACCTCAACACCCTCAAAGAACTTTGCCACGGCCTTTATCCTGATGATTCCACAGAGCATGGCCGGATGCTCAGGCTCCGTCAGCAGTATTTCCTCGTCTCCGCGGGTCTTCAAAGCGTCTTCCGTTCCCATTTCAGGCTCCACAAGACGTTGGATAATCTCCCTGATTATTACATCTTCCAGCTTAACGACACCCATCCTATTCTCGCCATCCCCGAAGCCATGCGCCTATTGATGGACGAATACGGCTATGGCTGGGATGGGGCTTGGGGGATCGTGACGAAGATGTTTGCTTACACCAACCACACCGTCATGCCCGAAGCGCTTGAGAAATGGCCTTGCCAATACGTCAGGACCCTCGTCCCGCGCGTCTACATGATCATCGAGGAGATCAATAAGAGGTTCAATCTCTTCCTTAGCGCCTCTAACGTCTCTAGTAGCGACAAATACGAGATGGCCATCATCAAAGACGGCCAGATCCACATGACCAACATGGCCATCTACGTCTCCACCTCGGTCAATGGCGTCGCCAAAATCCACACCGGCATTCTCGAAGACTACACCTTCGCCGCCTTCTACCGCCTTTTCCCGAGCAAATTCAACAACAAGACCAATGGCGTCACCCCTAGACGCTGGGTGATGTATGACAATACGCGCCTGTCTTCTTTGCTTGATAAGACCATCGGAACGGCGTGGAGAAGCGATTATGAGCATAACATCGGCAAGCTAAAAGCCTATGTCGATGATGAAGCCTTCCTCGAAGAACTTATGGAAGTGAAGGCGGAGAACAAGAAGGACTTCGCCACCTGGCTAAAGAAGACCTATAACCAGGAAATCAACCCCGATTCCATCATCGATGTCCAGATCAAGAGGCTCCACGCCTACAAGAGGCAATTGCTCAACGTCTTCCACATCATGCATCTCTACATGGAATTCAAGAAGAACCCGAGCTTCACGATGACCCCCCATACCTACATCTTCGGCGCCAAAGCGGCCCCTAGCTATAGCTACGCCAAAAAGATCATCGAGCTCATCCTCTCCGTGGCTAAGGTCATCGATGAGGATCCCTTGGTGAGCAAATACATCAAGGTCGTCTTCGTCGAGAATTATGGTGTCACCCTCGCCGAGCACATCATCCCCGCCGCGGATGTTTCCGAGCAGATTTCCACCGCCGGCAAAGAAGCCAGCGGCACCTCCAACATGAAGCTGATGATGAACGGGGCGATCACCCTGGGAACGCTAGATGGGGCCAACATCGAAATCGCTGAGCGCGCTGGGATGGAGAACGAGGTCATCTTCGGCCTTAAAGCTGATGAGGTGGAGAAAATGGTCTCCGAAGGCTCTTATTCCCCTTGGGACGTCTATAACGATGACCCCGAGGTCAAAGAGATCCTCGATTCCCTCTTCTTCGGCCCTTGGTGTCATGGCGATCAGAACCGTTTCCGCATGATCTTCGACGAGATCATGAACCGCAACGACCAGTTCTTCGTCTTGGCCGATTACCGCGCCTACGCGAACGCCTGCGAGCAGATCGAGGCGATGTATGAAGACAAGAAGCGGTGGGCCAAAGCCGCGGCCTGCAACATCGCTAATTCCGGCTTCTTCTCTAGCGACCGCACGATCGAAGACTACAACCGCGACATCTGGCATTTGCAGAAATACGAACTCAGCCGCTGAATCCACGTCCTATAAGCGCAGCTCCTCCCGCTGCGCTTTTTCGTTGCCTTTATAAACGCATCTATGCTCTTTTCCTTATTAATTATGGAGATGAGCGTTTATACTATTGACCATGTTTAGCGGCAGAAATCATTGCAACATAAAAGGTCGTGATTATGGTTTTTGCATTTCTCACATGAAGAGCGGCTTCCCGCAAGCCTTTCGCTTAATAAACGTTCTTAATTCAGCTAACTCTTCCATCAATAAGGAGGCCCTCCGTCGATGAACCGTTTTTTCATTCAAAAAGAAGGCGATGCCTTCCTTTTTCCGCCCGAGACCCTTTTCCACATCCGCTCCGTTTTGCGCTTAAGGGTCGGCGAAATCATCCAAGTGGTCGCCGATTCTCGCCTTTATGAAGGCAAAATCGCCTCTCTTGACCCCTTTTCCTTAACCGATGTCGTTGAAAAAAAGGAAGAAAGAGAAAGCGCCTTCTTTCTTTCTTTAGGCTTCTCCCTTCTAAAAGGCGGACACGATGATCTGCTCGTGCAAAAAGGCACGGAGATGGGCGTGAAGGAGTTCTTGCCCATTCTGTCCAGATATTCGATCATTGCTTTGAAGAATGAGAAAGACAAAAGCAAGAAAAGCGAGCGTTTCCAGAAAATCGCCCTTTCCGCCTCCGAGCAATCAAAACGCCTATGTTGCCCCTTGGTACACGACGTAAATAACTTCTCCAACGTCCTTAAAGCGGGGGGTTACGACCATAAATACATCGCTTACGAAGGCGAATGCATGAAAAGTCAGACCCTTCTTAAAGAATGCGCCAAATTCAAAAAAGGGGATAAAATCCTCATTCTGGTAGGGCCAGAAGGCGGATGGAGCACCGAGGAGGTCATCGAGGCCAAAAACAGTGGCTTTACGGCCATCAGCCTTGGACGAAGGATCCTTCGCGCCGAAAGCGCGGGCATCTATTGTGCGTGCCTGCTCAACGCTTTCGGCGACGAATTGTAAGCGATCGCTTCTCTTGCATTTCGCTTCTTCTAGGCTATATTTCATTCATCCTCATTTCTATGCCAGAGATTAAAGAACCAACGAAAATAAGCGAAGAAGACATCGCCTTTTCTTCGAAAAGGAAACGCTTCCTCTTTTATTCATCCTTGCTTTCTTTGCTGCTTTCGTTTCTCTTTTTCCTGCCTGGCTTTGAACCCCCGTGCCAGTGGAACGAGCAAGGGCAAATCACCAAAGTGAAACTAGCGACCTATTTTGAATTCCTCCCCACCCAAAGCGGGAATGAAGGCCTTTTCCAAGGCGTTTTCTTTCCCGTCTGCGCTTTCTTAGTTCTAGTCGCTGCCTCCTTTGCTTTTAGCTCTATTTTCGCTACAACGGAGGAGAAAGGGGACAAACGTTATTTTGTTTCCATGGCCGCCTATGCTTTCTTGAATGCCTTCGCGGGCATTTTCTATTTCTCCTTCAACCATCTGCTGATGATGGGCGTCAGCCTGGCCTCCGCCTTGCTTGGGGTGGCTTTCCTTTTTCTCCATTACAAAAAATACGTCTCTTATTGAAAAATAAGGGGTCGATTGGGTTCACTTCTCCCTGCTTTTAGTTGAATTTTGTCGATGGCGTCAATGTT
>CAVGXP010000015.1:0-37599 GCA_963633165.1 bacterium
GAGCTAAAAACCCCTAAATTCAAAATGGTTCTGACTAGCCATGGCGGTTGTTACTGCAAAGATGGCGTCTATGTCGTTCCGATAACCTCGCTGAGAAATTAAGGTTGCTTAGGTAAGCCTTACTGCACCATGTATCAGGGCAGGGATAAGAGCGTAGCGCTTGAAGAAAGCGTCTTATCTCCGGAATATCCAAAAGACTGAACTCCTAATAACCATGAGCCAGACGATCGTTTGAAGTTGCCTGGCTCATTTTTAAAATTCTCTTCTTGCCCAATGTCCAGTAATGCATGGTTCTTTCCCTGAAAAATTCAGTCCGCACTCAATTCGTCTAGCGTCGAAATAAAAAGTTCCTTTTTCCACAAATTTAGACCAAATTTGTTGTTTATGAAATTTCAGACGTCCTCCTTCGCTGACTCATAGTCCACCATATCAAATACAGCCCTCAGCATCCCTTTTGTCATTTCCAACGTCAATTTCTCGTTTTGAGCGATAAGGCCGCTGTTTTTGAACTTGTCTCCGTCAAGCAAGAAGGCCTCGACAAAGAAGACGTTGTTTCTTCCAAAGCGGGAAAATACTCATTCAGTCGGAAATCGGGCTCGTTTTTGAGCAAGGCAAAGTCGAGAGATCCTCGCTAAAACGGTCCAACCCATAGAAAATCCTTAAACAAATCCCACCATAAAAGGCAGCTTTCTTGAAGAAGCCACCGCGTGAGAGGCCAGCCAATGCAATCTCCTGAATTATCTCCCTTGCGGCGCTCTCCCTCTCCGCGTTGTTTCTGGGATTGTATTTTCTTAGTATCGTCTCAATCGCATTATTCATTCGCGTGCTCCTTTCTAATCAGTTTTATTAGCAACTTTAAATTGGTCTTGCCGTATAAAGCGGCAAGCCTCTCCATCAGTTTGAAGTCGCAAGAGTCAAACTCGTTCTCGTCGATTCTTTTGTCTATAAACAATAAATAGCGGAGTTCTGCAAGGTTTTTTACCGTCCTCCACTTGCACAAAGAGTCGCATATAGCCTTCTCCTTTGTGGCGACCTTCACCATATATTCGCCATCCTCAAGGTAAGTAAGACCCTCCGAAAAAGCCTTAGTTGGTATATCTGTGTACTCGTATCTTCCAAAATAGTTCTCAAACGTCTTGTTCTTCCTTTTTCCAAAGGTGGCCGACGTGATAGAAACAACTCTCTCGGGAATCAAACCATAATGAGACAACGCCCATTCGAAACTAAGGTAAGAAGGAGAAAGAATAGACGAAGCAAGCAAGCAAGGATCGGTTTTTTTATCGGTTTCGTAGATTCCGTTTGTGAGCCTGATAAGAATTCCTTTGTCGGCGTCTCTTTTGATTTTATCTAGAGGGTTGGCGTAATCATGGTATTTTTCCTTCAGCATCGATGTAGTGACTATCATATTTGCACCTCTAAATACAATTTTATTGGATTTTGTGGAGCAATTCATTATTTCTTGCCTTTTGAGTTTCCCCATTTTTAAAGGTCCAATAGAACAGTCGAGTCTTTTCTCTCATTTAGCTAACGGAGATGGGCTTTTTTAATCGTTTTTTTTGCAGGGAAGATCGCCTCACGGCTCGCCAAGCCGGTCCGGAAGTTCTACACGGACATCATCTACGGCATCCTGAAAGGGCAAGCGTTATACTCAGCGATGTGGCGCACGCCCTTGCGGGGGACGTGCTTCCAAAGAAGGCGATGGAGAGGCCGTCTAGGTTCCTCGACCGCGACTGCCTCGAAACTCCGTGATGATGTCCTTCGATAAGAATTTGGCATTGCTGTCGGCCACGTAAGTGTCAGCGTTCTTGATATGTAAGAAACCGTTTAGAACATCTTCAAATTCTCGGAGCATTTGCACCCCATCTAGAAGAATGTAATACATATCATCGTCTTAAATGGAGCTATGCACATATTCGCATAAGCAATCCGGGTCCCTGTATTTCTTATTGGACCTGTCATCAAGAGCGATTTTGATTATGCGGTCTTTCTTAACGCCAACGGAAATTAGGTGGCTATAGAAAAGTTCAAACAAAGGGCAAGGCTTCCCACATCTCCTGATTCCGGTGATGACTTCTATCATTCCGTTGTGCTTGTGTCCGATCAATTTACCCAGATATAAATCCCTTTTGATTTCTATGGCTGTCTACGCCAGCATCCGTAATTATTGCGCCAAAAAATAAATCGAATTATAGATACTAGAGGAAATAAATATGGTAAACCTCAAAAATTTCCGCTAAATGGCATCTAAAACAAAAATATAGGGATGCATTAAAAAGGGATTTGTGAAGAGTGGATAAACCGCCTTTTAAATCCATCGTTACCTAAAAAGGCCTGTCGACTGTGGCATAATGACGATAGGGTTTTGGTCCACTGCTTCTCTTTTGTCCCAAATATTCTCCATGATAGCAAAAGGTCTTAATGATTCCTTTCAAGAAAGGTGATATGAACGTCACCTCCAAACAAGGTCACGGAAATGAAAGCAACAATTCCCGCAAAATACCCAATAATTGGGTAATCACTGAGAATATTTAACATAAAAAAAGGAGAATGGGGTCTAAATCTCTACCACTATTATTCCCTTAATCGGTCTGGGCTCTCATGCGTAAAAATTGAAGTTCAAACGATGACACAAAATCTCCGAAGCAAATAAATTCCCTATTTCCTTGCTTTGAATATAATTCCTCAAAACGAAAGAGGGCGAAACAATGAAAGAAATTTCCTACAAGCAGCTTAATCTCAATCCCGTGGATATTTTCTCCGAAGGCTGGCCCGAATTGGTGACGGGCAAAGAAGGAGACAAAATCAATGCGATGACGATTTCTTGGGGCTCCATCGGCTCGTTGTGGGGTCATGGATCCGGGATGCCCGTTGTCACAATTTACGTTCGTCCCCAAAGATTCAGCAAAGCGCTTTTAGACAAAAACGAATGTTTTACCCTTTGTTTTATGGGAGAAGAACGTAAAAAAGAAGCCGCTTATCTTGGGTCCCATTCCGGCAGAAACGAAGACAAGATTGCGGCGACAGGGTTAAGTGTTACCACCACTGCAGATTATTCTTATATTAACGAGTCCAAGACGGTCTTGGTTTGTCGAAAACTCTATCGCCAAACGATGAATGAGGAATCCTTCATCGATAAGGACGTCATCTTGGATTGCTATCCAAAAAAAGACTTTCACGACCTCTACATCGCTAGAATCGAGAAAGTCCTAATCGCCGATTAACAGCTTATTCGAATTGACGATCAACGAATTTTCTAAGCCTAAAGCCCGTCAAAGTAGCAATGACGATTTTTATTGCATCCCCAGGGAGGAAGGGAACGACGCACAGCATCAAGGCTTTTGCAAAGTCGTAATTGCCTTTGCCGTAAATCAAAAACCAACCCGTCCCAAAAGCATAGAGAACGATGGTCCCCAAAATCATGGCCAAGGGATAAGCCCAGATTTTCTTTTTAAACGCAGAGATGAACAAAGATTCAATGAGCACGCAGGGGAGGTAGCCAATCAAGAACCCTCCCGTGGGGCCAAGAAGGACTTGAGGGCCACCCTGGAATTTGGAGAAAATGGGCATACCAGCCAAGCCAAGAAGCAAATAAAGCGCAACGATTGGAAGGGAAATCTTCCACGAAAACACCGCGCCTATCAAATACAAAGCCAAAGTCGCCAAAGTGATTGCAACGGGCTCGATGGGAATGGATATGGGAGCCAAGACGCACATTAAGGCCAAGAATATGGCGATGATGCACATCTTTTGGACTGTCGTATCCCCAAAGCGCCTCGACGCCTTCGCTTTCTCAGAAGGTTTGTTTTCTTTTTCCATACGTGTGAGATTTTACCCTAAACGATAAAAATAAATCAGTATTTCATTCTTTTAGCACTCTACTCTTGACAGTGCCAAATAAATGACTACATTAAATGCCGTAGCCTAAAGGAGGCACATCCATGAAAGAAGAAAAAGAGTTTCAAACAGAATCGAAACAGCTGCTCGATTTGATGATCAACAGCATATATTCCAACAAAGAGATTTTCCTTCGCGAAATCATCTCTAACGCCAGCGACGCCATTGATAAATATCGCTTCCTTTCTTTGACCCAAAGCGAGAAATACCCCTCTTCAGAAGGGCTTATCAGGCTTGAAGTCGATGAAAAAGAAAAGAGCATCTCCATCACCGACAACGGCATCGGCATGAGCAAAGAGGATATGGAAACAAATCTCGGCACCATCGCCAAATCCGGTTCCAAAGACTTCGCCGCCAAATTCAAAGAGGCTAAGGAGGCCGAGGACCTTTCAATCATCGGGCAATTCGGTGTCGGTTTCTATTCCTCATTCATGGTCGCCGATTCGGTAGAAGTTGTATCAAAAGCCGCAGGCGGAGAGGCCCATCGCTTCATTTCTTCCGGCAAAGACACCTATACCATCGAAGACGCCACGTTTGATTTCGATCACGGCACGATGGTGAAAATCCACCTTAAGGAAGACAAAGACGGGGAGAACTATTCCTCTTACCTCCAAACCTGGAAAATTGAGGAATTGGTCAAGAAGTATTCCGATTACATCCGTTATCCAATCAAGATGGTAGAGACCCATCAAGAGCCCGACAAAGACGAAAACGGAAAGGAAATTGCGGGGAAAACGCACGAAGTCAGTGAAGATAAAACACTGAACTCCATGACCCCTATCTGGAAGAAGAACTCCAAAGACGTCAGTGAGGAAGAGCTCAATTCCTTCTATAAATCCAAATTCGATGACTATGAAGACCCCCTGATCAGCTTGAATGTCCACGTCGAAGGGCTGCTTTGCTATGATGCCTTGGTCTATATCCCCGCGCACGCCCCATATGATCTCTACTCCTCGAACTATGAGAAAGGGCTCGCTCTTTACAGCAAAGGCATCTTCATCCAAGACAAGTGCAAAGAACTTCTTCCGGATTTCTTGAAGTTTGCCCGTGGATTGGTCGACTCCGAAGACTTCCCTTTGAATATCTCCAGGGAAATGCTCCAGAAGTCCCCTTTAATGAGCAAGATCGAATCCTCTTTGGAAAAGAAGATTCTCGAAAAGCTCGCCTCCGTTATGAAAAACGACAGGGAACGCTACAACAAATTCTTCAAGCTTTACGGGAACTACATCAAATACGGTATCTATTCCACCTACGGCATGAAGAAAAACGATCTTCAGGACCTGCTCCAATTCGAATCTTTGAACGATGGCAAGGCGATTTCCTTCAAAGAATACGAAGAGAAGATGAAGGAAGGCCAGAAAGATATCTATTACGCCTCGGGCAAAACCTTAGATGAAATCAAAGCCCTGCCTCAGCTTGAAAAATTCAAGAAGGAAGGGTACGACGTCTTGCTCTGCGATCAAGAAATCGACGAATTTGCCTTGATGGCCTTGATGGACCATGACAAACACGCCTTCAAGAACATCGCCTCTGAGGACAAAGATTCCTTGACCGAAGAGGAAAAGAACAAACTTGATTCCCTCACCGCGGAGAATAAGCGCATCCTCGACGACATGAAAGAAGCCCTCAAAGGGAAGGTTGATGAGGTCGCCTTCTCAACCAAGCTCGTCGATTCCCCCGTTTGCATCACGACGAAGAACGGCATGTCCATGAACGTCGAAAGGGTCCTTGATGAGCAACCTGGCGCGGATGAAAATCAAAAGCCAAAAGCAACGAAGGTTCTTGAAATCAACGCAGAACACCCCTTATTCCAAGCCATCAGCAAAATAACAGATGAAGAGGAAATCAAGAAATGCGGCAATTTGCTCTACGATGAGGCAATGCTGTTAGAAGGGTTCGAAGTCGAAGACAAAAAAGCCTTCGCCCAGAATCTCAATTCCTTGATGATGAAAGCCTTCAAGTGATCGCCAGCCCGCTTCGGCGGGCTTTTTTAATAGGTATGAACCAATCGTGCTTTTAAATTTGTTAATTATGCTTAATCTTTAAGACATGAACGGCACCACCATCTCAATATTAGGCATAAGCTTCATCTTCCTCTGCACCACTCTAGGCTCTTCCTTTGTTTTCTTTTTCACCAAAAAGAAGGCCAGTGTCTTCTGGAACCAGATCTTCTTGGGCTTCGCCGCAGGGATTATGTTATCGGCTTCAATCTTTTCCCTCATCATGCCCAGTTTAGAAACGGAAGTCGCTTATATGCCATCTTACATTGTGACCGCTTTAGGGGTTTTGTTGGGGGCGGGATTTCTCTTCCTTATCGATAAACTCGTTCCTCATTTTCATTCCTCCAGCAAAGAAAACGAAGGATTACCCGGGAGAAAACTAAGCAAGACAGGCAAGATGTTTCTTGCCGTCACCATCCACAACGTTCCCGAAGGCTTGTCCGTCGGAATTGCGTTCGGATGCGTTTTGTCCCAAATCGGATGGGAAGGTGAAATCGGCGCTTATGTCGGAGCAGCGATGTTGGCGTTAGGCATAGGCATTCAGAACATCCCCGAAGGCGCCGTGGTGTCTCTTCCTTTCCAGGCCGAGACCAACTCCACCTGGAAAGCCTTCCTCTATGGAGTTGGCTCCGGAGCCGTGGAACCCATCGCCGCCCTGCTTGGTCTATTCCTTGCCTATTTCCTCTCGCCCTTAATGCCCTGGGCCCTTTCCTTCGCCGCCGGATGCATGCTCTATGTCATCGCCGAAGAGATGATTCCTTCCTTTGAAAAGGACTCGGTGCATCATGAAGGAGTTTGGTCATTCCTGATCGGATTCGTTTTGATGATGGCCCTAGACGTGGCTTTCGGTTAATAAAGAGGCTTTATGCTAGAATAGGCAAGTGGAAACCACCGCAAGCAAAGTTAAAGGAGCCATCTTATCTTTCATCGGTTTAGCCCTTTCTTTGGAAGGCGCCTTCTTTTTCTTCGCTTTCGCTTTTATTTGGCCGAACAGTCTTCTTGGTGCCTATATCGCAACAGGCGGCTATTTCCTTTTGGAGGCCTCCGGAAGGGCTTATGGATTGTACTTCACTTGGAGGCATAGCAAAGACGAAGAAGGAAGAGAAGAACGAAAACAGTTCTTGGCGTTCTTCCTCGGCGTCGCCGAAACCTTCTATCCATTGCTTTGGCTGCTTTCCATCGCCTTATTAAATAACGTCAAAAGCAATGAAACATCCCTTATCCTCATCTACTACCTTCTAAGCAAATCCGGCTCAGAACTCTTTTTGGCAATCTCTAGATTTCTCCCTCATAAGAAAAAGCAGATTACTTTATCCTCGGATTCGCTGTGCTCCTTATGTGCTTCTTTGTCTTTGTTGCTGTCGTATGGGGCGTTGTTTTTAAGCAAAGAGAATCTTCTCCCGAGCGGTTTTAGCTTCCCTTATTGGAATTGGATTTCCTTTTTGATCCTTTTCATGTTGCAAAACGCCTTCTTCTCGCTCCTTTTGTTGCAGGGGCAAATGCCGAAGAGGATCCGCGGCATCGTTAGCGCCGGAGTCAATCAAGGCGCCGGAAATTACGTTTTGGTGAGTTCATCGCTGCAAACCGCGCTTATTTCGACAGTCGCGGCGATTCAAGAACAAAATATCGCTTTTGGAATCGTCGGCTGGGCGTATTTAACGCTGGGCGCAATCCGCTTAAGCGCTCTTCTTTGGAGAAACGCGCTTAGAAGGAACGTCTTCAATTCCAAATTGGCAATAGGGAGAGAGAGCAAAATCTGCGTCTATGTCGGAGGCTGTCTTGTTGGGCTTGCTCTCCCCTTGGCTTCGGCCATCGTTTTCTCCAGCCGAATAAATGGCCAAAGCGGAGGAAGCGTTGCCCTTTATTTTCAAATAGCCCATGGTATCTTTCGCTTTGTTCTTTGCGTTAAGAACGCCATATCCTACGGCAAAAAGAAGCTCCCCTTCTCTTTCGCAATGACGGCTTTGGATTTCGTCATCTGTTTCTACACTCTTAGCTCGATTCTTTTCCTCGTGGACTATTACGTGAACATCGAATGGTTCAAATATCTTGTTTGGGCAATGGGCGTAATCGCCTTCCTCTTAGTTGCACTTTTAGGCACAGGGGTTTTAATTTTCGGTATCAACGGTTGGGCGGATTCCAACCGAAAGGAGATCTCTATGAAAACAGCATGGGAAGAAGTGAAAAAACAGCTTCAAAAGCAAAGACAGACCCAGAGGCTTATTCAGCTTCTAGGCTATGACCTACAGACGACCTGTCCCGAAAAAGCCATATCCGAGCAAGGAGAGCTGATGGGTGTTTACGAAAATGAATTGGCGCGGTCCTATCAAAGTGAGGAATTCATCAACGCGGTCAATAAAGCCAAAGAAGAGGGCGTAACAACGCCCATGCAGCAACGGGTAATCGATCAACTAAGCAAAGAAATCGATTTCATGAAGAAGGTCGATTTGGACACCTACCAAAAATGGCAGGAATCCTATCGGCGTTCTAATGAGGCGTGGAGAAAGGCCAAAGAAAGAAACGATTTTAAAACCTATCTTCCTTTTTGGGAGAAATGCATCCAAGCCAAAATCGAAGAAGCCACCCTCCGCCGGGATGGGGAGAAGACCTTGTATGACGTTTGCTTAAACATGTATGAGCCAGGCATCACCAGCGATGAACTTGACAAGATATTCGCAACTTTAAAAACGTTTTTAATCCCAAAAATCAAAGAGACAATCAAAGCTCAAGAGCGTTGGCAAAAATTCGAAATTAAAGTCTATTCCGAAGAAAAACAACGCAAATTGGCCATGAATTTGCTCAACCTTATCCAATATGACCTTAGCCGCGGAGCCGTTAGAGAATCTCCCCACCCCTTTTCCGATTGCATTGGGAAAAACGACGTCAGACTCACGTGCCACTATGATTCAGACTTTAGAAGCAATCTCTTCACTATCCTCCATGAAGGTGGGCATTGCTTGCAATTCCAAGGTTGGGGAGAAGAGAGGTTCGACAATTGTGCCGAAGGTTTAACAAGCGCCGCATTATGCGAGACACACTCCCGCTTCTACGAAAACATAATCGGGCGGGCAAGGGAATTCATGCCGACTTTGAAGAAACTCGTCGCACAAGATCTCGACGAAGCTTTCGCTTCCATCAGCGACGATTCCTTCTACCAGATGATGAATCTAGTTTCCCCTAGCGCCATCCGCTGCGATGCCGATGAGCTTACTTACGTCCTGCACATCATCATTCGCTACGAAATAGAGAAGGATCTGATCAATGGCGTCATTACCTGCAAAGACGTCCCCTCCATTTGGAACGAGAAGTACTGGGATTATCTAGGTTACAAAGTCAAATCCGATTCGGAAGGATGCTTGCAAGACGTCCACTGGTCTGATGGGGAAATTGGCTACTTCCCCTCTTATGCTCTTGGTAACATGTATGGCGCTCAAATTCTTGCCTCCATGAAAAAGGACGTCGATTTCGCTTCTTGCCTAAAGAAAGGCGACCTGTCTTTAATCAAGCTTTGGTTTGAAAAAGTGGATTGGCCCAAGGATTGGATGAAGCCTTCGGATTGGCTTAAAGCCGTCACCGGAGAAGAGATGAACCCGAATTACTACATCGATTATCTAAACAAAAAATATTAAATACGAACTAGGTTGAGGGCCTTGTAAAAGATTCTTATTCAGAAAGAAACCCATTGCATCGAACTTTTTGGTTCATTTCATCGTTTTAGAGGTCTTTATTGTAAAAGATTTTGGAATGCCAAAAGATAACGCGATGGGAATATTGTTTCATAGTGGATTTTGAATTGGACTACGCAGAGTTGATTAGATTGCTTGAAACCTCCTGTGGCATGTCCATAGAGCAAATAGCAAAAGAAGCAAACTGCAGCCGTCAAAGCATCCACAATTGGTTGCGCGGCCTTTGTCAGCCTGACAAAACGAACAAAGCCAATCTACTAGCCGTTTCGAAAGCACATGGCCTTGAAGTGCCACCAAACTATCTAAGTCTTGAAGGGCTAGACGCCTATCAAAAATACATGGTGACAAGCTTGAGAGATCAACTATTGAAACAAAACGAACTCAGAAAAGGAACCAAAAAAGAAAAATAGTTTAGGTGTTATCTTTCTTTTGCCTCCTTCTTCAAGAAGGCAGATCAAAGATTTCGCAGGAGGAGACTCCTGCAATATAAAAAGGGCGACGGGAGAAGGGGCTTCACCGTCGTCCTATTTTTAATCTAAACCGTAGGACTCAAGGACTTTAAGCAAAGGCTTGATGCTCTTTTTAACGACGCCTTCATCGAAGGGGTCTTTCATGCCGTCCTTCTTAACCAATGTTCTGAAGGGGTATTTTCCGCCCATTTTGCAGAGCTTCATGTACTTCTTCCAAGCCAACTCATGATTTTTCCTATCAAGATTAAAGAATTGGAAAGCCATGACTTGGGCAAGGGTGTAGTCGATGTAATAGAAAGGAGACTCGAATATGTGGGCTTGCGTCAACCAACGATGGCCGGTGGCCATATATTCGTTGTCCTTATAAAGTGCAACTTTGTAAGGGGTGTATTTGTTTTCGAGTTCGCTCCATTTGGCGTCCCTCTCAGCGGGGGTCGCCTCAGGATTTTCATAAACCCACTGCTGGAATTCGTCCACCGTCACACCATAGGGCAAGAAGGTGATGGAATCAGCTAAATGAACATGGCGGTATTTGTCCGGCTCATCGAAGAAGAGGTCCATCCAAGGCTCAGCGAAGAATTCCATGGACATGGAATCGATTTCGCAGCTCTCCATGGTCGGAGCGCGATATTCGGGGATTTTAATTCCGCGCGCGACATAGGCTTGGAAGCTATGTCCGAATTCATGGGTCAAGACATCGACGTCACCGCTGGTACCATTGAAGTTAGAGAAGATAAATGGAATTTTATAGGTCGGGAAATAAGTCATATAGCCACCCGACTGTTTTCCCGGCTTAGCCTCCAAATCCATGACGTGATGATCGACCATATAAGGGAAGAAATAGCCCGTATCCGGGGAAAGCTCGGAATACATCTTCTTCGCGGCTTCGATCTTATCCGCGGTCGTCCCTTTGGGGATGGGGTTGCCTTCTTTGAAGGAGAGGCTCATGTCGTAAAGGCGCGGAGAGGAAATGCCGATACGTTTGAAATTGGCTTTGACGATCTTGCCGGCGATCGGAGTGACGATCTCACGGATTTGTTCACGATAACCTTCAACATCGTGTTTATCGTAATCGAAACGGTTCATGCGAAGATAACCAAGCTCAACATAATTGGCGTAACCCATCTTCTTCGCCATCCTATCGCGGACTTTGACGAGTTTGTCGTAGATCTCCTCGGCCTTCTCTTTGATATTGGCGTCAAGATAGGAATAATAGGCCTCCGAAGCCTCCTTGCGGGTTTCCCTGTCGACGTCTTGCATGAATTTTCCCATCTGGGGAAGGTTATAAACCCCATCGCGGAAAGGAACCTTTGCCGAAGCGATCAAAGCCCCATATTCCATGGTGAGTTTATTCTCTTCAACGCACTCTTCGACGATGCGTTCATCGAAGGACTTCAAAGAATATTCGATCATCGTGAAGAGAAAGGAACCGAGTTTCTTCTCTAGATAAGGACGATGAGGACTTTCCAAAAGAGCCTTATTCCAAGCGTTCATCGAAGCCTGCACCAAGGGCATGCCTTCGTTGACGACATTCATAGCCTTTTCGTATTTCTTGTTGGTGGTGTCCAAGGTATAGAGAACGGAGATATGGGTGACTTCGTTATCTAGGGAATCGTGGAATTTGGCGTGCTTCTTCCATAGCGAGAGGGCTTCCTCATCGGAACCGCACGTTTTCATTTGTTCAACGAATGCGTTTTCCTTTTCAATGGACTTCTTGATGTTCGGGACGCGGAAGGGCCATTGTTCGAATACTGGTAGTTCTTTTGGCATTTATTTCTCCTTTTTAAGCGCAAAAACCGCCTATTTCAAGTGAACGGGTTCATCAAAATTCAATTTTTGCAAAATAGAATCCCCTAAAACAAAAGGGGTAAAATTGGGTTCTAAGCTTATTTTAAAGGCTCCCAAACCCTTGAATTTTGACCCGTTGTAAAACCAGGCAAAAGCATTATAGATGGGGGAAGAAAATATCAAAGAAAAAGCGTATCATTTGCAACGAGAAAACGAAGAGAAGACAATACGGAAAATAATTATGGACGACGAAGCAATTGAAAAACAGATTCTAGCCACGATCGATAAGGTCAGGCCATTTCTCCAACGCGATGGTGGGGACATCGATTACATCGGTTTTAGAGACGGCATAGTCTACCTAACGATGACGGGGGCCTGCGAGGGCTGCATGTATGCCGGGGAAGACATCACCTCTGGCGTGGAGATCATCCTCATGGAAGAAGTTCCTGGAGTCATGGCCGTCAAAACAGTGGATATCCCTTCCGACCTCATGGCTGAATACCTTAGGAAAAAAGAAGAAGACGCGGTTAAAAACGCTGGGATATAAAAAAGCAATATTAAATCACAACATTTTATCCTCTATTAAACCGGCCAAAGCAAACGAACCCTTCTGGCTTTATTCTCCAGTTCATCAGCATCAAATAAGGTGGCTGGAAGAAAAGAAGCAATCAACTAACGATACGCAAAAGCAAACAAAAAAGGAGCCGAAGCTCCTTTTTTAACGAAGAATTAATCGTTAGCCCAAAGCAAATGGTTGTAGAGGATGACCCAAACCAAATCAACGTAGCCAAGAATCGTGCCGGTAAAGGGGATTACCGCGAGCACGAGGCCAAGAATATTGTGGGTACCATGGGGTTTCTCGATGACCGCAGTGATACGGACGACGAGTTCAACCACCCAGTTGACGCCAGGGATCAGAAGAAGGATCAACTGAACGAGTCTGGGAAGACTATTGAAGAATTTCATAGCGCTCTCCTTTCCGCGTAATAGATTAGCCTTTTTTCGTCTACGCACAAGGCCTATTTGAGAATGAGGTTCTCAGCCTTGTTAGCGATGATATAACCGTTCCTGTTATAGACGTCTTCGCGGTTATAGGTGAAGGGCTTTCCGTTAGGTTCCACCATCGCTCCTCCGGCTTCTTGGATAAGAAGATCGCCCGCGGCGACATCCCATTCCTTCGTTCCAGAAGACATTCGATAGAAGAAATCGTATTTCCCTTCGGCGATCACGCAGAATTTATTGGCCGCTCCAATGGGGGTTGCTTCTCCTTCGAAGCGGTTGGCGTAAGTTGCATAGAAGGCCTTCTCTTTGTCGTTGAAGAAGGATATGGAACGAACCGTTCTTAGACGTTCATCGCGATCCGAGCAATGAATACGGACCGTGTTTCCATCCTTATCCAAGCGATAGGCCCCAGCGCCTTTGACCGCGTAATAGGTAAGTCCAAGAACAGGAAGATTAATGACCCCAACAACAATCTGATGGTCGACGCATAAGGCTATGTTGGTCGTGAATTCCCCGTTTCTAGAAACAAATTCCTTAGTCCCATCAACGGGATCGACGATCCAAATCGCTTTTTTGGTCAGCCTTTCTTTTGTATCCTGGCTCTCTTCGGTCAGAAACCCGTAATCCGGAAATGCCTTACCAAGATCTTCTCTTATCATTTCATCGGCGGTTTTGTCCGCCTTGGTAACAGGGGAATCATCGCTTTTGATTTCGACCTCGAAATTCGTTCCGTAGATTTCAAGAATCTTCTCCTCGGCCCTTTTTGCGGCTTTGATGGCGGCTTGCAGTTCCTTTTCGTACATACATTTTTCCTCCGCTTTGATTATAGCTTCATTTGTTCAACTTGATTCAGACGTTCAACGACACGGAGGGACTCTTCTTTCGAGAAGGTTGTTGTCCCAGCGGCGAAAAGATGACCCCCACCATGGAATTCCGTCGCCACCGGTTGAACGGGATAGCCTTTATTGGAACGTAGTTCGCCCCTGACTTCGCCATTGCCGTCTTCGGTAAACAAGCAATAAATTTCAGTATTCTTCGTTTCTAGACAATTGACCAGCGATCCTGCTTCTTCATAGGTTAGTCCAAAGCCAAGGTATTCTTCAGGCGTAACGTAAACATAGCAAACGCGGCCAAGGATTTGGGCGTTACCTCGAAGATATTTTTTGAACGCTTTTGTCTTTGCGTCTTCATAGAAGGCTATATTGCGAATGGAAATGGGATCGATTTTATATTCCGCAAGGCGCTTAACCGCCGCAAAAGTGCCTTTGTTTGTACCGTAAAAACGAAAGCACCCAGAATCCGTGACGATTCCTAAATAAAGGGCTTCTGCGGCCAATTTGTTCATTCTTAGTCCGTTTTCGAAAGCGAACGCCTCAACGATCTCCGCGCATGAGACTTTTTGGTGGTCTACATATACGGATGGATAAGGAAATTCTTCACCGCTTTTGTTGGGGTTATGATGATCGATTTTCGCAAAATCTTTGGCTAGGAAAACCCGCTTGTCCTCAACTCTTCTTAAACAGGAAACGTCGACAAGAATTGCCAAAGAACGCTTAATCGTATCTTCGTCTACGATGTCCATTTGCGATAGGCGATTAAAGAAAGGAGGCAGCCCACTGCCGATGGCCAAAACGGTTTTGTTGGGGTAATTTTCCTTGATGATTTCCCTGAGGCCTATTTGGCACCCATAACAATCCCCGTCGGGAATGCAGTGCCCCCAAATCGTGATGATGTCGGCGTCTTCTATTTTTCTTTTAAGCTGCTCAAGGGTAATCATGCTAAGCAGACTAAGATACCTTGTTTCGCCTTGAAAGGAAAGAAAAAGCGCCGGCTTTCGCCAGCGCTCAGTGACAATTGAATCAGGCAATTCCCTTGATACCGAGGTCTTCGGCAGTTTGAGTCTTAGGAGCGCTCTCATCCTCGTCCTCAGGCTCGGTTTCGTTGTCGAGGATGCGGCCTTGGACGGAAGCGTCATATTCGAGGTCTTCGGCGACGTCGGCGGCATCCTGATCGGTTTCAGAGCTCATGCTGCTATAAACGTCGGACATATCGATGTGGACTTCTTCGTATTTGGTGCGAGAACGAAGTTTCCAAGTGTTGTCTTTGCCCTCGACAAAGCGGCCATCAAGAGAGATGTCGGTGTAGAAATGACCGATGCGGCTGGCTTCTTCGTCGGGTCCGATTTCGAGCTCGGCTTTGATTTTGTCCCAGAGGTCTTTGAAGGTCAAAGCTTCTTCGGAGGCTTCAAGAACGGCGTAAGCGGTGTCAATCATGGATTGTTTTTTCATTGTTTTTTGTTCCTTTCACATTTTTTCCGGAGCGGAAACCCCAAGGATCCCCAAACCGTTTTCCAAAACGATTTCGCAAGCCTTTATAAGGCCAAGGCGCGATGAGGTCAAGTCTTTGTTTTCCCGATCGATGATTCTGCAAGCAGCGTAGAATTCATGGACCAAACCCGCGAGCTTATGGACGTAAGCGGCCATCTTAGCCGGCTCCCTTTCCTTCGCGGCGGATTCTATGATACTCGGAAAATCAGCCAAATGCTTCAAAATGGCGAATTCCTGGGGCTCTTTAAGCAATTTACCTTCGTAGTCGATGGGGAATTCATCGCCCAACTTCAACAAGGAAGCGCATCTAGCATGGGCGTATTGAGAATAATAAACGGGGTTGCTGGAGCTTTGTTCCATGGCGAGGTTGTAGTTGAAATCGAGGTGGCTTGACGCGCTGCGCTCAACGAAGAAGTAGCGCACGGCATCTACGCCGACATCCTCGACCAATTCACGGTGAGCAATGGCCTTGCCGGTCCTTTTACTCATCTTGACCTCTTGCCCGTCTTTATAGACGCGGACAACCTGAACGAATTGGGCTTCAAGGGAATCCTCAGGGTAGCCCTTCATCATCAAAGCGGACTTCATACGGCCGATATAGCCGTGGTGATCAGCGCCAAGAACGTCGATAAGGTGGGAATAGCCACGTTCCATCTTGTTGTAGTGATAGCAAATATCGGGCATGAAATAGGTGTACAAGCCATCGGATTTCACGATCGGGCGATCTTTGTCATCAACGAATTTTGTCGTAGCCAAATAAGTAGCCCCTTCATTGGTGTAGACATACCCTTTGTCGCTGAGTTCTTTGATCGTTTTCTCGATGTTCCCGCCTTTGCGAATATCGCTTTCATAAGTGACCTTGTCGAAATGAACGCGGAAGGCATCCATGTCTTTCCAAATCTTGCCTAGCTCAGCATCAATTCCGAAGCGGATGAAGAAATCATGGGATTCCTGATCGTCTTTAAGATATTT
The DNA here is from genome assembly GCA_963633165.1 of bacterium. Lineage (GTDB taxonomy): Bacteria > Bacillota_I > Bacilli_A > RFN20 > CAG-826 > Alloenteromonas. Next base: position 16,140 of record CAVGXP010000015.1, read on the forward strand.
ATCGCCGTATTGCTCTTTGATAGCGTTAGCGATGGCAATCAAATCGGTGCCGTGGTAATCGTCATCGGCAAGATCCAAAGGTTCGCCGAAAGCCTCGTGATAACGGGCTCTGATGGAATGGCCAAGATGCTCCACCTGATTGCCGCAATCATTGACGTAATATTCCCGGGTCACGTCATAGCCCGCCCAATCAAGCAAAGAGGAAATGACATCCCCTACCGCCGCGCAGCGGGTGTGGCCCAAATGCAAATCCCCCGTAGGATTGGCGGAAACGTATTCGATGTCGATCTTCTCCCCATTTCTAGGGGCGCGGCCATAGGAGGCACCCTGCTCGAAGATTGCGGAAAGCACGTCGGTCAAAGCGCCATGCTTCAAGAAGAAATTGATGAAGCCGGGGCCGGCGATCTCAACTTTCTCGACGAAGTCCAAAGAAAGCTTGTCGGCGAGTTCTTGGGCAAAAACCCTAGGATTCTTTCCGGCTTTTTTGGCGAATTTCATCGCGCAATTGGTGGCGTAATCACCATGGGCAGTATCCCTGCTTCTTTCGATGACGATATCGTTTTCGTTGGCATCGATGCCGCATTCCTTAAGCAAAGGAAGCAGCGCTTTTTTCAATCGGATGTCGTTGTCCATTTTTGTTCCTCGTTTTCTTTTTGCATCAGCAGTACCGCGGCCTTCGCCCGGATTCCTTCTTTTCGTCCAACTTCGCCTAGTCCCTCATCGGTACCGGCTTGGATGCCGACGCGGCTAACGTCGACATGCAGCAGGAAGGCCAAGTTGACCCTCATGCCTTCGATGTATTGGGCAAGATGGGGTTCTTCGGCCAAAACCACAACGTCGAGGTTTCCAACCCCATATCCCCGTTCTTCGATCATGGCCACGACCGCGGAGAGAATCAATTTGCTCGGGGCGTTATCCCAGCGGGGATCATTTGTTTTGAAGTAACGCCCAATGTCGCCTAACGCCAATGCCCCAAGCAAGGCGTCTGAGACGGCGTGGTAGACGACGTCGCCATCGCTATAGGCCTCCAAGCCAAGTTTATAGGGAATCTCCATTCCCCCAAGGACAAGTTTCCTCCCCGGGGCGAAGCGATGGATGTCCTCGCCTATTCCAATGCGGATATCCCTCATTTGGTGACGTTGAATCGGAAGAAGACGACGTCGCCGTCTTTCATCCGATACTCCTTCCCTTCTTGGCGAAGCTTGCCAGCCTCTTTCACCGCGGCTTCCGAGCCAAGTTCTTTCAGCACGTCGAAGTCATAGCACTCGGCTTTGATGAAGCCTTTTTGGAAATCGGTGTGGATGATGCCCGCACATTCTGGGGCGGTCATCCCATTGACGAAGGTCCAAGCGCGACATTCGTCGGTTCCGCAGGTGAAGAAGGTGGAGAGATTCAATAACCTGTAGGCGGCTTTGACCAATTTATCCAAACCGGATTCATCCGCGCCAAGAGTTTCCAAGAATTCTTTTTTCTCCGTGGGCCCAAGTTGGGAGATCTCGTATTCGATTTCGCAGGAGACGGGAATGCATTGAGAGCCCTGCTCCTCGGCGATTTTCTTAACCGTTTGGTAGTAGGAGCAATTATCGAGATTGGTGTAATCGGAATCAGCGACGTTAGCAACGTAGATGATGGGCTTGGCCGAGAGGAGGAAGAAGCTCTTTTGAGCGTAATCCTTTTGCTCCGGGGTCAAATCGGGGCAGGTCCTCGCGGGTTTGCCTTGCCCAAGCCATTGCTCAAGCGGAGAAAGGATGGCCATTTCAAACTGGGCCAGTTTATCGTGGCCGACGCGGGCTTTGATTCCTTGCTTGGCGATGCGGTTTTGCACGCTTTCATAGTCGGCCATCGCGAGTTCCAAATCGATGATGCCGATATCGCGCTCTGGATCGACGGAGCTCTCCACGTGAATGATTTCGTTGGAATCGAAGCAACGAACGACTTCGCAGATGGCGTCGCATTCCCTGATGGCGGCAAGGAATTGATTTCCCAAACCTTCGCCTTTTGACGCGCCTTTAACCAAGCCGGCAATGTCGTAGAAATCGAAAGTAGCACTTACCCTTTTGGCGGGATGGAACATATCGCAAAGGAAATCCAAACGATCGTCGGGAACGACAACGACGCCCGTATTGGGTTTAATCGTGGCGAACGGGTAGTTCGCGGCTTCGACATGAGAGTTCGTTATGGCGTTGAAGAGGGTCGATTTCCCAACGTTTGGCAATCCAACAATTCCGGCTTTTAATGGCATAGTAAATAATTCCTCAAAAATGAGCAGGTGAATTCTAGCGCGTAACACGCGCGCATGAAAGACGAAACAGGAAAATCGTTCCCGAGGAACTTATAAAGCAACAAAAAAGGCCTCCGATGTAATCGGAGGCGTAACCAGCTAGGTTAATTAGTCAGTGACTTTCTTAACGTTCTTAGCACGCGGCCCACGCTGAGACTCTTCGATTTCGAACTCTACATGCTCGCCAGGTTCGGCGGTCTTGTAGTCGTCCATCAGAAGAGCAGAGTAGTGGAAGAAGTAGTCCTGGTTGTCTTCGGCATGAATAAAACCATAACCCTTCTCTTTGTTGAACATTTTAACTGTTCCCTTCATGAGACTCCTAACCTTCCTAGCCATACGCCCCTAAAAAGGTTTATTGGCCGTGGAAAATAATAACACCACTTTAAGCGATTGGAAACACAACAATTACCAAAATTCTTTCCTATTGGTCTTAAACCGAACGAAAATGGCGACAAAAGAAAGGAAAACCATCAAGCAAAAGAGAACTCCTAAAAAAGGCAACGAAGAAAAGCGAAAGGAAAAATCGACGCCAAAGGACTTTGAAAGGTATGCCGCCACCCCAACTTCAAGAAAACCAAGCGAAATCAACGCCGAGGCGAAAGAAGCACAGGCGGACAAAAGGCCATGGCAAAACAACCCCACTCTTATATCGCCTCGATTCGCGCCGACGGCAAACAGAAGCCGGCCTTCTTTTTCGTTCTCCGAGACCGAAATCCCTAAAGTGAGTCCGGAAAGGAGAAACGACATTAAAAACGAGAAGAAAGCAAAGCAAGCAAGCACCTCTTTGACGTAGCCAAGCGACTGCTCAACAGCGGAAGAAACCTCCAGCATCGGGGAGCCGAATTCGAACTGTGGATAATCTGTTTTAAGTTTTTCTAATAAAGGGGCAACTTTTTCCTCGTCCTCGACTTGGAAAACGGCCCCGGTTGGTTGCAAAGAAAAAGGATCGGCATCGAGGCAAAGAAAAAGAAAATCAGAGGACCAGGCATCTGGAAGATACAAAGTTTCTTTTAGCTCTTCCACCACACCTACGACCTTAATCGATGAAAAAGAGAAACCGCGTTCGTAGTAGTCCCCGTTTTCCTGACCTGAAATTTCGCCGGCGACATAGATTTCTTTCTCCCGCCCCCACAATTCGTAAAGCGAGGAAGAAACCATTATCTCCTCATGGCTTTTCGGAAGCCTTCCTTGGGTAGGGTTAGTCTGCCCAAACGCAATCCTGATAGGCAAAGAAGACTGCAAAACCCCTGCATCTTTGCAAGTTTCAGCCAATTCAATCGGATTGTCTTTTTGAGAAGAAGGCAGTCTAGAATACGAATCCACCGCCGCTTGAATTTCTTCTTTTGAAGAAGAGAAAAACAAGTGCCTGGAGAAGCCAAAAACCAGCGAACTCGGCGAGGCCATAATGCCACCCGGTGAAACAACATCGAAACCGACAATATCGGAATTATTCTCTTTGATTTCGTAGAAGGTGGTCCAATTTGGCCCGGAAAAATCGCAGGAAAAGCAATAGAGCCTTGGAGTTAGGGCTTGATCCCCTTTTTCCAAAAGGCTCCCTAAAAAAGTTGGCGAGGCTTTTTCTAAAATCAAATCCTCCCAGCGCGAATCTCGACGGATATTAGATAGGAACGAAGCAGGCGTGCCCCTTGGCTCAATATAAGGAACTTCGAATATCGATTGAGGGGTCGGCACATCGCCTTTTCTCCAAGGTTTAAACCGCATCTTGTCGATAAGAATCTCCTTTGCCCAACGATGATTACGATGAAAAATCGTAGGCTTTTTCGTTTGGGTGACCCCCACGAGATTAAAAAGTTGTTCGTCCTGAAACCCCCAATCAAGATGGGAGGCACGAAGCAATATCGGCAAAGGGACGTCCTCCAAAAAAGCGCCAAGACTTTCATAGCTACGTTCAATGTGCAACTTAAGGCAAAGTTGATGCATGCTTGGGTAAGGAAGCCCAAGAACGATTTCATCCCATTCCATTTCCTGTGGTCGGGCGGGGTAAAAAGAATAGGAATCCGGCAAGTCCAGCCATTGATAATCGTTGATGGATCTAACGCTGAATCCCGATAAAGGAATTTGTTCGGAGCCGTAAAGGGCAGATAAAGAATTGTCATCGCAAAACCATTCTTCGAAATTAAGGACGTAACCTAAGCCATAATCCACAATATCCTCAGGATATTCCTCTACAAGCAAGGCCGCGGATTCATTGGAAAGAGAATAGGCATTGCCGGAAGAAGAAACATTTGCCTCTTTCGCTTCCATGACGATTTGGTTTTCAGGAACGACGGTCGAAAACGATGACTTCAGCTGAGAGGAAATAGAGAAAGATAAATAAAGAGAAAGCCCAACGCCTATAAACCCAAACGCGATTGAGCCTTCCATAAAGAAGGATCTCCATTTTCTTTTCTTCATAATGTGAAAAGCATGCGAAATCTGGTAATGAAGAGGAATTCGCGGAGTTTCTTTCCTTCTTAGCAAAGTTCTCAAAGGAAGCTTCTTCAGCTCGTTTTTCTTTGCAAAACCCACTTGAAACGAAGATATGAGCCCATCTTCGATTTCAAAGACAGCATCCGAAAAACCATTTAACAAAGGTTTGTCGTGGCTGACGACAACCACTAACGCGCCTAAAGCAATCTTCCTCAAAACCGAAAACAAATTCTCCGCCCTTCCTTTGTCTAAAGCTGCTGTCGGCTCATCAAGAAAGAGCACGGAGGGGTTGTTGATTATGGCCCTAGCAATCGCGATTCTTTGCTTCTCCCCACCCGAAAGCGTGTTCACAGTTCTTTTCTCATACCCCTCCATTCCCACGAGTTTCAGCGCCTCTTTCGTTTTTTCGCGTTTGACGAATCTCGAGCAACGATATGCCGCCTCCAAAGGCAAGCGGATATTGAATTCGACACTTTCTAATTCCAGCAGATTAAAGGATTGGAAGACGAATCCGATATTGCGCATCCTAAAAGCGCAACGTTGCTTATCAGACATCCTTTTGGGATCCTTGCCAAATATCGAAACCTGCCCTTCGTAATGGCAATCAAGCATCCCCAATATATTAAGCAATGTGCTTTTCCCCGAACCAGAAGCCCCAGAAATACCGAATAGCCCAGTTTTGGGAAGAGATAACGTGATCCCCCTAAGAGCCGTTTCCTTTCCAAACTTCCGAACGAGATTAGACAAAACGATGCCGTGGTTATTCATCGCGAAGCTCCTCTATCAAATCGTCCATCTTCACGAAGCGGAAAGGGATTTTCGACGCCCATGCAACAAGGAAAGAAAACCCAAAAAGAATGATTTCTAGCAAAAAAGGGAAGCCCCGCCATGAGAAAAAGGGAATAGATACGATATCGCGCAGACCGAATTTCCACCGAAAGAACGAATTTGCCGCTAGCGAAAATGGCCAAGACAAAAGAAGCGAAAAAAGCGATGAACCGACACAGATTAGAATTGCCTCGGAAGCATAAATCGTTTCAATTTGCTTTCGCTTAGCGCCCAGAGCTATCAAGATAGCATTTTCTTTTTTCTTTGAGGTGAAATGGGCGTAGTTATTCATCGCCAAAACGATGATTAAGCCCGCCAAGGATACGGAAGAGAAAAGTGCCAAGGAAGAAGCGAAACTCTTCGAAAGCAAAAAGAAGCTTTCCATGGACGTGTGAATCGCGCCATACGCACAAAGGCCTTCTCCGTTAGATAAAACCTCCGGCGGAATGTTGCTAACCGCCGCATCGGACAAAAAGAAGGCGTAGCGGGAGTACGATCCCTGCGGTGCAAAAGCATCGGCTCCATCAACCATGGAGAAAACGCTTTGTTTCAGCGTTCCTACTTTTCGATTGAAGAAAAAGGCTTCCAGGGCCAAATATGAATAATAAACCTTCGGAGTCGACATAAATGGAAAGTCTTTAACCACACCCGCCACTTCCATCCGATAATCAAATCTCGACGTGTCCTTATTCTCTCCATAGGTATAGGTTTTTGAGAAAGAAAAGGCCCCTCCCCCCATCAAGTTTGGATATTCTTTAGCAAACGCTTCGTTAACCAGACACACTTCAAGGCTTTCTTCTAAAGGGAGATAGCCGCCGAGTAGTGAGTCTTTTTTCGTCTCACAGAATTCAAAAGAGAATACGGGCGCGAAGTTAACCGCCCCGACGCCGCTTTCCCCGAAATAGATTTGGGCGCTGTCTGGAAAGAAATAGGAGAAACAAAGGCCATACTCAACGTCTTCGTCTCCGAGGGCATCAATGCAACTCTCCAAATTGGGCCGACGTGTCTCGACGAGTTTCAAAGGAGAATCGCCAACGGAAACCTTTTTCTTTTCTGTAAGCATGAAAAACCCATAATCCAATGCCTCTTTTCCTTGGTTGGACAAGGCTTTATCGTAGCCGGAGAAATAGCCAATAGATAAAAGCGTTACAGAGAAACCAATCACGGCACACGAGAAAGAGGCAAGGTTTTTAAAGAGGTTTTTGCGCAGATTTCTTTTCAAAAGAAATCTTTCCCAATCAAAAAGCAAACTCATTTATTCCCCTTTAATATCCCCTAAATCCAAAACCCCTGTCGCATAAGGACGGGTCAATTCGAGGTCATGGCTAACTAGAATAACGAGCGTTTGTCTTGCAACGTCGTTAAGCAACTCCATAATCGCGATGGAATTTTTCTTATCAAGCGCCCCGGTTGGCTCATCACAGAAAAGAACTTTCGGAGAGTTAATCAAAGCCCGGCATATGGCCACCCGTTGTTTTTCCCCTCCTGAAAGAGTGTCCACGCATTGATCAACTTTCTCTTTCAAGCCAACGTTTTCCAGAAGATTTTCCGCCTTCTTTTTTTCTTTTCTAGAGTTTGAGATCAAATAAGGAAGCAAGACGTTTTCTTTAGAGGTCAGCCCTTCAAGAAGGTTGTAATGTTGAAATACCAGCCCAATTTCTTTGCTTCTATACGAAGACATCGCGCGCTCGTCCATTCGATTTATTAGGCGATTTTGAAAGTAAACGTTGCCTTCGCTAGGCCTAGAAAGACCGGAAAGAAGCGATAGCAATGTGCTTTTCCCGCATCCCGATGGCCCGCATATCAAAAATAGCCCCCGGCAAGGAAAGACAAAATTTAGATGTCTAAAAACCCACTTCTTCCCTTCTGAAGGGAAATGCTTTCCAACATCGCGAAGCTCTAATAAATTCAAAAGCCCACCTCCACTCCTTAAATAAAGGAGAATGGGCGGGCTTTCGGTTTAAGAATTTTGGATCGGCGAATCAGCTTTCTTATAAACGCGTTTAACTTTGCAATTGAAGACGTCGCGATCAAGCATCATGATCTTGCCACAGCCAAGACATTTGATTTTGACATCCGCTCCGAGTCTAACGACCTCGAATAATTTGCTCCGAGTCGAACAAGGATGACACTTTTTCATCTCGATGATGTCGTTTAAGTCGATGGGTTCGTTCACCACGGTTCATCCTCCATTTTGACGGCGGCTGGCACTTTAGGAAGCCCTGGCAAGGTAAGGACCTTCCCGGTCAAAGGAATCACGAAACGGCTTCCCGCGGACAAGCGGACTTCTCTTATGGTGATAGGGAAACCAGAAGGGGCACCGAGCAAATTAGGATCATCGGAAAAACTGGAGGGTGTTTTGGCCATGCAAATATAAGAATCGCCAAAACCCATCTCCTCGTATTTGGAGATTTGCTCCTCGGCTTCTTTGGAATAATTTATGCTTCCAGCATGATAGATTTCCTTGCAAATCAAGGATATTTTATCTTTAAGAGATGCATTCAAATCATAAATTGGAGCATAAGCTGAAGGCTTTGTAGCAAGCAACTCATCCACCTTCGTTGCCAAATCAATTGCGCCTTCGCCGCCCTTTTCAAAACTATCAACAAAGGAATATTCGATTCCGTTGTCCTTACACCACGTTTCTAAGAAAGCAATTTCGCTTTCGTAATCTTGGGCGAAATGATTTATGGCCACAATCGTGGGGACTCCAAATTTCTTGATGTTATCCAAGTGTGTTTGGAGGTTGCAAACCCCTTTGGCAAGGGCGTCGACGTTTTCTTCCCCCAAATCCTCGAAGGCAACGCCTCCATGGAGTTTTAGGGCACGAATCGTTGCCACCACAATGACGCAATCAGGATGCAAATTCCCCTCGCGGCATTTGATGTCTAAGAACTTCTCGGCGCCCAAATCAGCGCCGAAGCCAGCTTCGGTTATGGTAATCGGAGCCAATTTAAGCGCAAGTTTAGTCGCCATTATGGAACTGCACCCATGCGCGATGTTAGCAAACGGACCGCCATGGACAAAGACGGGATTATTTTCAATGGTCTGAACAAGGTTCGGCTTAAGCGCCTCTTTCATAAGCTTCATCACGGCGTGTGTAACCTTCAGGTCTTTGACCGTGATGGGCTTGTCTTCATAAGTGTACGCGACAATGATCTTTTCGAGTTTAGAAAGGAAATCTTCTTCCGAGGAAGCTAGGCAGAGAATCGCCATGAGTTCGCTAGCCACGGTTATGATGAAATGTTCTTTCCGTGGCGTTCCTTTGGGATCGTCTTGCCCAACGGTCACGGAGCGGAGGGCACGGTCATTCATGTCGAGAGCCCTTTGCCAAACGATTTTATTCGGGTCAATGCCTAACGGATTGCCTTGATAAATCGAATTGTCGATGACTGCAGCAATTAAGTTAATCGAAGAGGTTAGGGCGTGCATATCGCCTGTGAAATGAAGATTGATATCTTCGGAAGGCTCAATACGGGCCAGTCCACCGCCCGTCGCCCCTCCTTTAATGCCAAAAACAGGGCCTAGGGAAGGCTCGCGAAGACACAGCAAAGCCTTCTTATTTATTCTTCCAAAACCGTCAGCAAGAGCGATGGATATCGTAGTCTTGCCTTCGCCGGCTTTCGTTGGCGTTATAGCGGTCACTAAAACAAGTTTGCCGTCGGGTTTAGACGAAAGGGATTCATATACTGAAGGATCCACTTTAGCTTTGTATTTGCCGTAAGGTTCTAGCCTCTCAGTTGGAATGCCTGCTTTTTTTGCAATTTCTAATATATTCAAAAGTGCCATATCGTTTTCCCTTTGCTCCATTATGGATTCGACTTAGGAAAAGAAAAAGACTCAAACTCGCTGGGCGATGTCCTTAAGAACATCCTCTTCGCTTTCAATCCAATGAATGTCGAATTGATGACGGAACCAGGTCATCTGCTTTTTGATGTAGTGCCTGGTGTTGGTTTTTATCAAAGTCTTCGTTTCTTCCAAACTCGCCTTACCATCCCAATAAGGAAAGAACTCTTTAACCCCAATTGCCTGGAACGCATGGGGCTCCCGGCCGTATTTCTCCACCACTTTGCGATTTTCCTCTTCTAATCCCTCTTCGAACATGTCGTCGACGCGCTTTTCAACAACGGGATATAAATCCTGCCTTTCGACATTAAGGCCATAGAAACGGACGTCATATAAAGGGGAGTGGTTCTGAGATTCGTTATTGGATGAACGCTTCTGTCCCGTCGCTAGACAATAGTGAATCAAGCGGAGTACCCTCCTCCTGTTGTTTGGGTGGATATCTTTGGCGGATGCCTCATCGAGATTTAAAGCGATCTGATATAAAGAGTCATTGTCTAGCCCTTCGTAAGCAGATAAATCAACTTGTTTCTCAACCGGGAATTCATAATCGAAAAGCCCGGCTTTTATGTAAAGCCCAGTGCCCCCGGCAATAATAATGGGAGTCGACTTTTTGGAGAGTTCAGCAATCTCAGCTCTGAGGTCGGACTGGTATTCAGCGACGCTGTAATCCTCTTGCAACGGAATGAAATCGAAAAGGTAGTGAGGGACTTCCACCCTCATGGATTCGCTAGGTTTGGCGGTAGCGATGTTCAGCTCTCCATACACCTGGAAAGCGTCCGCGTTGATAACAACACCGCCTAGCTTCTTGGCCAAGGAGACGGCCATTTTGCTTTTTCCGCTTCCAGTTGGACCGGTGAGGACCAAAATCATTGCAAACCCGCCTCTATTTCTTGAATCAAAGGCAAAACGGTTTCTCGCGAAGCTTCATAATTTTGATATACGGGATTGCTCTCATATTCCTTTTTAAGAGACTCGTATTCCTTTTTGGCGCGTTGGTAATCCTCTTCGCGTTTGTCGGCGGCGGCGCTCATCATCCTCTTTTGGTTGGTCTCCATATCGGCACGAATCTTCACTAAAGTCGGATCCTCCATGAAGCTTTTCCTCGCTTGGAAGAAGGCGATGACGTCATCTTCTTTGGCCATCGCATCGGAGAGATTATGGCAAAGCAAAAGAAGAGGGTCGTCGATGAGCTTGCCAATCATTGAGAAGGCGCGGTCTTCGACGATCTCGACCTTGACGATCATCCCTTTTAAGCAAGCGGGTCCTTCGAAGTTGATGAGTTTGTTATTCCCTGTGTATCCAGAAAGCATCTTTGGATCCTTTTTCGAAGGCCCATCGACGAGAACGTCATAGGTTTTACCAACCATTTCTTTGGAATGGGACATGACGCCTTCTTCCACCACTTTAAGCAAGCGGTTGAAGCGTTCATGTTTGGTATGGTCGGGGACATCGTCTTTCATCGCCGCGGCGGGTGTGCCTTTTCTAGGTGAATAGATAAAGGTGAAAGCCGCGTCGTATTTGACCTCTTGACACAGGGTCAGCGTGTCCTCAAATTGGGCTTCGTTTTCATTGGGGAAGCCGACGATGATGTCCGTGGTGATAGCGCATCCTGGGATTTTATCGCGAATCTCTTTGACCAAATCAAGATACTGCGCTCTGGTGTAGCGGCGGCCCATTTGGCGAAGTATTTCATCATTTCCCGATTGTAATGGCAGGTGGATGCACTTCATGATGTTGGGATATTTGGCGATGACATCAAGCATATCCGAGGAGAAATCCCAAGGGTGGCTCGTCATGAAACGGAGCCTAGGGATGCCTGTTTCAGCAACTTTCGCTAAGCATGTGGCGAAATTGGTCCCGTCATGGAAATCCTTGCCATAGCTATTGACGTTCTCGCCCAAAAGGGTGATTTCCTTAAAACCCTCATCCACGAGCCCTTGGCATTCCTTCACGATGTCTTCAAGGGGCCTAGAACGCTCTCTGCCTCTGGTATAAGGAACGATGCAATAAGTGCAGAACTTATCGCAGCCATAAGAGATATTGACGAAGGCTTTGACGTTGTCCAACCGGGTCGAAGGAAGGTTTTCGAAGACGTTTCCTTCCCCGGATGTGATTTTGACAACGTCTTTCTTCCGACTTAGATGGGCATCCAATAAATTAAGAATATCAGGGATGTTGTGGGTCCCAAAAATCAAATTGACATAAGGGTAAGATTTCTTGATTTTCTCCGCGACGCCTTCTTGTTGCATCATGCATCCGCAGACGCCGAGAATGAAATGCTCGGGATCTTGGTAATGTTTGCTTTTGAACTTGCCGATTTCTCCGTATACCTTTTCCTCGGCGTTTTCCCTAACGGCGCAGGTATTGATAATCATGACGTCGGCTTCTGCTTCGGAGGCGGCTTTGCTCATCCCCGCAAGTTCAAAGAAGCCACCTAAAACTTCCTCATCCCTGACGTTTCCTTGGCAGCCAAAGGTCTTGATGAAATATTGGCGTCCTTGCCCGTATTTTTTCACCGCCTCAGGGACCGCGAGATCGGTACGAATTATCTTGGATTTCTCCGTCCTGCTGCGGGCTTTTTTCATATCGGGCAAAGATAAATAATCAGTTTTTGCCATGATTTCTGTCCTTTCCGTTCACATAGAACAAAGTCGTAATCTTCTCGCATAGCCCCGTCATGGGGTTTAAATCGACAAGGCAGGCGTTAACCATTTTCTCCCCTTCCACAGGGAAGGAAAGACGGGTTTCTGGATTGAGGATGAGGAAACGCTCAATCGCAGTTTCGGGCTCCGCGCCGATAACGCTGTTAAACCCGCCGCACATCCCCACGTCGGTGAGCAACCCTGTGCCCAAAGGAAGAGTTCTCGCGTCATTGGTCTGAACATGGGTGTGCGTCCCCACCACCACGCTTACGCTTCCATCGAAGCCATAGGCGAAAGTCTGCTTCTCGGAAGTCGATTCGGCGTGATAATCAACAAAGTGAAATTTAGTGGGTTCTTCCTGAAGGATATTGTTCATCGTCTCAAATGGAGCGGTCACATTTTCGTTCATGAAAGCCTGGCCCAATAGATTAGTGACTCTCAACGAGCCTTCGGGGGTATCGAAAACCAAGCTTCCCGTTCCACGAGAATATCCAATTAGATTGGCGGGACGAACAAGGCAATCCACTTGATCGATATAACGGTCGATTTGGTCGCGGGAATGCCAATGGTTGCCCAAAGTGACGCAATCAATGCCAAGGTCAATCAACGCGGCGTAATCGTTATAGGACAATCCTTTGCCTTTGGTCATGTTTTCGCCATTAGCGATGACGAAATCCGGCCTGAATTGTTTCCTTAATAAAGGCAAAAGGTCGGACACCCCGGTAAAACCGAGATGCCCGACGATGTCGCCGAAGAATAAGATGCGCATTTTATTTGGCGGTTTCGATCGCGCGGTATTCGCGGATAACCGAAACTTTGATTTCGCCAGGATAGGTCATTTCCTTTTCGATCTTGTCCTTGATCTGCTGGGCGATGACGACAGCTTCCGAATCTGTGATCTTCTCAGGGATCACCATCACGCGGATCTCACGGCCCGCTTGCATCGCATAAGCCTGCTGGACACCTTCGAAAGATTTGCCGATCGTCTCAAGCTGCTCGACCCTCTTGATGTAGGTTTCAACGGTCTCAGAGCGAGCTCCCGGCCTAGCGGCGGAAAGGGTATCCCCAGCAGCGACAAGATGAGAGATGACATATTTGGCTTCCACATCGCCGTGGTGACTTTCGATGGCGTTGATGACCACATCGCCTTCACCGTATTTCTTGGCAAGCTGAGCGCCAAGCTCAGTATGCTTGCCCTCGATTTCGAAATCGACGGCTTTGCCGATATCATGGAGCAAACCAGCACGTCTGGCGAGATTAACATCGAGTTTCAACTCGCCGGCCATGATGCCTGCGAAATAAGCGACTTCCATGGAATGCTGCAAGACGTTCTGACCATAGGAAGTTCTGTAATGGAGGCGGCCGATATAGCCCATCAATTCACGGTTGATGTTGCTAAGACCGAGCTTGTAGCAGGCCTCTTGCCCATATTTCTGGGTGGATTCAGCGACTTCGCGTTTGCATTTGGTGACGATTTCTTCGATTCTGCCCGGTTGGATGCGGCCATCTTTCACAAGATACTCGAGGGCGCGTCTGGCAATTTCACGGCGAATCGGATCAAAGCAAGAAACGGTGATGACTTCGGGGGTGTCGTCGATGACAAGGTCGACGCCCAATTGCTGTTCAAGAACCTTGATGTTGCGTCCTTCGCGTCCGATGATGCGGCCCTTCATCTCATCGCTAGGCAACGAGACGACCGAGACGGTCCTTTCAGTAGCGACGTCTTGAGCGTATTTCTGAACGGCGATAGAAAGAAGGTTCGTGGCTTTGGTTTCAACAACGGCTTTAGCTTCGTCTTCTTTGTTTTTGATGTAGGCGGCGATTTCGCTGGCCATCTTGCTTTCGACGCGGGCCATGATTTCGTCGTGGGCTTCTTTTACGGACATGCCGGCGACTTTTTGAAGTTCAACAAGGATGTTGCTGATTTTGGAATCGAGTTCCTCGCCCTTTTTCTTATTGACTTCGATCTCGTGCTCAAGTTGCTCTTTCTTGGTCTCCAAGGAATTCTCTTTTTGGATCAAAGCAGTGTCTCTAGCATCGATAGATTGCTCGCGGAGTTCGAGCTTCTGTTCTTCCGCGGCAAGTTCGCCTTTGCGGACGCGGATTTCATTATCGGCTTTCTGTTTGGCTTCAAAGGCCGTTTGCTTGGCGTCGATCTCGGCGTTTTTCATCAAATGCTCGGCTTTGATCTTCGCATCGCGGAGAATCTCTTCGGCATTTCTATTCGCCGACTTTTCTTTGCTTTTATTGATGAAAATGAGCACCGCTAAAGCGATTGCGGCGGCCCAGCCGATACCGGCAAGGATGAGGAAGGTGATCTCTAATGAGCTCATGAAATAAAATCTCCTTATAAAAGGCACCCAGCATATTCGAATTTGATTTGCTTATTATGATTTCGGGAGAACCCGTTTAGCGAACCCAAACGCAAGACAATGGGTGTAGTACCTTTAGGTACAACTCTATTTTATCAACTCAGCAAAGGAAAAAGTAGGGACAATTGGAAGGGCTTACCAATAAAACGAAAAAGAGGGGACACGTGTATCTTTTTTAGGTTTTATTTTCTTATCTTTTTATCTCGGCTGCCAAGAAGCTTCCATCCTCATCAAACTTAACGTCAATGCCGCCTTGGACAAGAGGCTTGAGATAATCGTGAAATTCCTTGCTTAAAGCAAAGGGAGATAAAATCCACTCCTTCGGGAAAAGACGATTCTGGTTGGCGATATTGCTGACGGGAACTTCCTCAACTTTGTATGCATAGGGCTTGGAGCTTATACGACGAATGGCCATCATGGAGCCCGTGGACCCATTTAAAGCCGCAAAAAGGGCGGATTTTCCTAATTCGATGGCTTCTTCTGAATCCTGTTTTGAAATCAAAAAAGGATTGGCCCTGACAGGCGTGGAAAGAATGACCGTCCTGACCCCAAGGCCAAGGCGCTTATTCACCAGTTTTCCAAGTTCAAGCGCGGCGCCTTCAGGAGAGGCGTGCCCAAAGGAATCGTATAAAGCTAGGACTTCATGATGAACAGGGATCCCTTCGGAAACAACCGCGACGCAGGTTCCTTTTCTTTCATATGAGGACTCGACTTCCTTTAGGAATTCCTCTTCCGAAAACTCTGCTTCGGGGAGGTAAATCAAATCAGGATGAAAGGGGGATGGAAGCAAATCCGCGGAAGCCGCCAGCCATCCCGCTTCTCTCCCCATCACTTCGATGATGACGACTTTTCCTTTGGTATAGCTATGTGCGTCGATGGAGATGAGTTTGACTTGATTGATAACATGCTTCGCGGCGCTAGCAAAACCAGGACAGTGATCGGTGCAAATAAGATCGTTATCGATGGTCTTAGGAATGCCGATAACGCGGATTCCTTTGGAAGAAAAGCGCTTGGAAAGTTTGTCGCAAGTATCCATAGAATCGTTGCCGCCATTGGGCAAGATGATGGAAATATCGTGTTTTTGCAAAGTTTTTTCTATCTTATCCCAAATTTCTTCGTTATTTTCATCGAGTTTGAAACGGGAAGACCCAAGCACGACGCCAGGGGTTTGAGGAAGCAAAGAAACGGTTTCCTCGTCCAAAGAGGAAAGAGGAATCAAGTCATCGTTGATAAGCCCCTCGATGCCGTTGAACGATCCATAGACCTCACCAATGGAATCCTCTTTCTCTTTAACGCCCTTTAAAACGCCATATAGAGAGGAGTTGATTACGGCCGTGGGTCCGCCGGATTGGAAATAGACTGCGTTTGTTTTTTTCATCAACGTATTTTACTCCAACTGGAGTAAGAAAAAAGGAGCCGAAGCCCCTTTTGTTAAGCAATCACGCCGTCTTCGTCGGCTTCTTCTGGAGCCGCCTCTTTACGGATGGCATCGCGAACTTTGGCGTCGATCTCAGAATAGATTTCTTTATGATCGCGGAGATAGGCCTTGCACGCTTCACGTCCATTGCCAATCTTATTGCCATTATATTCGTACCAAGAGCCGGTCTTCTTCAAGAAACCATATTTATCGCCTAAATCAAGCAATTCGCCTTCTCTAGAAATCCCTTGCCCAAAGATCATCTCAATGACGCAGCTCTTGAATGGAGGCGCCACCTTGTTCTTAACGACTTTGACCTTCACGGTGTTGCCGATGACATTCGAGCCTTCTTTGATGGCTTCGGCGCGGCGGATATCCAATCGAATGGAAGCGTAGAATTTCAAAGCGCGCCCGCCGGTCGTGGTTTCTGGGTTGCCATAGATAACTCCGACTTTCTCGCGGAGCTGGTTGATGAAGATAACGGTGCATCCGGTCCTAGCAAGGACACCGGCGATTTTGCGCATGCCTTTCGACATCAAACGGGCCTGCAAGCCGACTTGGTTGTCGGACATCACCCCATCGAGTTCAGCTTGGGGGACGAGGGCGGCAACGGAATCGACGACAATCAAATCCAAAGCGTTGGATTGGGCAAGCATCTCGCAGATCTCAAGGGCTTGCTCGCCAGAATCCGGCTGAGAAAGAATCAGGTCGTCGATATTGACGCCTAACTTCTTCGCATAGTCCGGATCGATGGAATGTTCGGCGTCGATATAAGCCGCACGCCCACCTTTAAGCTGGGCTTGAGCCACGGCTTCAAGGGCGAGAGTTGTTTTGCCAGAGGATTCAGGGCCATAGATTTCGATGATCCTACCTTTGGGATAGCCTCCTACCCCAAGAGCTTGGTCAAGAAGAACGGAACCCGTAGGAATGACATCGACATCGACTTTGGCATGGTCGCCCAAACGCATGACGGCCCCTTTGCCATAAGCTTTCTCAATGGAACGAAGGGCGTCTTCAAGCGCTTGATCTTTGCTAGGCGTCGCAGATGGAATGTTTTTGCTCATAATTTTAACCTCTACCTATAAATAAAGGCGAATTTCAGGAAATGCTTACTTAAGTTCTTCGCTGGCAGCGGGGAACAGACTCGCGACCAAGGCGATCATGGCTTCTACGGCTTGCTTGCGGATGTCGTTGCGGCCGCCCTTTAACTGAAGGGGCACCGTCCACACGTTCCCCTGATAAGCCAAGCCGAGGAAGACCGTTCCCACGGGTTTACCGTCTTTTTGCACTTCCGGGCCGGCGTTTCCGGTGCAGGAAACGCAAACATCACACCCAAGGGCCTTTCTTCCGCCCTCAGCCATTTCGATGGCGACTTTAGAAGAAACAACGCCTTCTTTGTCGAGGTCTTCCTGTTTGACGGAGGCAAGCTCAACCTTCAACCGCGGATCATAGGTGATCAAGCCGCCGACATAAACGAAGCTTGCGCCAGGTACCTCACAAACCGTCGAGCCGAATAGCCCTCCAGTGAGCGACTCCACGCTGCCGAGTTTGAGATTCCTATCGGCCAGCCTTTGAAGTAATTCGCGTGCATCAACCATTGTTTTTATCCTCCTTCAGGACATTTCGATTTTGAACGACGTAGATGATTCCGGATAGAAGCGACATGAAGGTCGCGATGTAAACGAAGATGGTCGCGATTCTCCAATAAGGGTTCCATTGCCCATCGAAATAGGAGAAGGGCCATCCGTTGAGCATAACTAGAGGCAAAGCGATCATCTGGAAGATGGTTTTGAGTTTTCCGAAGACATTGGCGGCGACGACGATGCCTTTGCTAGCAGCGACGAAGCGCATCGTATCCACGACCAAATCCCTTAAGACCATGATGATGACGCAGAAAGTGGGGACTTTAAGAGAGCCGCCCATGAAGCCCCAAGGGATAGCGAAGAAGATAAGCGAGGAATTTACGAGCATCTTATCGGCGATCGGATCAAGGAATTTCCCCAAATCGGTCACTTGATGCCATTTGCGGGCCAAATAGCCATCCAAGGCATCGGTGGCGCTAGCCAAAATAAAGACGCAGCAGGAAACTAAGCCAACCACGGAGATGGATGTGCCAGGGATGAAAGGGGATACCCACTGGCAAAATTCCCCACCGATGGCCCAGACGAACCAAAACACCAATAAGGCGATGGCTAGGAGGATCCTTAGGATCGTAATTTTCGTTGGTATGTTGATTTTCATAATTTTTAGATGAGTGTCCGGCCCTATAAGCCATGTTTTGTCTAGGACGACAATTTATCTCGGCTTTCGCCGGCTCCCTTTCCTTCGCTTCGGATTGGGCGCTTCCCCTACCAAATTTGGGTTTCTCGCTTGTGGGGTTTGCCTCGTTTCATCATGGCGTCGCCGCCATGCTCGTCTCTGTGGCACCTTAGGGATTCCCCTCTGCTGGAGAGGTTCCTCCGCCGTCACGCGCTCCCGCGTGCCTGGGGTTATTCATTCCCCCAGCGCAATCACTACCGCCATCGCAGGCGGTGCGAGCATGGACTTTCCTCTACCTTGCGGCAGCAGTCGTCCAGGCCGGATACATTTTATTTGATCATCGTGGGGTCGATCCCGTGGTCGTAGCAGACCTTTTCAAGGCTGGCGATGCGGTTGACATACATGAGATTGTCCGTGCTGACCGAAGAAGGGTCTTTGACCCCGGCTAAGCGCGACTCGAGCCGAGCTTTCTCAACGGTCAACGAGCTCACGTTCTCCTTGGCTTCGCGGATTTGGGATTCAAGGGAGATGATGTAGCCCTTGCTTTCGACGTAATAGGCTTCAAACGCCCGGTAATCCCTGATGATCTGATCGAGGAAGGAATCCACCTCGTCTGGATCATAGCCTTTCACATTTGGAGTGAACGTCTTCTTAAGGATCTGATCGACGTTCAATGATATCGTTTTGTCTTCCACGTTTTTGCCCCTTTGAATTATATTCAACCGCCCCTTTCCCTGCAATGAGGCGATGGGTCTATCGCTACCCCCGCTTCAAAAGGTATAATGCGGCTCGTGAAGAGTTTAGAAAAGGCCTTAAGAGGCTTCAAAACACTGGTGTTCCTTGATTTAGAGGGCACCCAGTTTAGCCATGAGGTCACCGAAATCGGGGCTTACAAAGTTACTTTGAATGAAGACCTGACCGTCAAGAAGATCAGCCGCCCTTTCCGTTGCTACGTCAAAGCTAAGAACCCCGTGGGGCCATTCGTGAGCCAAATGACTTCCATCACCGACGAACTGCTCAGAAACGAGGGTCTTCCCTTCCGTTTTGCTCAGCAAGCCTTAAGGAAGTTTGTGGGGAAAGAATGGTTCAACTGCCTTTTTGTGACTTATGGGAACCAAGACCCGACCATGATGCTCAATTCCCTTAAATACAACCCCGACGGTTTCGCCGAAGACGTGAAAATCTTCAAAAACCGGAACCTCGATTTTTGCGCTCTCCTCTCCGAATACATTCGTGACCAAAAAGGGAACGTGCTTTCGCTTGCCCACGCCTGCGAAGCCCTTCAATCTCCATTCGAAGGCAAAGCCCATGACGCTCTGACCGACGCTAGAAACCTCATTTCACTTTATTCAAGTTTCATTGGAAGGAAAGACCTTCTCAAAGAAGGGTATCTGCGTTTGATACAGCAAGGAAAAGCCAACTCCTCCTCAGTAAAAAAAGCCGCCCAATATCTCGCCAGCGGAAAAGATGTCACCAACGCTCAGTTCCAGGCTTGGATTGAAGAGGAGCTAAAGTGAATTACCCCGCAGGAGTAAGGCCTTTTGAACAGAAAAAGGCCGCAAAAACCTATAAAAAGGTCGAAAAAGCAAAGGTGTCCTCCGGAAATAGGGGGATGGATTTCGAAGAGGCGATCAACGCCTCAAACGAGTATTACAAAGACAAAGGCCTTTGCCTAATCACCAAGCGCCCCACCCCCATCAACATCGTCAAGGTCGATTACTCCCACGGAGCCATCATCACCCAGGCTTATTTCGAAACGCAATCGACCACCGATTACAATGGCGTTTGTGAGGGTCGTTATATCGATTTCGAAGCTAAGAGCACCCGTTCAAAAACCTCTTTCCCGCTTGCTAACATCCCTTCACAGCAAATCGATCATTTGCAACGCGTCCTACTTCAAGGCGGCATCGCCTTCTTCTTGATTCACTTCGAGCTTCTTGGAGAAACCTATCTATTGCCCGCGGAAGCAGTGATTTCATTTTATAGGGAGAGGCCGCGCTCGTCTTTGCCGTTAGATTACATCAAAGCAAACGGAAAAGCCGTCAAAGAAGGCTTCATGCCCCGCTTTGATTACTTACCTGTCTTAAAAGAGCTATTTTTTGCGGGGAAATAACGACAAAATTCGCAAAAAGTGCAACTTTTGCAATCTGGATTTTGACTATGGCAGATCTCTCTGCCGAATAAAATAAAGCAATGATGGAGCTTGGTTTGAAACTCTTTGGAATAGAGTTTTTCAAGTTCCGCCTCCATTGCGGTCGCGCTTAATGAGGGTTTAACCAAGCCCAATCTGGAAGAAACCCTCCCAACATGGGTGTCAACGGGAAAAGAAGGCTGACCAAAGACCTCCATCAAAACCACTCTGGCGGTCTTGTTGCCCACCCCTGGCAAAGTCACCAATTCTTCATAGTTAGAAGGAACCTGACCATCGTATTTAAGGCAAAGGATCTTCGAAAGATTAGAAAGGTGCAACGCTTTGTTTTTATATAGTCCAAGGGAACGAATCTTGTTTTCGATATCCTCTATAGGAGCCTTAGACATCTCAATCGACGATGGATAAGATTCGAACAAAGACGGGGTCACTTCATTGACTTTCTTATCAGAACACTGCGCCGAAAGAAGCACCGCGCAGAGGCATTCGAAAGGGTTTTTGAACCTAAGCGCGCATGTGGCGTCAGGATATTTGTCTAGAAGACTACGCCCAACGAAAGCGGCGATCTCACTTTTCTTCATCTTCCTTCCACTTCTGCTTCGCTAGCTCGATTGTGCGTTCGATGTCGGCGTCCCAATAGTCATTGACGCCGCTATAGCCTTCTTTTTCGATGTCATCACGTTTCCTGCCCGTACGAAGCTCGCGGTCGACCGTTTTGATGGTCTTCTTGCCTTTAGCGATGGAGTTCTCCAAAGCATCCTTGATTTGGGATTCGGAATAGGCGTCGTCAAGCCAAGTGGAGATCATGTCGTTTTCCAAAGGGGACAAGGTCCTGTTCAAGCGCTTTTCAAAATAAGCGTATAGACGGGATAAAGTTTCGCTTCTATCCGCCGAATTCAAACTCGCCTTCGAGACGGCGACGTCGTTTTGGAATTGAGCGAAAAGCTTTTTCTTAAGAGGCTCTAAGCTCGTTTTCATTTTGCCGTCGATATTGTCGTAACTGAGATATCCGGCTTTGAAAAGATCGGCCAAAATCGTATCGCATTCCTGTGGCTTGTAGTTCATCTTAAGGGAAAGCAAATCCCCGGTGATCAAAGAGTTCCCACCCCTAAGAAGATGGTCGCACATCAATAAAACGGCCACCTGCTGCTCGCTGACGCCAAGCCGCTTATAGTTTTCGAGTAGCAGATAACGGAAATCCACCGCGTCCATCGTAATATTTGAACCAAGCATTGT
>CAVGXP010000015.1:37839-65957 GCA_963633165.1 bacterium
GCCTTCACCATCGATATAAAGGGCGTTTATGGTGAAATCCCTTCTTTGGGAATCAACTTCTGGAGAAGTAACGAAGCGGATATAGGATGGATGGCGGAAATCGTGATAAGACCCCTCCTCCCGAAGGGTCGTGATGTCGACCTCCACGCCATCGAATTTGCTTTTGATGGAACCGAATCTAGCGAATGTGTAATCGGCGTTCGGGAGAAACTCTTTCTCTTGCTCCGGGGTCGCGGAAGTCGTGAAATCCCAATCATTTGGGCTCAAGTCCAGCAAAAGGTCGCGACTTGTACCCCCGACGATATACAAAGCGTAACCGTTTTCTTCAAAACGCTGGCGATAGCTTTCAAAAACCGGGGGATTCATAAGCGCAATGATAACACAAAAAGCGCCCCACTCGGGGCGCTAAGAGTCAAATGGGGGCCTCTTACTGAAGCTTTTCTTTGAGGGTCTTGGAAGGCTTGAAGACGATGGTCTTCTTTTCGGGGATCTCGATCTTGCCACCATTGGCGGGATTGGTGCCAACGCGAGCGGCGCGAACCTTCTTCTCGAAGTTGCCGAAACCCGAGAGTTTGACGACATCGCCGGCGATGAGGGTTTCCTCAACGATGGCGAGAGCGGACTCGACGACGGCTTCCGCGTCACGGCGGGAGACTTCGGCTTTTTGGGCAACGGCTTCAATCAATTCAGCTTTGTTCATTGGATGTTTCCTCCTTATTGCTAAACCTTACGCATAAGGTAGCACGGCATCGAATGTTTTGCAAAAACTTTTTTCGTTTAAATTGACGTTTTTAGTCAATTTTAGAACGATTTTTATTCGATGAAATTTCAACTATTTTATACATTGTATGAAGTTTCAGCAATTCCTAACATATATGTTAGAACTTCCCTATTTTGTAAGGGCTTTCATTTTCTCATGCGGTAAACGATGGAAATCGGGGTGCCGGAAAAGTCGAAAGAATCCCTTAAACGGTTCTCCAAATACCTTGTGTAAGAGAAATGAGCAAACGCAGGATTATTGCAGAACATAATGAAAGTCGGAGGATTGACGGCCACTTGGTTTGAGAAAAGGATCTTGATGCGGCCGTGATTGAATTCGGGAGCGGGGTTCATCATCTGGGCGTCTTGGACGATCTGATTCAAGACAGAAGTCGGGATGCGCCTATTGCAGCCCTCATATGCCGCCTCAATCGCGGGAATAATCTTGTCGATACCTTTACCCGTTTTGGCGGAGACGAAGATGATCTGGGCAAAATCAAGGAACTTGAAGCGGGATTTTATTTCCTGCTCGAAAACGCCTTGTTCCAGGCCTTTAGGGGCTAGATCCCATTTGTTGACTACGACCACGATGCCTTTCTTCGCTTCCAAAGCGTAGCCAGAAACGTGGCGGTCTTGATCGAGGATGCCCGTGGAGGCATCTAAGACCATAACGGCGACCTGGGAACGGTCGATTGCGGCCAAAGCGCGGATGGCGGCGTATTTGTCGATAGACTCGAAGATGCGTCCTCTTTTGTTCAAACCCGCTGTGTCGATGGCTACGTAGTTCTTGCCTTCGCTCTGGAAAGGGGTGTCAACTGAATCGCGGGTCGTTCCGGCGATATCGCTTACGATGACTCTTTGCTGACCAAGGAGGGCGTTCGTGATGGAAGATTTGCCGACATTAGGTCTTCCGATCAAGCTAAACGTAATCGCGTCTCCATAGTCGACGTCGCTCTTTTCAGGAATCAAGGAAACAATGCGGTCAAGCACATCCCCCACCCCGATGCCGTGGACGCCAGAAACAGGGATGGGATCCCCCAAACCCAAAGAATAGAATTCTTGGACATCAGCAATCCTATCCGCGTTATCGATTTTATTAACGGCCAAGATAACGGGCTTGCCGGACTTATATAGCATTTTAGCAACGACTCGGTCATCGCCGGTAACACCGAGTTTGCCATCGGAGACGAAAACGATGACATCGGCTTCTTCGATGGCGATTTCGGCTTGGGCGCGAATCTGGACTTGGAAGGGGCGGTTTTCGATTTCAACGCCACCCGTATCGACGATGCGGAATTTCCTTGTTAGCCATTCCCCCGTTCCATAAAGCCGATCCCTGGTCACCCCAGGGGTATCTTCGACGATCGAAAGCCTGCTTCCGACCATGCGGTTGAAAAGAGTCGATTTACCAACGTTAGGGGCGCCGACGAGCGCGATCAAAGGCATGCTCATTTCGTTTCTCCCAATTTGCTGTAGACGATATCCAAGACCGCTTGGGCGGATTCTTCGATGTTTAAAGCAGAAGTATCGAGCTCAATGGCCTCCTCATCTTTTACCAGAGGATCGAAATCGCGATGGGAATCGATGTAATCGCGTTGACGGACGTTCTCTTCGACTTCCTTCAAAGAGGTTGCGATCCCTTTGGCGAGGTTCTCGTCATACCTTCTTTTGGCCCTGGTTTCAACCGAAGCGACTTGGAAAACCTTAACTTGGGCGTTAGGGAGAACATAGCTGCCGATATCGCGGCCATCCATGACGACGTTCTGCTTCTCCGCCAATTGACGTTGGAGATGAATGAGCTCAAGCCTAATCGGCTTATAAGAGGCAATATAGGAAACGTTGGAGGAAACCTCATTCTCCCTGATAGGCTTAGAAACATCCTCGCCATTGCAAATGACGCGGCCATCTTCAGTAAGCTCGATATCGACTTTGCCAACTAAGGAGCAGGACTTTTCTTCGTCTTTAGGATCGAAACCGGCTTTCAAAACGGCATAGGTGAAAGCCCGGTACATCGCCCCGGTATCGATATAGACGTAGCCAAGTTTCTTGGCGACGATTTTGGCAACAGTGCTTTTCCCGGCAGCAGCGGGGCCATCAATGGCGATTGAAACGAATTTCGACATCACGCTTTCCTCCCTTGAAGCAAAATGAACCAAACGACAAAGCCAATCAAGGCAAGAACAAAAACCCCAGCGACGATGAGGGTTCTTTTGCGCAGATGTTTCCTATACAGCAGATAAGGGCTTTTTTTGCCGAGCCCCTTCGGTGAAAGTTCCTCATTGACGTATTGCTGAGGAGAGGTTTGGTTCATCTTGACGAAATCCTCGTTCTCCTCGGCTTGTGGAAATTGAGCGTCGGACATATGGCGGATTTGATCGCGCCACTTCTTATATCTCTCCATTCGGGTTTCCATGCCCACTATTCTAAAAGAATAGGGTTCGTTTTGGAACCACTAGCGGTTTACTTTTATTTCCCTAAGTCGTTATAATTCAACCGATTTTTGGAGGAAAATCAAATGGCTAAAAAAGCAAAAGTTGACCAGGACGTCTGCATTGGCTGCGGACTCTGCGTCGGATCTCACCCCTCGATCTTCGAGTTCGGTGATGACGGCAAGGCCCAGGTCATCGACGCCGGCGACGAAGCCGAAATCGATGATGCCATCGCCAGCTGCCCCGTCCAAGCGATCAGCGAAGACTAAGCACAGCAAAAGAAAACCAGCCGCGGCTACGGCTGGTTTTTATTTTTCCTGCAAATCCTTGATGAATTTGTCTCTTTTCTCTTCGCTGGAGAAATCAAAACGAATGGAGTTCCCCTTTACTTTCATTTTCGAAGCACCGAGTTTTTTCGCCAAAGCGGAAGGCCCCATGGTTTTCCCTCCGTGTTTCTTAGCCTTGACGTAAGCTTCCGTTTCCCTTACGGAGAGATTTTCTTTATGAATGGCGTCAACCGCTTCAGAAAGGGCTTTGCCTTCTAAGGAGACAATCGCTCGGGCATGACCATAACTAAGCCTGCCAACGCTTACTTCCTCTTGAACCTCAGGGGTTAAAGAAAGAAGCCGGAGCGTGTTCGTGATTTGGCAGCGCGATTGATGCGAGAGGGAAGCTAGGGTTTGCTGAGTGTAATGAAATCGTTTCTGCAGCGCATCGCAGATGAGGGCCATCTCAAGGATGTTGCTTTGTCTTTGATCGCGGTTATCCGCCAAAAGAATAAGCAGTTCCTCCTCATCACCCATCTCTTTGATGACGCAAGGAAGGGAAACAATGCCAGCTTCTTTCGCCCCAAGGAAACGCTTCCTTCCCAAGACGACCTCATAGCCATTATCTTTAGGCCTGACGACAAGAGGATTGAAGACCCCTTTTTCTTTGATGGTCGAGGCGAAATAATTCACGATCTCTTCGGAAAGCTTCACCGAACCGATAACCTCGTTATCGCAAAGAGAGGAGACGTTAACCAACCGCGTAGGGGCGGATTGGTATTCCTTTTCCATTTCTGCAATAACGTCGTTTTGTGAGAATTTTTCAATTAATTCACTTAAATTCGGCGTAAAAACCGCTCTTTTTTTACTTCTGCTCATGATCGATTACCTCACGGGCCAAAGCGAAATACGCCATCGAGCCCGAGGATGTTGGTCTGAAAACCGTGACCGGCATTTGCCTAGCCTGGGACTCTTGAATCGATTGGTTTCTTGGGATGGAGGTCATGAAAGTCGACTCGCGGAAGAGCTTGCGAACCTCGGAGGCGATCTCGGTCCCAAGAATTGTTTTCGAATCATACATGGTGAGCAGGAACCCTTCGATTTTGAGGTTCTTGTTCAAGCCATTTTGGACATTGGAAATCGAGCTAAGTATCGAAGCCACGCCTTCCATTGCGAAATATTCGCATTGTACAGGCACCAACACCGAGTCGCTTGCAGCCATGGCGTTAATGGAAAGCAAGCCAAGCGATGGGGGGCAATCCAAAATAATGTAATCGTAGGAATCCTTGATATCTTGAAGGGCGTTTTTTAGGAGATTAAAAGGCTCGGGGACGGCATTGGTGTAAAGCGAGGCTTCTAAGCTAGCCAAATGAAGGTTTCCCGGAACGACGTCTAAACCATCAAAGGGTGTAGAAATAACACAAGATTTAAGGGGGAGCTTACCTACAAGAGCTTCGTAAACTGTTTTTTTGGCAACGGAAATATCAACGCCAACACCTCTGCCCGAATTCCCTTGGGGATCCAAATCAATAAGAAGAACCTTCCTCTTAAGATGAGAAAGGGCGCTGGAGAGATTGATGGCGGTCGTGGTTTTGCCCACTCCTCCTTTTTGATTGGCGATGGCGATGATTTTTGGCATGTTTAAATGATAAGGGATTGTGAAACGCTTTCAAAGTTTCACATTGAATTAAAGCGGCTTCTTTAGGATGTCGGCCCAAGGGCGAGGATAGGTGTTCGGCGTGTTTTCTTTCTTTTCAAAGAAATAGTTCAGACGGATCTCGCCGTCGGGGAGAACGTCTTTTTGGGTGGACAATTTAGCAAGGCCAAGCTTATGGATGGCAAATTTGGATTTGACGAGTTCTTCTTCGCCCTTAAGCGACTTCATGGCGATGAGGACGCCTCCTTTTTTGGCTAAGGGAGCAGCGACTTCGAGGAAGATATTCATCGCAGCGAACCCCCTGGCGGTGACGATATCAAAGGTGCCTCTTTCTTTTTTCATGTCCTCGACTCGGCCAACGTGGAAAAAGACGTTTTCGATTCCAAGCTTGGATTTGACTTCTTCTAGAAAGAGGAACTTTTTCTTTGTCGAATCAATCAAAGTGACCTTGGAAGTAGGGAAAGCCAATGCGATCACCATGCCTGGAAAACCTGCGCCAGAACCGATATCAGCGACTTTTTTCCCTGCAAAATCAAGGTTTTTTGCAATAAGGAGGGAATCGTAGAAATGTTTTTCTACAACCAGAGGCTCATCGACAATGGCGGTCAGATTGATCTTCTCGTTCCATTCCTTGAGCAAAGAAGCATATTCCTTAAGGGAGGCGATCAATTCATCGGAAACGGATACATCACTCCCTTCGAAGGCGGCTTTCATTTCTTCGTAAGTCATAATCTGTTCTCCTTCTTTAGAGTCAAAATCAGAATCGAAACGTCCGCGGGATTAACCCCCGGAACGCGGGATGCCTGGCCAACGTTGCTTGGCTTAACGGCGTCGAGCTTTTGTCTAGCCTCCAAACGCAGGCCATCGCAATGAAGATAATCGAAATCCAAAGGAAGAGCCATCTTCTCCGCTTTGACAAACATCTCCGCGTCTTTCTCTTCTTTCTTGATGTAGCCAGAGTAGCGAACCCTGGTTTCTAAAGCCAAAACGGATTCGTCGTCCAAATAAGGAAAGTCCTTGAAGGCGTCCATCATCGAAGAAATCTTTCGGAAAGAATAACGGGGCCGTTTTAAGATCTCTATCCCCTTTTTCCCTTCTTCGGTTGGTTCATCGCCCATGCTGATCAAATAAGCGTTGAGAGCCTCTTTGTCGGTGATGTTGTTGTTAGAGAGTAATTCAATCGCCTTATCGATGAGGCCATATTTATCTAAGAAGTTCTTATGGCGTTCATCATCAATAAGGCCGATTTCATACCCATATTCCGTCAACCGAGCGTCAGCATTGTCGTGACGGAGAAGCAAGCGGTATTCGGCCCTAGAAGAGAGCAAACGATAAGGCTCATCCGTTCCTTTGGTCACCAAATCATCGATCATGACTCCAATATAGGATTCATTTCGTTTCAAGATAAACGGAGGCAAACCCCTAACGAATCTGCAGGCGTTTATGCCTGCAACTAAGCCAAGCCCTGCGGCTTCTTCGTATCCAGAAGTACCGCAAATCTGGCCTGCAATATAAAAACCATCGTATTTTTTTATTTTTAATGTCTCATCGAATTGCGGGGTCGCAATGACATCATATTCAATCTGATAGGCGTATTTGAGGATCTTCGCATTTTCTAATCCGGGTAGAGAATGGACCATCTCTTCCTGGATGTCGTGAGGCATCCCCGTTGAGAAGCCTTGAAGATAAAATGAATCGCCGTTTTCAAACTCCGGCTCAATGAAAAGCTGGTGGCGGCTTTTGTCAGCAAAACGCACGACTTTCGATTCGATGGATGGGCAATAACGAGGTCCGATGCCTTGAATGGTCCCATTCAAGACGGCGCTTTCATCAAGATGCTCTTTGATGATGGAGAGAGTTCTATCCGTCGTGTAAATCAAGTAGCAGGGAAGTTGGCTTGCTAGTGGGGCGAACTCTTTCGTCGTGCTTGAAAAACCTAAATGCAGCTCGCTTCCAAGCTGGATTTCGCCTTTAGAGAAATCGATACTCTTCTTGTCTAATCTAGGCGGGGTTCCAGTCTTAAAGCGTTTCAGTTCAATCCCCATTTTCTTTAGGGAGGGAGAAAGACCCAAAGAGGGCCTCTCGCCATCAGGGCCTCCAGGATGAACGTCTTGGCCGCAGATGATCGAAGAATCCATGTAGGTACCGGTGGTAAGGATCACGGCTTTGGCTTTATATGAATTCCCCGAGGAAGTCACCACCCCATAAACGGATTTATCATCATGGAGCAAATCAACGACTTCTTCCTCCAAAATGGTTAGATTCTCAAGTTTTGAAAGGACGCTTTGAACGTATGCGGGATAGCCTTTTTTGTCCTGTTGGGTCCTTAAGCACTGCACCGATGGGCCTTTGGAGGTGTTTAGCATCTTCACCTGCAAGGGGTGATGATCGGCGGCGATACCCATCAACCCGCCAAGAGCGTCGATCTCGCGGACCACGACCCCTTTAGCGGACCCTCCGATGTGGGGGTTACAGGGCATGTTCGCGATCATGGATTTGTTCAGCGTCAAAAGCAAAACGGACAAGCCGAGTTTGCTAGAAGCAAAGCTTGCTTCCACCCCCGCGTGTCCGCCGCCGACGACAATGATGTCAAATTCTTTCTGGTTCATTACCCTATAGACCCCGACATATCCATCTTGATCAACTGATTGAGCTCAACCGCATATTCCATCGGAAGCTCTTTAGCGAAAGGCTCAATGAAGCCCATGACGATCATCTGGGTTGCCTGTTCCTTGGTTAGCCCGCGAGACATCAGATAGAAAAGCTGCTCTTCAGAAATCTTAGATACGGTTGCTTCGTGCTCAACGAAGGAATCGGCGTTGCGGATATCGTTTTTAGGATAGGTGTCCGATCTTGATTCTTTATCGAGGATCAAAGTGTCGCATTCGACATGGGACTTCGAGCCAACCGCGCCAGGCATCATCCTGACCGTGCCCCTGAAGTTAGCGACGCCGCCATTATGGCAAACGGATTTGGAGATGATGGTCGAAGAAGTGTTTTTGCCCTCATGGATCATACGAGCTCCAGAATCTTGATATTGCCCTTTGCTTCCAACCGCAATCGTGATTGTGGCTCCGCGAGCGTTATCTCCTTTGAGGATGCAGGCGGGATATTTCATGGTGGTCATCGAGCCGATGTTGCCATCGACCCATTCCATAAAGCCGTTTTCGAAAACATTGGCCCTTTGGGTAACAAGGTTGAGGATGTTCGTGGACCAGTTCTGAATCGTCGTGTAACGGACGTGGGCGTCTTTGCAGACAACGATTTCAACAACGCCGACATGAAGAGATTCTTTGTTGTAAACCGGGGCCGTGCAGCCTTCGACATAATGAATATCAGACCCTTCATCGGCGATGATCAAAGTCCTTTCGAATTGTCCGGTTTTTTGGTTGTTGATGCGGAAATAAGACTGCAAAGGCTTGTCCAAATGGACGCCCTTAGGCACATAGATGAAAGTTCCCCCGCTCCAGCACGCGCCGTTCAAAGCGCTGAATTTGCTATCGGCGATGGGGATGACCGTGCCGAAGTATTTCTTGAAAATTTCGGGGTAGAGTTTCAGCCCCATGTCGCTAGAAAGGAAGATGACGCCTTTTTGCTTCACTTCCTCAAGCATGTTGTGATAAACGACTTCGGATTCGTATTGGGTGGAGACGCCGGAGAGGAACTTCTGCTCGGCTTCAGGAATGCCAAGTTTCTGGAAGGTGTTCTTCACCGTCTCTGGAACCTCATCCCAATTGTTCTCCTCCCCCTTCGCCACACGGGTGAAATAGGTATAGGAATCAAAATCCATGAAATCCAAGGAAGGCCCGTAGTTAGGCATGGGCATCTTCTGAAAATCATGAAAAGCCTTCAAGCGGAAATTCAGCATCCATTCCGGCTCATCTTTGGCTTTGGAAATAGCTCGAACAACATCTTCGTTGAGGCCTTTGCCGGTGTTATAGATGGAAACGTCCTTGTCCTTGAAACCGTATTTGTATTCTTCGTCCAGCACCGAAGGGTTGGTCTTCTCATTTGCCATGGCAGCACCCTCCTTCTTCGTGTTCGCGGATGATCTTTTCGAAAGCGTCCCATCCAATCGTGGCGCAGTGAACCCTCGCGGCCTGCTTGCCAGTGTTCATGAACGCCAAAGCCTCGTCCAAAACATTTTTGTCGTAGGGCTTGCCGATGATCATATTCTTGTATTGCTCGATGATGTTGAGGGCTTTCTCCGCGTCTTGCCCAATCAAAAGGTCACAAAGGATGTCGGTGGAGGAAGTCGATATCGCGCAAGCGACGCCGTTCCAGCAAGCATCGCTGATTTTTCCGTTTTCTTCTTTGAGGTAAACATCAATATCGTCGATGCAGTTGACGGAGGAGGAATGCGTCGAAATATAGCCCTCGAGGTTGCTTGGGCTAACTTTGTGCCTTGGGGACCCATAATGGTCCATGATAATTTCCCTCATGATTTCGGGGGTCAGTTCAAATGAAGTAGGCATCTAGGTAATTCCCTCCCGTCTTGACCGCCTCGGATAGCGCGTCGATATCCTCTTCGGTCGTGTAAATGTAGAAGCTCGCTCTAATGGTCGCCGGCGTAGGCAAATAGGATTGATTCAACAGTTTCGCACAATGCTGTCCGCTACGGCAGGCAATGCCTTTGCTGTTGAGGTAGGTGGCCCCATCCTGAGCAAAGACGCCATTGATATTGAATGTGATGATTCCCGCCTCGGCGTCTTCGTTGTAAATCACCGCATTTCCCGTCTCTTTTAGCTTAGAGATCGCATAATTTCTCAATTTTGTCTCATGGGTTTCAATGCTATCAAAGCCTAAATTTGAGAGGTATTCTACGGCTTTTCCTAAGCCTAGGATGCCGGCGATATTCAAGGTACCCGCCTCAAATTTCTCTGGAGGGGGCAAGAAGGTGACCGAGCAATCGGGATGGAACTTATCGTTGTTCCCGCCCCCGGAGACAAAGGGATCCATTTGGCAAAGCAAATCATATTTGCCATACAAGACACCAACCCCCGTTGGCCCAAGCATCTTATGGCCAGAGAAAGCCAAGAAGTCGACGTCGAGGTCTTTGACGTCGGTCTTGCCATGAGGCACGGATTGAGCGCCATCTAAGCAAACCAAGGCACCGGCCTCATGGGCGATGGCGGTCAGTTCTTTGACAGGCTCGACATAGCCTAAAACATTGCCCACAGCGGCGAAGGAAACCAATTTCGTGTGGGCCGTTAATGCTTTTTTAAGATTTTCAACCGTGATACGGCCCTCTTTAGATAACGGAATGTAATTCACTTTGCATCCCGTTATTTTGGCGATTTGGAACCAAGGCAAAACATTGGAAGCGTGTTCGGCCTCGGTGATCAAAATCTCGTCTTCTGGTTTAAGGAATTTAAGCCCATAGCCATAAGCGACCGTGTTCAAGGAAGCAGTCGCCCCCGAGGTGAAGACGACCTCTTTAGGGCTGCAATTAAGGAATTTCGCCAATATTTCCCTGGTCTCGAGGATCTTCTTGTCCATGGCGAAGCAAAGGTCGTAATCCCCCCGATGGGAATTGCTCGTTTCTTTGGTGTAATAATCGACGACCTCTTGGATGACGCAGTCAGGTTTGAAGGTCGTTGAGGCGTTATCAAGCCACACCAAAGGATGCCCTTGCATCAAAGGGCGATCCCGAAACATCGGGAAATCCTTTTGAATGTCTTTTGCATCAAACATCTTATATACCTTCCTCGATGGCCTCATCGATGCGTTTCTTAAGCGCTTCGTCTTCGAAATGCTCTTCGATAGGTTTCAAATAGCCTAACGTCAATAGTCTTCTGGCCGAGGGCAAAGGTATGCCGCGGGAGAGCAAATAGAACAAATGGGCTTCGTTCAGACGCCCCACCACAGCAGCGTGGCTGGCGCTAACTTCGTTCTCATCGATTTTAAGAATTGGCATCGCCTTCCCCTGACACCCTTCATCGAAGACGATGATTTTGGCCTCTTGCCTGGTCGAGGAATCGACGGCTCCTTTTTTAATTTCGGAGACCCCGAGAAAAGACAAACGTCCTTGATCTTGGGCAATCCCGTAATTGGAAATCAGTCCATTGGTATGGGCATTGGAATGGGCAACACCAGCATCGATGGTTTTGTTGGAGTTCCCAGCGCAGATGCAGGCGCTTCTCCATGTGGCTCTAGCGTTCTCTCCAAGCAATTCAATAGCAACCTTCAAAACCCCGCTATTTTTGGAAAAATCCGCAAAAACGCCTTCAAACGAGGCGTTTTCATAGACATTTACGTGAATTGTGGCCGTTGGGAACTTTTCAAAACAAGCCAAGTTCAAAACCAGGTTCTCACCCGGCTGAACTTCGAAATTCAGGTCTTTGATTTCTTCCTCGACAAGAACCTGATTCATTTTTTCTTCCCCTCGCTTCCGACGTGGGCGGCGCAGACGCCGATGGATTTTTTGCTCATCGGGGTCTCTTTCTCGATGGCGATGCCCAGCTCGGTCTTAATCCACTCATAGCCTTTGGTGTCGATCTTCTTGATCAATTCCGGGCCGCCATTGACGGCAATGCGTCCGTTGACCATGATGGCGACTTTGGTGGGATGAATCATATCGTAGAGCCTGGCGTAATGAGAGACGACGAGGAAGCCGCGGCCCTTTTCCTGCTCTTCGCGAATCGCTTTAGCGACGACTTGCATCGCATCGACGTCAAGCCCGGAATCGATTTCATCAAGCAAAGCGAACTTGGGGTCAAGAAGCTTCAATTGGAGAATTTCATTGCGCTTCTTCTCCCCGCCGGAGAAACCTTCGTTGAGGTTGCGCGTGCTCATGTCGAAAGGAATGCCCATCTCTTTGTAGGCGGTCTGCATCTTGGAGTAGAACTCGAACAGTTTAAGCGGCTTTTCCCTGTGGGCGTTCATCGCCGCTTTGAGGAAATCTGCGGAATTGACCCCAGGGATTTCCGGAGGATATTGCATGGCCAAGAACAAACCGGCTTTCGACCTTTCGTTAACGGGCAAAGAAAGAACATCGACGTCGTCCAAATGGATGGAGCCTTCGGTGATTTCGTAATTCGGGTTGCCCATGATCGCGCCAAGCAACGTGGACTTGCCGTGGCCATTGGGGCCAAGCAAAGCCAAGGTTTCTCCTTCTTCGGCGACAAGGCTGACGCCCTTCAAAATTTCGGTGCCCTTGACGGACACATGCAGGTTTTCAATGATGAGTTTCGACATAATCCCCTCCAAGCAAGGCCAAACTATTCTAGACGTGGATGCAAACGGGAACAACAAAAGCGGTAAAAATTCTCTCAAAGATATAATCTTTGGCAAAATTGGTGTCAAATCCAGCTCAATACGCAAATTCTTTCGATGGCTTGGGCTTTTTTGGCCTTCAAAAATGTTGTTGTAAGAGGAACTCTTAAAGTTTATCATTTATCCGCTACGTTTCAGACGAAGGAGGAACGAGTTTTTTATGAAGAAAGCCAAACTCACTCTCGGTCTTGTCTCTAGCCTCGCAGCAGTGCTGGCCTTAACGGCCTGCAACGAGGTCACGGCCAAGGACGGGGTGGTGCTCACTTTCACGGACAACAGCGGCACTCGCGTTGAGTACAAAGCCAGCGAATTGCTCGACAACTACGAGCAAGGGTCCAGTGCGGCCAGCACCAATTTCAACAAGGTCAAAGAAGTCTTGATCCGCAAGTACTATGACACCAAAGGCGGATCCACCTTGGAGCAGCTCAAGACCAAAGCGCAGAACAGCGTCGATTCCATCAAGAAGCAAGCTCAGACCAACGCCAACAACAACGGCACCACCTACGCCGAAGAGTTGGAAACGCTGCTTAAGAGCAACAGCGTCAAAAACGTCTCCGAACTTTTCGAAGCCAAACTCTATAGCTTCGAATCGGAAGAATTCACCCGCCAGTTCAAAGACGACAGCGCCGTCGAGGCCATGAAGACCGGCAAAGACAGCGATGGTAAAGCCTACTTCCCCTATTCCGAGGAATACGGCCGTGGCTCCAATGGTTATCTCATCGAGAAGACGCCTTATCACGTCTCCCACTTCCTTGTGAAGTTCTCCTCGACCAGCCACAGCGAAGCCAGCGAATTCACGATCACCAAAGACGAATCCAAAAAGATTTCCCAGGCTGTTAAGGCCTTCGCCGGTGCCACCTCCGATGGCGTCACCGCCAATTCGAGCAGGAGCTCCTTCGGTGAAATCTGCTTCACCCTTCCCTCCGATGACACCTCCGCCACCTCTTATGGCGACCTCGGTTTGATGGAAAGCGGATACGTCTCCGAATTCCGTCTCGGCGTTTATGCTTACGATGCCTTGTACAACGCTAAGCACACCGCAAGCACTTCTTATGCTTCCAGCACCCCGACCTTCACCGGCAACACCGATGAGGTCCAAATCAGGGAACACGTGCTTCCTAGCAAGACGGACACCTTCGGCCCCAAAGCGACCAACACCCGCGACTATTTCGAGAGCCTTGGCATCGGCACCATCCCTTATGGCGCCGCCGTCGCCCTTGGCTATGATGACGTCGCTTCCGATCCGAACCTTGGCTACAAAGTCAACGACGGTTCGTCAACTTACTATCCGCGCAACGTCCTGTTCAACAAATACTTCAACAACAGGTCCATCGCCGTCATCGTTCCTGAAACCATCCCCTTCAACACTCAATACGAGAACTACAAGGCCGGCATGAACATGACCGAAGCCCAGGCTGAAGCCTTCGTTGCCGAGGAAAAGTCCAACTTTGATTCCAACAAAGGTTGGTATCGTGGAACCTATAACAGCGATTACGCTAAGCTCCCTGGCTTCTCCGTCGACACCTCCGATATCTTGGACATCAAGTCCACCACCGGGGAAAAGGAGAACGTCTTGACCAATGAGCGTGGTCAGATCATCCTCGCCGTCAAGGCCAGCAACAGCAGCGGCAACGCTTATGAAGGCATTCACTTCATCGTCGTCAACCGCTCCGCCTTGGACAATTACGTCAAATACGACGAATCCGCCGCGGAAGGGACTTCCCGCTACACCACCTACGACACCCTCGAAGAAGCTGTCGCCGCTGGCTATAGCGCCACCAACGGAGAATCCACCGCCGACGTCACCTCTTTGTCGGACTACTTCACCGTGAACGTTCCCGACAGCACCGACTTCCCCAAATACAAATCCGGGGAAACCACCCAGAACAAATCCACCTACGTCAACCGCGTCGTCACCAGCACGAAGAACTATCAGGACAAGGCTGATGCCATCTCCACCGCCGTCAAGAATTACATCACCGGCGAAGACACCTATCAGTTCCAAAAGCTCATCAATGGCGAAGTCGATGGAAGCGAGAGCCTCGTCTTCTCCTCTTCCGATCTCGGGCAAAAGGTTGAGAAGCTCATCAAGAACTACATCACCTACACCCGCGAGAAGAACCACGAAGACGAGATTAAGACCCTCGACGACACCTGGGATACCTACGCGGAAGCCTTGGAACGCCAGAACGAAGACCGCGACATCCAGGACGGACGTCAACGCCTCATCTCCGAGTCGGTTGCCTTGACCTATCTCGGCACCAACGCCCAGAACGGCGAAGAAATGTATGCAAATGGAGGAATCGGTTATGATGGGACAAAATAAACTTAAGAAATTCTTCCTCGTCCTCGCCGCTTCGGCCACGATTGCCCTTGCTTCCTGCGATGACATCGAAGCCAGAATGACGAAGACCGAAGAAGACGAAGCCATCCTCGTTAACAAAGACGGGACCAAAGCCAACGTCTACAACAACGAGATGAAGGAAATCTACGATGCCCTCATCACCTCGGGCGACACCAACTCCGAGAAGATCCTCAACAACGTTCTTCTCATCATCGCCCAGTCTAAATTCGGCTCCTTCTACGCCGATGAATCCACCAAATTCGTCGGCTTGTACGAACTCGCCAATTCCGGCACCGACGCTGAGATCCTTGCCTTCGCCAACACCCACGAGGTTTACAAAGGCGAAGACGACAAAGCGACCATCGCTAACGTCAAAGATTTCACCGCAATGCTCGTGAAGACGATCAAAAAGTCCTTCTGGACGACCGTGAAGAACTCTTCTTATCAAGAGAGGAACTACTTCATCGAGTATCTCTTCTACAAGACCGAGAAGGCCGAGCTCTACGACTTCTCTTCTCTCACCGACGCCCAAGTCGAGGCCATCTCCTCCAAGAGAGTCGCCATCGACGGTGCCGATACCTATGAGGACGTCGATGACTACTTCGCCTCGGATTGGATCCATTCCTATAAGGACTACATCGAACGTTCCATCCTCCAAAGCGCCTACCGCAAAGGACTCGTTCAGAATTACCTTCTAAACGACAACTACGGCGTTCTTGGACGTTCCTACGCGCGTAAAGTCCAATATATTGCGATCAAAGACGAGAACAACGGCGACCACCTCGGTTCCTTGTATCGCCTCTATCACAACTACGCGCTCAACATCCTCGAAAAGACCGACGCGCAAATCGCCGAGGCTTCTGGAATTGCCATCGACGAAGAGCTCAGCGCCGCCATCCGCAACCTCAACTTCCTCGATAAGCTCTATCTCGGCTATTTCGCCGATCAGACAACCAATCTCTGGAAGGTCGCCCAATACGTCTACAAGACCGCGGGCTTCACCTACGATGACGCTGCCGTGACCAATGGCGATGGCGAATCCATCTCCGTTCCCTTCTACAAGGAAACCAAATACGGCAAGCTCATCATCGACTACAGGAAGCAAGCCGCCAACCGTTGGGTCAGCAGCGAATCCTCCACCGATTTCACCGGCTCCAACGCCTACACCAAGGAAACCGGCCTCCAGATCGAGACCGATTCGATCGTTGCCTCCAGCAACATCACCCAAGGTTGGTACACCTCCAGCGGACTCAGCGACTTGGCCAGCGACTTCAAGACCCGTTTGTTCAAGATGAACGTGGCCAATGAGCTCGACACCAAGCCCAATTACGGCTCCAATGGCAGGGACGATGGTTCTTACACCACCCGCTTGCAGGCCGATGGCAAATACTACCTTATGCCTGAAACCTACGACGCTTCCGCCTCTGACGCAACCCCTTACGTCCTCTACGATTCCTCTTCCACCACTTGGTACATCGTTCGCATTGACGAAGCCGTCAAGGCCAACAAATTGCTCCAAGGCGGGGATAACTACTACGACAAGATCGACGCCTCCTACCGCTCCGGCAGCGAGACCGCCA
This sequence comes from bacterium, assembly GCA_963633165.1. GTDB lineage: Bacteria > Bacillota_I > Bacilli_A > RFN20 > CAG-826 > Alloenteromonas. Next base: position 54,150 of record CAVGXP010000015.1, read on the forward strand.
ATCAAATTGCCTTGGAAATCTCCGGATTGCTTGGGGATTCGGATACGTATAAGAAAGCCGCCAATCAGCACTATGTTGAGGAAGCCGCCATCTCTTATCACGACCAAGACGTCTACGATTACTTCGAGAAGACCTTCCCCGATCTCTTCGACTAATCAAAACGAACCAGGGCAGCCAACTTGGCTGCCCTTTCTTTATAGTCGCGCTATAATCCTATATATAGAAAAGGAGTCATTATGAAAGACGTTTTCTGCAAAATCATCGACGGGGAAATTCCCTGCACCAAAGTCTATGAAGACGACGATGTCTTAGCTATTCTAGACATCTCACAAACCACCAAAGGACATACTCTCGTGCTTCCTAAAGCCCATTATCAGGATTACCTTTCCACCCCAATGGAAACGATGCACAAAGTCTATGACGTCGCCCAAAGAATCGGGCAGGCCATGGTCGGGGTGCTTGGGGCAAAGGGGGTCAATATCCTCACCAACGTCGGCGAGGTTGCCGGTCAAAGCGTTCCCCATTTCCATGTTCACGTCATCCCGCGTTACACCGGCGGAGAAGGCGGATTCCAGATTTCAATGAAAGCCCAGGACACGACCGCCATCGATCTTCCACGGCTTGCCCTCACCATTCAAAAAGGAATCAAATAAGCCTTATTCAACCAACAAAGCCACCTCAACGGGTGGCTTTTCGCGTTCTTATACTCTTCTTAAATGTTCAATTATTGCGGTTTCCTCGCTAAAGAAAACCCGCAGAAATCCTATTTTTTAAGAAGGACCTCTTTTTCCTCATCCTCATCCAATCCTGGATCTCTATGTTCAGGAGAATAATAGGGATGATAGAAATACCTATCGTCCAAAGTGAAGAGTTTGGAGGTATAGGACCCTTTGGCCGTCGCTTCATACGCCTTATCGAGGATCATCATCTTAGCGTCGAAATCATCGATCATCGAGACCGCTAGAGCCTCGCGAGTCAACGGAGTCACCGCGGAGCCAAATTCAGGCTTGCCATGGTGAGACAAGAGAATGTGCTGGAACACCACGTAAAGCTCATATTGATGAAGGGCCTTCTCCTTTTCTTCCTCGGAAGCGGAATCGTCGAGATTAGGGTAACGGTTATACCCAAGCCTTTCTCCGGCTTCCCTGACGATAGAGGCCCCAATCGAAAGATGGCCAAGAAGTTTTCCTTCAAGGGTGTAGACGGTTGCATCGGGTCCAGAGAGTTCTAGCGTCTTGCCTAAATCATGGAGCAAAACGCCCCCTAGGAGCACGTCGCGGTTAAGGGAAGGATAAACCTTAGCCAAAGACACCGCGGCGTCAGCCATGGTCAAGGAATGGTAAAGCAGGCCGCCGACATAATTGTGGTGGTTTTTCGTCGCGGCAGGCCAGGTCAGGAATCTTTCCTTATAGCCTTTCAACGACTCGCAGACGAGGCTTTTGACGTCTTCGTCTTCGATGGAATCGAGGTAGACTTTTAGCTTCTTGACCATGACCTCTTTCCCCACCGGGGCATTGGCTACGAAGCGGGTCCAGTCCACGCCTTCTTTGCTGACGGGTTCTGCGTTATAGATCTTTAATTGAAGTTGCTCGCGGTAAGAGAGGACTTCACCTTCGATGGACACAAGCTCGCCTTTAGTGAAAAGAGCCTCATCGTCCGGGCCGACGTCCCATTTCTTTCCTTCGATGGTTCCGGAAGCGTCTTGGAGGCTTATGGAGAGATAACGTTTCCCCGTCGTTCCGGTCCCCGATTTGCAGTCAGTCACCAAGAAGGTGTCGCCGCTTAAACGGCTTCCGTTTTTTAAATCGCTGATCATTGTCCTTCTTCCTCCAAATGCTTGTCCTCGATAAGAGGCTTTATGTCTTCGTACCGATACCCTTGCTTAAGCAAATAGATCAATACTTTCTGCGTCAACTGGTAGCCTTCGTATTTTCTTGAATAACGGATGTAAGCCAAATCGAAGGCCATCCTCAGCCTCGCTCTTTCGGCCATCTCATCATTGGGCGTGACTTCTTCTTTAGCGGCCGCTTTGGCGACCTCTTCATCGAATCCTCGGGCTAGCAAAGCGCGAACGACTTTTTCTTTTTTCGATTTGTTCGTGGCTTTGACGTATTTCTTGTTGTAGATCCTTGCCCCATCCAACGCCTTCGAAAGCTCTTCCTCATAAGAGAAGCTCAATTCATCCAAAATCTTTGCAGGAACCCCTTTTTCTTTCAAATCCTCAAGGATTCTGCGTTTGCCTAGACAGCGCATTTTCGCCACATCTTCGGCGTAGGTTTTCGCATACCTTTCATCGTTGATAAGGTCTTCTTCCTCTAACCTATGGCAGATATCCTCGATTTGTTTGGGAGTCGCGCCTTTGTTTGAAAGTTTCTTGCTTAAGGAATAAACGGTGTAATTGTCTTTGCTTAAACACCCTAAGGCGTAATCGTAATAGGTGTCGTTGCTAGAATAGGCGAGGATGTCTTTGTATTCTTCGCTAGAGAGTTCTTTACCAGGATAAAGACGGAATTCGGTATAGGTCGAAGGGGATAGCTTCACTTTATCCCCGTTAGAAAAGACAACGACGACAACGGACGACTTCTTTTTAATCTCCTTGATCAGGAGCTCACCAGTTTGCTTTCCAGACACGGTTGTATACCTCCCTTTCATTCTTGTAGAAGCAATCCATAGAATAGCAATCGATTGCTTTCAAAGCGGCTGAGATAATTTTAGCCTTTCTTTCTTTAGGCAGCGAAATCACATAGGAGAGCTTAGCGGCGAAATCTTCCTCGTCTTTGAAGAAATAACCCGTTTCACCATCCTTGATGGTTCCGATGAGATTGTCATCAAACCTCGCTAAGACAGGGAGTTCTGCAGCCATGGCCTCCATGAAGGTCAAACCCTGCGTTTCCGTGATAGAGGCGGAAGCGAAGCAATCGCCGAGGTGGTAATAGCGCTGGGTCTCCTCGGGCTTGCATGGCCCAGCGAAAATGACGTGGTCTTCGATTCCTAGGCGCGAGGCAAGGCTCTTTAATTCGTTCTCCGCCGGCCCCCATCCAACGATGAGGAACTTCGTGCTCACTTTCTGGGGCGTCTCTAGGAATTTGGCGTATCCCCTTAACAAGACATCGATGCTCTTTTCTTTGGCGATGCGGCCAAGGGAGAGCAAAACGAAATCGTCGTTAGCGATCCCGAATTTCTTCTTCAGTTCCGCCACATCGTCGAGGTTTCTGTTTTTCAAAGAGAAACGATCGAGCTCAATCCCGGTGGGGATGACCGAGACGTTTGAATCAATGCGGATGGAACGGAGGTAGTCTTTGCTTTTGTCGCTGGGGGCGATAAAAGCCCCGAAGCGGACGGATTGCCCTTTGAAATAGAAACGGATCATATGCCGGGCCGCACGGTCGAAATGGCCGCGGGTGACATAATAGGCATAGTCTTCGATAGAAGTATGGAAGGTATAGACCATGCCGCAATGGCATCGACTCGCCACGATGGTTCCAAATATCCCGACCCCAGCGTCGGTTTGACAATGGACGATATCGGGTTTGAAGGCTTCAAGGTAACGCATGGCCTCTTTGGAATAGAAGCCCGAAGCGCGGTAACCATAAAGCTTCTTCAAAAGTACCCCGGGGAGGCGGAGAACCCCATCGACGTAGGTGACTTTATTGGAAAAAGGATTCGTCGTCACGACGATGCAATTGTCCCCGTGGGCGAGAATGGTCTTCCTTAGATTGAAGGTCGAAGTGGCGACCCCGTTAATCTCTGGGGGATAGGTGTCCGAGAACAAGGCGATGTTCATCAAATGTCAAAGGATTCCCAAGAATCCTGCTCCTTCTCTTTCTTCTTGTCGCTCTTCTTCACAACTTTCTCAACCTTCGATGGCTTAACTTTCTTTGCCGGCTTCTTCTTGGGCTCCTCAACGGGTTTCATTCGGGTTAAATTCTCTTGCTCGATGAAGGAAGAATCCAAATCGGAGAGATCATCAGGAACCTTGGGCTTCTTAGAGAAGATGTTCCCCGTGGTCTCGCGGAGCTTCTTCTGGATGTCTTTGCGGGAAAGCTGCGCGGTCTCATACATCGTATCGGCGCTCTTCTTTCTTTCGTTATAGGTCTCTAGCTGCAAAGTAACAAAGGTTTCCCTGTTGGCGTAATTGAAGGATTCCTTCGGACGTGATTTGTAGAAGGCCGCGACGAAGCCCGAGATTGCCATAACGACATGGAAGGTCGCCGTCCTCCAAAGGATCATGGAGGAGGAAATCAGGGTCGTGTCGTTATTAAAGAAGTTGCGGAAGACGTAATTGTAGAAAAGTTCAGATACACCGGCTGAGCCAGGCAGAGGAATGATCCCCGTGACCATTTGGTGGAAGGAGTTGAGGAAGGCGGCATCGAATAGGCGGGAGATGGAGAATTGCTCGGAATTGCCCCCTAGGGCAAGGCCTGCCAAATAAGGGATGCAGAAGCGGCAGAAAAGCATCACCAAGAAAAGGATGATCTGCAAAATGACAACTGGCACATTCGCCTGAAGACGCCTGAGCTCGATTTTGAAGTTCTCTACCTGCACCCTGAGGTTTTCCCTCGTCTTATCCGGATTCTTCAGGATGCGGATTTTACCAAGAAACCCGATTACGTAATGGAGAACGAAATTGTGGATGTGGTGGTTATAGCTCATCAAAAGAAGGATAAGGATAACCGAAGCGTTAAGAAGGAAGCCGAAGATAATAAGGGGGACCAAAGGGATATCCGCCTGCCAACCAAACAAATTGAAAGATATGCCGGGGATGGACATGATGGATTTGAACTCAAAGATGAAGGCGAGCAAATCGAAGAGAATCAAAGCAACTTGGTAAAGGATGAACCACATGACCATGATGGAAGCCGCGCTGGAGACGGGGATACCTTGGCTTTTCATGGTGTAGGCCTGCATGACCTGACCACCGCTAGCTCCCGGGGTGACGTCACTATAGAACTGGCCGATGAGGGAATTGGCAAGAGCTTGGTGGAATTTATAAGACCTGGTGTAAAGGCGGCAGAAAACTAGAAGGATCAAAGCGTCGATGAGATAAGAAAGGGTGACGACTCCAGCGATGATGAGAATGTACATCCATCCGTTGGCGGTTTGGAAAGCCGCGCTTAAAGTCCCGATGACGGAGTCAAACTGGCCCCAAAGGGAAACCATCAAAGAAAGGACCGTCGCAATCAAGACGATCGCGATGTAGATGACGTAACGCAAGGCGTTGTTCTTCTTTTTCTGCTTCGGTTCTTCAACCGGATAAGACTCTTCCATTTTTCGCCTTGGTAGTATAGCCTACCTCTTCCTTCTAAGGAAGGAAGTCCATTCGCCGTCAAACTCATAAAACCCCGTATTTCGAGCAAATATTGTCGTTTTGCAAAGAAAAAGATTTTAAAGAAAGAGATCGAATCTTAAGAAGAGCGACGATTTCTCGAAACCCTTCGAAAGTTCCTTCTGTCTTTAAAGGATATCAAAAACCGTGCAAAATCTGGTGTTTAGCGCAATCTAAGGCTTTTTTGTTGGCCTATGCTTTTAGTCATGATTGCTTAGGATAGTAATGTAATTTGCGGGGATTTTGTCGCAAAGTCAGACTCTATCGTTACCAACATAAAACGTAACTCCATCAGATGACGCCCTTTTTATCTATAGGATAACGGGCTCTTCGTCTCTTCTGCTACCTACGAGCGTCGCCATATAGGGCTCTTATTTCATCTCCAACGATCTCGCGCCTTTTCTAGTCAGAATGGACGATCACATATTCTAAGTCCTCTTTAGCGATGTCCCGGCCGTATTCCCAAGGGGCATGCCTTAACGCATACGGCATCTCTATTTTCATTCCTATTGATAACCAGGTTAAGTCGCGTTTGGCAAACAATAATTCAATTCGATTTACCATATCTCCTAAATCCTCCTAAAATGTGGCGGTTAAGGAGGACTTATGAAAAAAGTTCTGTACCTCATTTTGGAAAATGGCTCCGAAGCCCTTAAAGTTTTCGACTCCATCCGCGCCGCAGGATATAACGGCACCCTTATGCGCACGGCATCTCTGCGTCACGCTTTAGATGACGATCAACCCGAAGATACTCATTTCTTCTCTTTGGCCGCCTATGAGCATTACCACGATCATGGCGAAGCGATGTTCGCCCTATTTGTCGTCGACGCCAACAAGCTCCCTGAGTTGAAAAACATGATCCGCGACGAAACCGGCTCGTTCGAAGCGATCAGAGGAGGCATGTTCTCCCGCGATCTAGAGGATTACGAAGGCTCTTTCTAAGCAAAGGCAAAGACATTTATGGCTATCTCATTCTTTTCCGTCACGCTTTATGCGGCGTGTTTGATTTTGGTGGGTCTTCTCTCCACGCGTTTGATGAAGATCTTCCACCTCCCTAACGTCACCGGCTACATCATCGCCGGCATCTTGATGGGGCCCTTCGTCTTCGGCCTCATCTTCGCGGATTGGTCCCACATCACTCAATTCAGCGATCTCGCCAATCCCGATTACAACCCGATTTACGTTTATATCCACGGCAAAGATGGCGGGAACGACTACCTCAGTTGGGTCTCCTCCATCGCCCTGGGATTCATCGCCTTCTCCATCGGTTCCTCCTTCAAGCTTAGCGCCATACGTTCCGTAGGCAAACGCGTGCTTTGGATCACCGTCTTGGAATCCGGCCTTGCTTCCATTGCCGTCATTCTTGGCTTATTGGTCCTCCACTTCATCTTCCCCGATAGCGTCGATATGCCCTTGGTCCTGACTTTGGGCGCCATCGCCGCGGCGACCGCTCCGGCGGCAACGCTTATGGTCGTCAAACAATATAAGGCCAAAGGCCCCGTCGTGAGCACTTTGCTACCCGTCGTCGCCTTGGATGATGCCACCGCGCTCATCTTCTTCGCCATACTCTTCCAGATTGCCAGGACCCTCGCCACGGGCTCATCCTTCGATCTCTATCAGATGCTTGCTAAGCCCTTAATCGAAATCGCCTTATCCTTAAGCATCGGGGCGGTCTTAGGCCTAATCATCAGCTTCGCCAACAGGTACTTCAAATCCCGCGCAAACCGCATCAGCTGGGCGATATTTGCCATCTTCGCTAGCGTGGGTCTCTACGCCATGTTCCGTTTGCCTCAGATGGGTGGATTCGAACTCTCATCGCTTCTGATGTGCATGATGGCGGGCGCTTTGTATTGCAACCTCGCCAAAGACGCCAACAGGACCTTCGAATTCATGGACCGCTTCACCTCGCCGGTCTACATGCTCTTCTTCATGATCTCGGGGGCGAGCTTGGATCTCACCGTCTTCAGCAAAGGGTATCTCGTCATCGTGATCGCCCTTGTCTATCTCCTTTGCCGCATCGTTGGGAAATGGGTCGGGGCCTTCCTTGGCTCGGAAATCACAAAAGCCGAGCCGACGGTCAAGAAATACCTTGGCTTCACTTTGATCCCCCAAGCCGGCGTCGCCATCGGCTTAGCCACCACTTCAGCCACTTTGTTCGGCGAAAGTAGCAATCCTGAAATTAAAGCCATCGGGGCCACGATCGTGGCCGTGGTGTTGACCAGCACCCTCATTTATGAACTCACCGGACCCTTCATTACCAAAGTCGCCTTGGAAAAGGCGGGGGAAATCCATTTGGAGAATCCTTCAAAAGCCTGACAACACAGGCTTTTTTTGTTGGCCATAACCGTTACTAAAAAGGTCAGCGGCAAAGCTGACCTATAAACGTTATTCCTTGTCCGCAGAAGGGGCTTCTAACCCAACCGCGTCTGTGATGGGGAGGGAAAAGAGGATGCCGTTGCCTTTGGATTTGAGTCCCGCCTCTTCGTAGATAACCTCCATGATCCTATCTCTATCCGAAGAATCGACGACCATGTAGACCATGTCCTTCTCAGGGGTGAGGGTGATGCCATAGAAAGAGGCCATCTCCGGATCGGCGGTGCCTCTAGCGCTGCTGACGGTGCCCCCTCTAGCCCCGGCTTTTCTGGCCGCGTTCATGACCAAGTCCGAAAAGCCGTGGTTGACGATAGCCAGGATAAGGCTTTTCTTGGTTTGAATGGCGTTGGTCTTCTCTAAGGGTTTATTTGCTTCCATGGTTGTTCTCCTCCAGGCGGATGCTCCTATTTTGATCGGCTAAGAAACGGTAGACGGCGATGCCCTGCACGGCGTCGATTGGACAGGCAAAGGCGACCCCTTTGGCGGCTCTAGAGACGTCGAACCTCTCTTGGGCGATTTGCTTTAGGGTTGGAATGAGTTCGCTGCGGCAAACGGTGACGACAATGTCTTTCTTCGTCTCCATTTCCCCTAGCAAAGCCAGAATCTCCTGAGGCGGCATCGAATGGGCGTATAGAGTCAGCGACATCGAAGCGCCGGCTTCCTGATACGCGTTTTCGTAATAATGGGACTGGTTACGTCCGACGATGGTGAAGAAGACGGAAAGCGGGTAAACTTTCTCCCGTTGTTCAAACGGGGCTTTAGGGCCGCTTTCTTTGGCCTTTACGGCCTTTTTACGGTGCAACATGCTCATGCTTGCTCCCCTCCTTCTAACGGCAAGTGGATAATCTGGTTATCGTCCTCCTCAAGGGCTTTCTTGAGGGCTTTGCGGTTCTGCAATTCGGTCTTGACCGTCGAGAACAAGCCTAAGAATTCGATGGCGAGAATCGGCATCATCGACATGATGCCAACCACCCCGAAGCCATAGGCCATGATGTCGGCCCCAGTGCCATAGAGTTCTTTTGTGTAAGCGATGAACATCGGCAAGAAGAAGCAAGAGGCCATGGCTCCTGTGGCAACACCGGCCGCGTCGATAGCGATGCCGACATAGATGCCCGGAACGAAATAGGTCAATACCAGCGCCAACAAGAAGAAAGGCACCGCGAAATAAAGATAAGGAATCCTATATTGGACGCGGAGGATATTGATGACGATGGCGATTCCAATAGCGATGCAAAGGAAGACGTAAATCATAACTTCGGAAATGACGCCATGGCTGACCTCAGCAACATTGTCGGCAAGGACTTTGACCGCCGGTTCGGCCAGCATTGCCACCGCGCCGAAGAGGAAGCCGATGATTAAGAACAAGACAAAATTATCGGGATTTGCGAAGTATTCGCCATATTGAGTGGCGACCGGAATGAATCCCGATTCAGCGCCCATAAGGAAGAGAATCAAACCAAAGAAAGCGTAGACCAAGCCGATGACGATGGAGATGACTTCTTTCTTGGGAAGCTTGAGGAAGAGATTGAAGATGAAGAAGAAAGCGACGATCGGGGCCATGGAGATGGAGACGTCTTTTAAGGCGGAGAGGAAATTCTCCAAATAAAAGGCCCCGATGCCTTCAAAGCCATTGATGCTAGAGAAGAAATCCTTTGACCCCAAGATGTTCTGGATATCGGTGATGCCTCCATTGTTCCTCAAGATGATGGAGAAAATCATCACCGAGAGGACGGTCCCCAAAGAGCACAAACCCGAATAGCCGAAGGAATCGCTTCCGGAATTGTCGCCTAACGTCCTTGCCACGGAGACGCCGATAGCGATGATGAAGGGGACGGTGACGACGCCGGTGGTCACCCCGCCCGCATCGAAGACGATGGAGAAGAAATTCTCATCGGCGAACAAAGCCAAAGTGAAAGCGAAAAGATATCCGATGGTTAACCAGTATTTGAGGGGTTTATTGAACAAGACGCGAACCAAAGCGACGAGCATGAAGGTCCCCACCCCCACCGCGGCGATGACGATCAAGGTCCAGTTAGGGCCATTAGGGGAGATGCGCGAAGCCAAAACAGAGAGATCGGGTTCGGCCAAGGTGGCGAGCACGCCCATCAAAAAACCGATGAAAAGCAGCCATCCGATGGTCTTCCTTTTGGTAAGCGTGGTCCCGACGATGTCGCCGATTTTGACCAAACTCTTTTCCACGCCGACGTTGAATAAAGTCGTGCCCAATACCAAAGGGATCGCAGATATCAAAAGGGAAGTTAGAATGGGGCCAAATTTGCTGCCATCACGTTCCAGATACATGTTGGGCACGCACAAAGGAACGATGACCATGACGGCCACGACGGGCAAAATGGCCAAAAGGGCCTCTTTGAATTTCGGGGCAACGCCATGGAAGATTTGAGAGAATAGCTTTTTCTTTTTGCTCACGTTTATAATCTCCTACAAGGGTAAGTTTAACATTGAAATAAAAAGCATGACCATACAATAAAAGGCCATTTTGTACATTTTGGATAAATTGTTCAAAAACAAGGCTTTCATTTGAATAAAACTGGGGGGCGTTATGTCAATCCGCTCAATAGCTTGTTGGTTGATTTCTGGCAAACAAATTGAGGACGATAGCCAACAAGAACGTGCGTATGTTGAGGCTCAAGCGTGAACGCCTAAGTGTCAACGCTCTTACAAAAACGACGGGACAAGCCGTTGGCTTTATATCGTTGAGACTCTGAAATAACGAAGGAACTGCACCATAACGGGTTTATTGCTTTGCCGTTACTAAACAAAGTTCCTTTGCAAAACCCAAGGCCTATTCAAAAACTGAACGGTTTCAGGAATATTGTTTTAATCCAGTCATCCAGAAAACGTTAATTTCGCATTTTCTAAAAGATTTTAATTTTGCGAAGTAAGCCATCTCGCTATATCGATGATTCTTATGCCTTCAACCTGACTTTCAGGGTGTTTTGTTCGTGCGATGATCATTTTTGGATATGCATCTTTAATGGCTAGCAAAGGAGCAACTTCACGTTTCAATGTTTCTTCTCTACTAATGTCGTCAGAAACTTGAATATAAGTTTTTATTCCGTCTTTAATAGCGACAAAATCAACTTCTTTATCGCCGAGTTGTCCTACATATACTTCATATTCCCTTCTCAATAGCTCTATTGCGACAATGTTTTCATATAAATGCCCATAATCGGCATTTTTCGTGCCGATAATTGCATAACGGAGCGATAAATCCGCAAGATAATATTTCTTATCGGATTCTAAATATCTTTTGCCCTTCACATCGTATCTCTTGAATGGATAAAAAAGGAAGCTGCGACAAAGGTATTCGATATATGCACCGCATGTTTTATCGTTGGTCTTATATGTATTCGAAGTGAGCGCATTTGCTATTTTTCTTATAGAGGTTCTACTTCCGATGTTGTCTATAAGAAAATCGACAATCATATTAAGCAAGTCTTCGTTTTCGATTTTAAACTTTGTGACAATATCCTTCGTTATCGTTGTACGGACAATTCCCGATAAATATTTTTTCGCATCGGCGGGATTTGCATAAAGATAAGATCCCGCCATGCCGCCTACAGAAACATACTTATCGAAGGCGCTGTCGATATCGCTTTGTGGATAATATAAAAGATATTCTCCAAAGGAGAACGGATAAAGACTGATTTCAAACACGCGACCGCCAAAAAGAGTAGCTAAATCACTCGACAATAAAAACGCATTAGAACCCGTTAAAAATATATTGAAGCGTTCTTCTTCGTAGAGGCTGTTGATTACTGTTTCAAATCCAATTGCAAGTTGAACTTCGTCGATAAAAAGGAAGTTGTCTTTACCATTAATATAACGCTCATCGATGTAGTTATATAACGCGTCGGCATTTTTAAGGGCTTCGAATTCTTTTAAATTCAACTTTATGCGTATTATGTTGTTTTCTGGGTTTTGCTGAACGTAGGCAACAAAAGCGTCCATAAGTTTGGATTTTCCACAACGACGTATTCCCGTAATAACCTTTATATCGGGAGTATTCATAACATCTATCAGTTTTTGTAAATAGAATTTTCTTTCGATAAGTTTCATATTAACGCCTCAATAACAACATTATATCT
>CAVGXP010000016.1:0-6373 GCA_963633165.1 bacterium
TTTGAAAGTATAGCACGGGAGCGCGATGGCTCCCGTGCTAATTTAAGTAGATATGGTTGTTGCTGGCCTTTATTTAGATTTAAGCTTGAGTCCCGACGATAGTTATGCCCGTGGTATCGCCGGAAATGTTGTTTTCGATATCGCTTTTCGTCGTTTGCTCGACCCCGTTAATCCAGAAAGTGCTGTCTTTGACGTTGATAGTGGCGGTGAAGCGATCGTCGATTTGGAAGAAACGTTGTTTATTGCCTGTTGTTTGATTGGCTTCTATCCGGCAATTGGTTAAGTTCAAACTGACTCCGGCACAATTGACCGCTATAGTTCCGCAGTTGTTCCAATCGTCTCTCTCGAAGTCGTTATTGCCGATCAGCGTGCAATTTTCAAAAGTAGCGGTTGTACTTGACCAGAAATTTAATGCGCTATAGCCTTCAAAGGTGGAGTTGCGTGCGATGATGCTCACTTTTTTGTTATCCCCAGCGATGTTGAGAGCGTAATGCCCGCAGGAGACAGCGCAATCTTCTAAAATTAGAGTTAGGTCCTTATTTCCCCACGCGGAAATGCCGCGATCGTATTCATTTGTCCCCTCAGCCTTACCAACGAGGTTAAGACCGACAAGTTGGAGAGTGGCGGATTCTGTTTGGTTCTCGGGCACCTCTTCGCTGTCGATATTGATGACCCTGCTACTCGATCCCGTGGGAGCGGTGATTTTTGTGTCGCCGTCACCATAAATGGTGGTGTTTCCTTTAACTTTCAAATATTCAGTTAAGACGATGTCGTCAGCCAATTTAACGCTTACGTTTGGTTCACTCGAATCAAGAGCGGCAGTTAATTCGCTTTCACTAGAAACGGTAGTGTCATAGACCGCCGCGTTGCCTTGGACGGCTTCAACGCCGAGCTTAATGGAAGCTCCCTCAATCTCTTCGGTTGCGGTTGTGGGCAATTCGATGGTGATGTCGTAGGCCTCGATGGTGCCGTTAGCGGCGAGTTTGGTCCAGTTCTTCACCATGGCTTCGTCGCCGCTGATCTTGAGTTGTTTGACGGGATCGTCCTCTGCGGCGGTTTCTCCACTGAAGCTATAGATCTCGCGGAATTTGATGTCGACGTTGCTGTTATTTGTAGGAGTGACGGTGACGACGACTTTATCGCCGGGGAGCATATTGGTGATGCTCACGCTATTGCCGTCCTCGGAAACCTCGGCTTTGATGTCGGCGGAGGTGTTATTGGTGGAATCGACGATGACGCCGTCGGCTGCGTTGATGAGGGTCGGAGAATAGACTTCCTTGACCGTGAGGGTGGAGGTAACGCTGACTTTGCCGGAGACGACTTCGATTTGGTTATTGGCCTCGCTGGTGAATAAGGCGTAGGTCGTTCCGATGGCGACCCCCCCCAAATGCAAGAGCCGCTGCGGCGGACAAAATCAATGTTTTGCTGATTTTCTTAGAAGGTTTCATTTTTATTCCTTTCTAGTAGTTGTGTTTAGTCTTCGATGGCGTTGGCCTGGATGGCTTCGACGTTGATTAGGACTTCGTAACTTTTGTTCTGATATTCGTTTCCGGCATCCCTAGGGAGAGATATCTCGATTTGCTTATCGGGGATCTCTGCTCCTGCGTCGATCTTTGCCCAAGTCGAGGCCCCTATTAGGGTTAGAGGGCAATCCTCGTCAGAGGTTGAGATCGAAGCGCGATATTTGATCGCGATGTTGCTTTTGTTCAATAAGGACAAGGAGAACTTGACGCTGTCGCCGGGGCATATGCGGTCGAGGGATAGCCCTTTGATCGTCTTTCCGTCGACTTGGTAATCCTTGAAGGAGGCTTCCCCTCCGTTCTCAAAGACGTTCCCTTCTTGCTTGTCCCCCATGGAATAGACTTCCAGGGTGTCTTCTTTAAAGGTGACGTCGAGGTCGACTTTAGCCATCTTGACGCTAGAGGGGGCTTCTTTGTTGGCGGAGAAGTAGGCGTAGGTGCCTGCGATGGCCCCGGAAGCGGCGATGAGTGTGGCTAGCAAGGAGGTTATGACGATGTTTCTTTTTTTCATTTATTCGCTCCTTGATTAGGCTTGGGCCTCTATGAGCTGAGTCATCGTCAGCTTGATGGCGAAGGAGATGTCCTGATTCTGGGCTTCGTTGGTGATGCCTTCGGCATCGAAACCAAGCTTTAGGGCAAAGGTGTTGCTTTGTCCTTTTTCTAGATCGCTTAGATTGACCGCGGAGAGATCCTTCAACGTGCAAGAGCCCTTTTCATTTGTTCCTTCGTAGACGGAGACGCTGACGTATTGGAGCCAGTCGACGCTAGAAGCGGTGACGCCGTTATCTTTGACTTCGACGTTGAGCAATTCTAGCGTTGTCTTGAAGGCCGTTCCGCCGGTGTTCTCGAGTTTGAAGGTGGATTCGACTTCGCTGCCTGGGGCGATGTTATCCAAATCGAAGGCCTTGGACCCATCTTGGGTAAGGTCGACGACGGTGGAGTCGACTTTGTCTTCAAGGTAGCCTTTCTCGTTCAGCACTTTGGATTTGAGTTGGGTGCGGCTGAAGGAGAAATTGAGGTTGCCGACTTTGACGTGAGTGACCACATTGAGGTTGCGGTTGAACAAAGCGAATGTTCCTCCGATCGCCCCTCCTAGACCCAAAGCGGCGACTCCTGAAGCAATGAGTAAACCTTTGATGTGTTTGCTTTCCATTTTGTTTACCTCCTTTCTTCGTTGACGCCCGTGTCGGTGGCGTTCTCTTCTTTGTCGCTTGGATAAAGCAGAGAAGCGGAGAAGAGGGAAGTGGGCGAGCCTTCCTCTTCTTTTTTATAGGCGAATGAGTAGGACCTCACTCGATATAAACCCTTGGGTTGTTCTTCAGGCTTTTCAGGCGTCTTCTTCTTGTTTTGAAGCACGCTATCGACGCCGACATAGCCTAGGAAGCTAGCGAGGGCGATGCCTACGATGGATATGCAGATGATAAGTATCAACATGGCTTTACCTCCAATCGACCTCTAGATGCATCGCGAAGGAGAAGGAGAGATCCTCATAAGTTGAGGGAAGGTCTTTGCTTAGGGTGTAATGGAACTCCAGAAGCGTGTTCTCCTTGACGTTCATATTGAATTGCAAAGGGCTCTCTTTCGTCGCCGTCTCTATCGCGGTGGATGGCAGATAGTTCTTCCCTTGGCTTTCGAGGGCTAGGGAGAGATATTCATAGCCTTTCCCGGTATAGGAATCGTAATAGAGGGTGATCTTGCTTTCTTTCTCGGTGGTCATGTCCAAGCGGACTTCTAAAATTCTCGTATCCCCGGGGAAGAGGGGGTTCTCCTCGTCGGAGAGGTAGACCTCTCGTTCTTCGATGTAGACGTTGCTGTCAGGCTGGGTGGAGTCGAGTTTTTGATATTGCTCGTTTATTGCGTAGCAAACAGGGACGGCGACGGAAGTGCCTAAAACAACTCCGGCCAAGGAGAAAAGAGCGATGATCAAACCTTTTTTGATCATTTGGCCTCCTCTTTCTCGGCGGTCATGTCGGAGATGATGCTTATGGCGCGCCTAACGGCCAAAGAGCTGCGGACCCTAAGAAGAGTAGGGGTGTCTTGATAAGCTTTCTTATCCGAGACTTCCAAAGGAATGGCCGTGTTGGCGTAGTCTTTGGCGTTAATGGCGAAATAGCATTTAAGCGTTTTGCCAGAGATTGCGATTTTAAGATAGGTCTTTCTGCCGAGGTGATAGGTATCGCAGGCTTTGGAGACGCGTCCTTTGAGTTTGCAGTCTATAGCGGCCTGCTTGATGGCTTTGTAGTTGGCTTTGAGCTCAGGAGAGCTCTTCCTAAGCTTCTCGGTGAAGGTGCGACGTTTGATGTCGGGGAAGGGGTCGTTGACGGGCTCTTCTTCCTCTTTTTCTTCTTCGACGACGGGTTGGACCTCAACGGGTTTCTCAACCACTTTCTCGACGATTTTCTCAACGACCTTCTCGATGACGACAGGCTTAGGTTCTTCGGGGACATAGGGGAGAGGGACGTTAGCGTGGAGGTCGACGATGAGGGCCCGGTCCTCGTTTCTAGCGTATAAGGTGTAATCGGCACAGAGCAAGGAAAGCCTATAGGCCAATTCAGGATCCTCTTTATCGGCATAGAAGGGATCAAGGAGGGCTTCGTCGTGCTCTTGCTGGTGCTCTTTGATATAAGCGTCGATGTCTTTCTTTCTTAAAGATAGATAGGTTAAAGAGAGTTGCTCGAAGGCTTCCTCTGCTTTTTTGGAGACCTCTTCTTGGCTTAAGGAAGTGTCTTCGAAATATTCTTTGCAGAAGGGCTTCATCCCCTCTTCCAAGAAAGAAAGTGCATCAATAGCGAAGGAAGTGGTCGATTCTTTGCTTTTGATCAAACGGCATTGCATTTGCTCGTTGCGTTGTTGCATGGCCTTACCTCGTGAACCTAATTTCTAATGTTTTAGCGAATTTGTTTTTCGCTGTCAAATGCCAAAAAAGGGTCAAATAAGCCAAAACGGTGGGCTTTATTTCCGTTAATTGGAAAAAGAGCCCGAAACGGCGGTGTTTTTACCCTACATGTTGAAAAAACAAGCCAATACGTGTGTGTTTTAGAAATTTCTAACTTCCATGTCAAACGCCCTCAAAAAGAGGTTTTGTGCCTATTTGGACTAATGCAGATGGCGCTTTCGCTTTAGAAGGGGATGCCGGTGTATGGGGAACATGGATTGTCGACATTGCGAATAAGAGGCTGATAGCATGGTGATGAATGCACTTTTGCAGATGGGCCGTAATTAGGCAGCTTCGTCTTCATAAATCTTTATTTTGGGGTTCTACGGCCGAGCGGAGTGGTTTGATTAATTGCGCATTTACGCATAGGAGGATTGCGCTAAAAAACTTTTGCTATTGTTTGTTGCGCATTCCTCAATTAATCTAAATCTATGAATCTACGTCAAATCAGGAAAGCCAAAGGCCTTACTCAGATCCAAGCCGCGGAGATATGTTCCATGTCTAGGAGGAATTACCAATACCTAGAACAGGATGGGGATGAATCTATGGAATCCTTTGTTTCTTCGTGCAATGCTTTGCTCCATTATGGAGAGGATGAGCCTTTGACGATTGCCATTGCTGGAATAGGGTACGTAGGCCTTTCTATGGCGGTTCTTCTAGCCCAGCATAATCGCGTATACGCCGTAGATGTCCTCCAAGAGAAAGTAGACAAAATAAACAAAGGGGTATCTCCCATCGCGGATAAGGAAATAGAGGAATACCTCTCTACGAAGGCTCTTGATTTAAAAGCGACCTTAGATGGCGAAGAGGCGTATAAGCAAGCGGACGTCATCATTGTTTCGACCCCGACAAACTACGATCCGGCGAAGAATTACTTCGACACTTCCAAAGTCGAGGAAGTGCTTGACCTCGTTAAGAAGGTCAATCCGAATGCGTTGATCGTGATTAAGTCCACCGTTTCGGTCGGTTACACCTCCTCCGTCAAAGAGAAATATGGGTTCAAACGTTTACTCTTCGCCCCGGAGTTCCTCCGCGAATCCAGGGCTCTTTATGATAATCTTTATCCCTCTAGGATCGTGATTGGGCATGAAGGGAACGAAAAAGATGCGTGCCTATTCGCCTCGTTATTGCAACAAGGGGCTATAAAACAAGATATACCCGTGCTGCTTATGGAGTATAAGGAAGCCGAGTCAGTGAAGCTGTTCGCGAATACCTATTTGGCGTTGCGGGTATCCTTCTTTAATGAACTGGATACTTATGCCGAAAGCAAAGGGCTCGATTCCAAAGCCATCATCTCCGGCGTTACCCTAGATCCTCGCATCGGCCATTATTATGACAACCCTAGCTTTGGCTATGGGGGGTATTGTTTGCCTAAGGATACGAAGCAATTGCTCGCCAATTACGATGACGTCCCTCAGAACCTCATCAAAGCCATCGTGGATTCGAATTCCACCAGGAAAGACTGGATTGCATCCCAGGTACTGAAAAAGGCGGGCTATTACGATTATGGGAATAGCCCTGTCTACAATCCTGAGAAAGAGAAAAACGTCACGATTGGGGTGTACCGTTTATCAATGAAAGCCAATTCCGATAACTTCCGTGCCTCTTCTATCCAAGGGGTTATGAAGAGAATTAAGGCTAAGGGGGCGAACGTCATCGTTTATGAGCCCACGTTGCCGGATGGATCCCTTTTCTTTGGCAGCAAGGTGGTGAATGACCTTGAGAAATTCATTAAAGAATCCTGCGTTATTCTTGCTAACCGTTATGTAAAAGAGCTCGAAACGGTTAAGGAAAAAGTCTATTCGAGGGATTTGTTTGGAAGGGACTGACGTTAAAAGGGAAAGCAAACTTGATACTTATCCTCGGTTATTCCAAAATAGGTGGCCGGTCAATTTCGTCGGTTGCATAGAATTCTAGA
>CAVGXP010000017.1:0-49719 GCA_963633165.1 bacterium
ACCACCTTTGATTTCGATAGGCGCAATGAATTGAAACAGGTGTCACTAATGGTCACAAATTACTCAAACTTGCTTTCGTGTTCACGGGGTGGAACGTCAAAAAAGGGAGGAATCATCTCAATAATGGAGAGTGACAACAAGACTAGTTTTTGCCCTTTTAAAAGATCAAAAACAATATAAATGATTCGGAAAATGCATTGCCGAAAAGAAAAGCAATGAACTTAGACCTTAAATGGTTTGCCTAGAAGCAAACAAAAAAGGTTTGACCTGAAATCAAACCCGAAATTTAGATGTTGGTGGACCTTACCGGATTCGAACCGGCGACCTCTTCCTTGCGAAGGAAGCGCTCTCCCAACTGAGCTAAAGGCCCAACGCGGAATAATTATATCTATCTAGCCGACCTTTACAAGGAAAGAAAAAAGCCGTTGAACTCTACGTTTGAAAAAATTTTCACGTGCTTTTTTCGTCTTTTTTCGTACAAGGTCCAACTTTCTTTTCATTCCTAAGCAGGCATCGAAAGCCCTGGCTTTGGGGATGTTTCCCCCAATAAGAGCAAAAGAAAATCAAGACTCAAAACATAAAAAACATTCTTTATTATAAAAGCCTATGAATGAAGTCTATGCGGTCATCGACATGAAAAGTTTCTACGCCAGCTGTGAATGCGCCGCCCGCGGTCTAGATATTTTCTCCACCCCTCTTGCCGTATGCGACCCTAGTAGAACCGAGAACACCATCGTCATGTCCGTCACCCCTTATCTCAAATCCAAATACGGGGCAAAAAATGTCGAAAGGTTGAAGGACCTTCCAAAGGTCAAAGACACGATCTATGCCGTCCCAAGGATGGAATACTACGTCAAAATGTCCGCAAAAGTTGTTTCGATCTTCCTGGATTTCGTTTCAATGGAGGATTTGCATGTCTATTCTATCGACGAATCCTTCCTCCGTCTAACCCCATATCTAGATTTGAATCGCTGCACCGCGGAAGAATTGGTTCAAAGGATCCAAAAAAGGATCAAAGAAGAACTTGGCCTACTGGCCACCGCAGGACTAGGGCCGAATATGTTCCTAGCCAAAGTGTGCATGGATCAAGAAGGCAAGAAAAAGCCACCCTATATCGCAAGGTGGGGAATGGAAGATGTTCCAACGAAACTTTGGAAAGTCCCTTTGATGGACGTTTGGGGGATCTCTTATGGGACGGTTGCCCATTTGAAGAAAATGGGGATAGCCTCTTTAGAAGGAATCGCGAAAACGGATGTGAGGTATCTCGAAAAGGAATTTGGGATCATGGGACGTCAGCTCCATGATCTGGCCAATGGGATCGATCGATCCGATATTCGCAATAAATACATCCCTAAGGAGAAAAATCTATCCATTGGGCAAACCCTCATCAAAGATTACGACCTTGAAGGGACGAAACTCATTCTGAGGGAAATGTGCGACGATCTTTGTTTCAGATTACGCTCGTCATTCCAAAAAGCCAAAACCATATCCTTAATGGTCCGTTATAGCGCCACTTCGGGAGGAGGCGGGTTCTCAAGGCAATCTTCCTTTGCCTACCCAACAGATGATGTCGATAGGCTTTACGAAGCCACCCTAGGATTGCTCAATCAATTTTATACCGGGCAGCCCGTGAGGGGGCTAGGCATCGGCTTTTCAAACTTAAGCGAAGAAGAAGCACAGCAGCTCAATCTGTTTTTGGCTCCGGAGGAAGAAGAGAAATCAAAAAACATCGCACGCGCAATGGACAAAGTATCCGCTCTTTACGGCAAAAACGCCGTCTTAAGAGCCAGTTCTCTATGTAAAGATTCCACAATCAAAGAAAAACACCAGCAGATAGGAGGCCACAAAGCATGAACGAAGAATATGACAGGGGCATGATGAAATGGGCCCCCTATCAGTCTTTGGTCGAACAAGGGAAATACCTCGCTCAGATGATGGAAAGGAAAAGCCGGATCCCTAAACCTTCTATTTCCAGCGACCGTGCAGAGGAGATCAATTGGATTTTGACCCATTATGAAAACGAACTCCTCAAAGCCGAATATTGGGAAAGTGGCCACCTTTTCGAATTGAAAGGAACGATACGAAAGATAAACGTCGAGGAAAGACGCTTATGCATTGGAACGAAAACCATCGAATTCAGAAATTTGATTCAGCTTGAGCGAATTTAGAACTCAAAACCCCAATTTCCGTCTTTGAAAATCTGGACTTGCTCGCCATTTTCTTTGGTACCAACGATGTTGAGGTCCTTCGATCCGATCATGAAATCGACGTGGGACATTGAGAAATTGATTCCGAAGGAGCGAATTTCCTCCGGTGTGTATTTCTCATATTCTGGATAAAGTTCATTGAAGCCACGCCCCAAAGCCAAATGGCAGCAGGCGTTTTCATCATAAAGGGTGTTGAAGAAAAGAAGGCCCGTGTTGTTGATGGGCGAATCAAAAGGCACCAAAGCGCATTCCCCTAAATAGGCGCTGCCTTCATCTAGAGATAAAATCGAACGCAACGCTTCCTCCCCTTCTTCCGCATGGGCTTCAACGGCTTTGCCTTCGTGGAAAACAAGGTGGAAGTTTTTGATGAGCTGGCCATTGTAGACGAGAGGCTTGGCACTATAAACAACGCCTTCGGCTTCGCCTTTCCTAGGCGAGGTAAAGCATTCTTCAGACGGGATATTCGGCTGGAATTCGAAATCCGCGCCCATCGTCTTTTCTCCTCCGCCTTGGAAAATAACCCCGGGGATAAGGCCCACTCTAAGATCCGTGCCGTTATTAGAGGTATAGTGAAGTTCTTTCAAACGCAGGGAATTCAAATAGGCGCAGCGTTTCTTCAAATCTTTGTTATGGGCCTCCCAGTTTTCGATGCCCTTCCCATCGGCGGCCCTAGAAGTGGCAAGGATAGCCTCCCAAAGTTTTTCCATCGCGACGCTTTTCCTATCGTTAGGGAAGACCTTCTTGGCCCATTCCGGAGAAGGGGCTCCGGCGATGCACCACTGGTATTTGTTCTCCATGGCCTCTTTGTATTGGCCGATTTGCTTATATCTAGCAATGCGGATGGCCGCGGATTTCTTCGCATCGACCCCTTTGTTTCCATCCGGGTCGTCGGAATCGATCCATAGGAAACAAGGAAGGTTTTCGGCGTTCCACTTGGCTTCCTCCACTTCATAAGGAAGAACCTCGGACAAGGCGGATGTGTGGGCTTTTTTCATCGCCACGCGGGAGACTTTCTGCGAGCCCCACTTCACGATGACCTTTTTGGCCCCGGCTTTGTAGCATTCCTCAACGACAAGAGCGACGAAGTTTTCTTGGTCGCAATTGGCTTGAACGACGACATATTGGCCTTTCTTAAGGGCGAGTCCAGAGACAACAAGTAATTTAGCGTATTCTTTTAGGTATGTTTTTTTCATCTTTTTAAGCCTTTCTCGACTATACTAAGCGTTGGAAAGAAAAAGGAAAGAAACATGGCAAACAAACCTGTAAAAAACGAAAAACAAATTAACTCCTTCTGGACGGTATGGAACATCGTCGAAGCCCTCATTCTCTTGGCCGCCGGCGTAATTTCCATCGTCTTTGGCTGTTTGAACAAGCAGGATGACGGCTTCAAAGGGAACATGAATATGATCTTAACCTATTCAGTTGCTTCCTTCGTTATCCTCGACGGCCTTCTTCGCATCATCATGAGCTTCCTCAAAGAGGAGAACCGCACCGAAGAACCCATCATGCTCGTCGGAGGGTTCGAAATCACCTTAGGCATCGTCATCATGGTCGTCTTAAAGGAAGTCTTCATCCCCACAATGGTTTACTTTATGGCCATTGGAATGATGGTCATTGGTTTGCTCTTCCTCATTTTCTCAGTCCTTACCTTGGCTAAGAAAACAACCGAGAAATACTTCATGCCGATCCTCGAAATCGTCTTCGGTGCCATCCTCGTCGGCGTCGGTGTCTTCCTCGTTGTCGTCTATAACGTTTCTCAAGAAGCCGGCAACCGCATCTCGCTCATCTTAACCGGTTCAGTCCTCTCCATCGCCGCCATCGCTCAGATTTCTCTGGTCACCATCTCCGCCGTTAAACGCGGCAAAAAGAATTCCGATAAGAAGGGAGACGACGAAGATAAATCCGAAAAGGAAGAAGAGCCCGTCAAAAAGAACAAGCCCGCAAAAGAAACCGTCGAAGTCATCGAAACTGAAGAGGTCAAAGAGATCGAATCGACTCCGGTAAAACAAATCGAAAATAAAGATAAAGAAGGCGAATAACCCCGCAAAAACTATTTAAAAAGGCGCAGCTGATACGCAGTTGCGCCTTTTTTCAATCCTTGCTTTTACTTGTTTTGATAAGCCTCAACAAGGTTTTCCATTAAAGCGAGACGGGTCAAAAGCCCAACGCCTCCCGGAACAGGGGTTTGCAGTTTCACGGGAAGATCGGGGACGGCATCGCCATGCAACTTCATGTCTTCCCCTCTATTGATTCCAACATCGACGATAATCGCGTCTTCTTTATATTTGAAACGATTATCAAGGAACCCTTGTTTCCCGATAGCCACAACGATCAAATCCGCATGCTCAAGATAGAAAGCTTTATCTTGCTCACTCGTTTTGCTATGGAGAACAGTTACGTTGCAGCTTTTGGACAAAAGGAGTTTGGCCATAGGTTTGCCAACGATGTTGCTTCTGCCCAACACCACTGCATTCTTTCCTTGAAAGGGGAAACCGATTTCCTCTAAATAGAGGATTATCCCATAAGGGGTGCAGGGCAAAAAAGAAGACAAGGGATGAAAGCCGTCCACGTCCTTCCTCGGATCGACGGTCCTCTTCACTTTCTCTTCGGAGATGTGTTTTGGCAACGGGAGTTGAACGATGATCCCATCAATCGAATCATCCCTGTTGTATTCCTCAATGCAAGATAAAAGCTCTTTCTCGGATACGTCCGGGGAGAATTTTCTCATTTCAACGAATGCGCCGATCTCCGCCCCGTCTTTCATTTTCCCACGGTCGTAGGAAGCGGAAGCCGGATCGTCATTAGCAAGAACGATCATCAAATGCGGGGGTCTGTCCATCGTTTTGATTTGGGTGGACAAGGCATCTTTTCTTTGTTTTACAAAATCGCGGATTTCCATAAGGAAAGTCTATCACACGGACAAAAAGAAAACCCCTTCAAGCGAAGGGGCGATGCATCAATGAAGAAGCGCGATGGCGGCTTCGATCGAAGCGCTCGAACTGGAATCAGAACTGCTGGACTTCGTCGTGACCGAGATCAACAAGGCGATGAAGAGGAAGACGACCGCGAAGCCGAAGGTCAAATAGGTGATAACCTTTTCGGATCCGCGTTCTTTCGTTTTCGCGAAGACATTAAGGCCGCCGCCAGTAATAGCACCAGAAGCGCCCTCGGATTTACCGCCTTGGAGCAAAGCCAAAATGATGACGATCAAGGAAACGATAACGAAGACGATATCATACCATTTCATAATTCTTGCTCCTTTCTCTTGGGCTAATAAAGGATAGACTTTTCTCCACCACGTTACAACTAAAAACAAGTTCTTGGCGCCATTGTTGGCTTTAGTATTTCCGCTGTATAAATTGCAAAGTTATCGCAAAACCCACAAAAGGCGTATAAACACATTTCATGTTGCTGAGGAAGGTGTCTATGAAGCAAGACGATAGATAGGATTAGAAAACGAAAAGAACGAAGTGAATACCGCCGAAAAATGTTTATGAACTAACAACTCTATAGCGAAACTAAAAGACAAGTTCATAAAGGGAAGCGATTTTCGTCCCCTGGAACAGTTCATAACGGCCGTCGCGGTCTAATAAAATCCCTTTTAGGCCCGCGTTCAATGCGCACTCATAATCCTGCAAGGAATCTCCGACGTAGCAAATCTCCTTGCTTGGAGATAAATGCATCTTCTCTAGGCAAAGCAAACAAGGCTCGGCATCCGGCTTCCCTTTTTTATATTCATCCGAGCATGAAAGAGCGGAAAAATACCTATTCATGCCCTTACTAAGGAGGGCTTTTTGAATATGAGAAGAGGTGTTGCTAGAAACGATACCCATAGGCAAACCTTTGTTGAAAAGGGTGGAGACGACCGCGACTGTGTCGGGGAACATTTTCATATTCGCGATATTCTCGGGAAAATCCAAAGCCTCCGTGATGGTTTTTAAAAAGGCGTCGAAGTCTTTTATGCCCGTTTTCTCAGCCGCATAGAAGAGATTATGATGCATGAATTCCTCACACATCTCATCGGTAACGCCATCAACGCCCATTTTATCGAAACCGTATTTCCAAACAGGAAGCAGAGATTCCCTGCTATCAAACAAAGTTCCGTCAAAATCGAAGAGATAGGCTTTGAAAGGCTTCATCATTTCTCCTCCAAAGAAGCTTTGAGTTCAAACATAATATCGCGCAATTCCGCCGCCTTTTCGAAATCATAGGCTTTTGCGGCGGCTCTCATTTGCTTATCAAGCTCAGCCACGCGCCTTTGAATTTCGTTGCGCGACATCTTAGCCGGAGCCGCATTGTTGATTTCAGCTTCCTCTCCACTATTGTGCATCGGAGCCGAAATCGGCTTCAGAATCGTGGTTGGTACGATGCCGTATTTCTCGTTGTAGGCTTGTTGGATGCTTCGGCGCCTATTCGTCTCATCAATAGCCTCCTTCATCGAATCGCTGACGCAATCGGCATACATGATGACTTTTCCGTTCGCGTTCCTAGCCGCGCGTCCAATAATTTGAATCAGGGAACGGGTTGAACGCAAGAAGCCTTCTTTGTCCGCGTCTAAAATCGCGATGAGCGAGACTTCAGGGATGTCCAAACCTTCGCGGAGCAAATTGATGCCAACCAAAACATCGTATTTCCCTTTTCGAAGTTGGTAGATGATCTCCGTCCTCTCCAGGGTTTTTGTTTCATTATGGAGATAGGTGACTTTGATGTCCCTCTCCCTCAGATAAGCCGTAAGGTCCTCCGCCATTTTAATGGTCAAGGTAACGATCATAACCCTCTCATGTTTTTCGATTCTATCTTTGATTTCGAAAAGAAGATCGTTGATTTGCCCCATCGTTGGACGGATAAAGATTTCGGGGTCAAGCAATCCCGTAGGACGAATGATTTGCTCCACCACTTCGCCACCGCATTTAGAAAGCTCATAGTCTCCAGGAGTCGCCGAGGTGCAAACGACGGAAGAAGGCATGAGGGATTCGAATTCGGGGAAATTCAAAGGGCGGTTATCCAAAGCGCTAGGCAAACGGAAACCGTATTCGACCAAAGTCATTTTCCTGGAACGATCGCCATTATACATCCCGCGAATCTGAGGGATGGTCACGTGGGATTCATCAATAAGCAAAAGAAAATCCTTGGGCATATAGTCCAGTAACGTATAAGGCCTTTGGCCTTCTTCCCTGCCGTCGATGTGGCGAGAATAATTTTCAATCCCCGGGCATCTACCGAACTCAAGCATGCTTTCGATGTCTTGTCGCGTCCTCATTTCAAGGCGTTCCGCCTCAAGCAATTTTCCTTCTTTTCGGAAATAAGTAAGCCGTTCCTCAAGCTCTTTTTCGATATTTTTGCAGGCTTTTTCAATTCTTGCTCTCGTGGAAGCGTGATCATAGGCGGGGAAAATAGGATAAGTGGCGAAGGTTCTTTGAACCTCACCCGTAATGGTATCCACTTGTGAGATGGATTCCACTTCATCCCCAAAGCAATCAATGCGAATATAAAAATCGTGTGTCGCTGGGGCGATGTCGATGACGTCGCCTCTGACCCGGAATGAACCGGGTTTGAGTTCAAGATTGTTCCTTGTGTATTGGGCTTCGATCAATTGACGATAAAGACCTTTTCTATCAAGTTCCTCACCTTGGCGGATCTCGAAAATAAGCCCTTGGTATTCGGCAGGATCGCTTAAGCCATAGATTGCGGCCACGGAGGCAACGACGATGGTGTCACGCCTAGATAAAACCGAATTCATCGCCGAAGTGCGCATCATATCGATTTCCTCGTTCATCACCGCGTTTTTATCGATGTAGGTGTCAGTTTTGGGAATATAGGCTTCCGGTTGGTAAAAATCGAAATTAGAAATGAAGTATTCAACGCGATTATTGGGGAATAGGCTTTTGAATTCCCCATAAAGCTGGCTGGCCAAAGTTTTGTTGTGGACCATGACCAAAGTCGGGCGATTCAGCGCGGCGATGATGTTGGCGTCGGTGAACGTCTTGCCCGTCCCCGTCGCGCCTAAAACAACTTGGATCTGCTTATTTTCTTTTATTCCCTCGAGCAATTTGGCAATGGCGGCAGGCTGGTCTCCAGTGGGTGAAAACGGGGCCTTCAATTCGAAAGGCCTATTTTCGTAGCCTTGGACATCACTCATCTTTCTTGCCTTTTTTGCTCACCAAAGGAGCGAACCCTTCGCCGTTTATCATGGAAGCCTGGGTAAAGGAAACGAAGGCTCGAGGATCAGTTTCGGCGATAAAGGCGCGGAAGCTAGTAAGTTCCTTTTTATGGAAGGCGACGCGCAGGAGTTTACGGTTTTGTCCCGTGTATCCTCCAACGGCGTCGATAACGGTCGTCCCATGTTCCATGGTTTGATGCACGTATTGCATGATTTCCTCGGTTTTGTCGGAAATGATGTCCGCAATTACGTAAGTATTAGAATGGACATAGACATATTGGACGACCAAAGCGCAGGTCAATGCGGAAAGGATACCGATAAGGCCGTTTGGGATATCCCTTAGGCAAACCATGCCGACAATGACAATCGTCGCATCGATAATGAAAGTTGCTGCCCCTTCTTTGATGGGCGTGAATTTGGCCGAGATCGCAGCAAGAACGTCGAATCCGCCCGTAGAGCCATCGCCAAGGAAAGTGATAGCGACGCCAGCCCCGGAAAACGCGCCGCCAAAAATGCCGGCGAGTAAAGTGTAGACAATTTGGAGATCGCCTGCGCCCTCAGGAGACAGGGAAGAAGAGATAAAATCCAAAGCGTGCGTACGCATCAAAAGGGTTAGCAAGGCTGGATAAAGGAGAGTCGCGTATATCGTATGAAGTGTAAATTTCTTCCCCAGAAAGATAAAACTAACAATCAAAAGAAGGATTTGGACAATCCAAGCAACGATGTCCTGAACAGGGAAGCCCACGATGGGCTCAAGGTAATGATTAACGATGACCGAAACTCCGCTTACCCCGCCATTTACCAAGTCTAGTGGCAATAAGAAAGCAACGGTTCCTGCGGCTAAAACCAAGCAACCAACAGTGATTAAAAGATAATTAATGACGGTTTTACGGACTTTTTGGTTATTCCACAACTTTCGCAGCGTCTGCATTTTTGGCCTCCATCTCTAAATAAGCATAGATGAAGAGGTCAATGTCACCGTCCATGACGGCTTGGACATTGCCGGTTTCGGCGTCAGTGCGATGGTCTTTCACCATCTGATAGGGTTGGAAAACGTATGAACGGATTTGGGAACCCCATTCGATATTTTTCTGGACGCCGATGATGGACTTCATCTTCGCCTCTCGTTCTTCGACTTTCCTCTGCATGAGCTTATCCCTAAGCATAGCCATGCAGTTTGCTTTGTTCTTAGGCTGATCGCGCTCGGCTTCCGAAGAAACGACAATCCCCGTGGGGATATGGGTGATACGAACAGCGGAAGAAACTTTATTAACGTTTTGTCCGCCGGCGCCGCCGGATCTGAAAATGTCGATGCGGAGGTCTTTCGGATCGATAACGACATCGGCAACGGGGCCGAATTCAGGAACGACGTTGACGGAAGAGAAAGAGGTGTGCCTTCTGGCGTTAGCGTCAAAAGGGGAAATCCTCACCAAACGATGAACGCCTTTCTCTCCTTTGAGCATGCCATAGGCGTTATGCCCAGAGATTTTGATGATGGCGGATTTAATACCCGCCTCGTCGCCGTCTTCAATAGAGATGACCTGGCATTTGAAGTTATGCCTCTCAGCCCAGCGCCCATACATGCGAAGGAGCATCGAAGCCCAATCTTGAGCTTCGGTTCCGCCAGCGCCAGGATGGATGTCCAAGGTGCAATTCAAAGCATCATATTCGCCGGAGAAAAGCAAAATAGCGCGCAGTTCTTTCGAAGAGGTTTCCAAATCGGATTCCATGGTTTCGATGAGTTCAAGCATCTCTGCGTCTTTATCGTCGCAAGAGGAGATCAATTCATTGATGTCATTCAAATCCGCGGAGGCTTTTTCGTAGCCGTTCACTTTTTCCTTAATGTCGGAAAGTCTGTTCACGACCACCATCGCGGATTTTTGGTCATCCCAGAAACCCTCTTGGTTTTGTTTGCTCTCAAGATCGGCGATTTCTTTTTTCAGACTAACGAGGTCAAAGAGAATCACCGAGATGCGAGACTACTTCGCCCAAATTAAGGGCTTTTTGTTTTAACTCGACTAGCTCTTTCATATTATTCCTTTGTTCTTTAAATGGTTTTTTGCGGGGTTATTCGCTTTCGGAATCGTCTTTTTTCTCTTCTTCAGGAGTGTAATTTGGATGCTCAACCTCTAATTGCTCAGAGGCCTCGTCCTTCTTCGTCTCCGCCTGCTCATCGACCACCTTCTGAGGTTCAGGGTCTTGGCGGACGAGACGAACATTCATGAAATTGTAAACGCAATCGACGGCGATGTTGGAATTCATCTCGCGGAAGAGGGCGTAACCTTCGTTGACGTAATCTTGGAGAGGATTGGTCTGGGCATAGGAACGCAAACCGATGCCTTCACGGAGGTGAGCCATGGTATCGATGTGTTTGGTCCAGTTCCTGTCGATGACGGACAAGGAGATGGAACGCTCGACTCTGTCGGCTTGATCAGCGGGCCAGGTCTCGCGCTTTTTCAAATAAGCGGCGTAGAGGTATTCGCCAAGGTCTTCGCCACCTTCATCAACAGCGGCTTCATCGTAGGCGCGAGCGGGAAATTCCCCAACCGGAACGAAAGCCGGCTCGATGAGTTTCTTGAGGGCTTCACCGGAGATAAGGCCTTCATCCCTTCCGGGGTTGGTTGCTTTCTTGGCCAAGAATTTACCAGTATCGGTGAAGAAGGAATGGACCAATTCGTTGATGTCGCCGGCGAGCATGATCTTATCGCGGCGATCGTAGATGATCTGCCTTTGTTTAGCCAAGACATCGTCATAATCGAGGAGGTTCTTACGGGTATCGAAGTTCCTGCCTTCAATTTGCTTTTGAGCATTAGTGACGACGTTTTGGAGCATCTTGTTCTCCAAATGATCATCGCCGAGTTGCTTTTGGAAAGTCTCGCGAATGTTATCGTTAACGAAGCGGCGGAGCAATTCATCATCAAAGCAAACGTAGAAGCGAGAATAGCCGGGGTCGCCCTGACGTCCGGAACGTCCACGCAACTGGTTGTCGATACGCCTGGATTCATGACGCTCCGTGCCAAAGACGCAGAGACCGCCGAGCTTCTTGACCTCATCGGTCAATTTGATGTCGGTTCCACGGCCCGCCATGTTGGTGGCTAAGGTAACGGCGCCGGGTTCACCAGCGTGAGAAATGATCTCAGCCTCGCGAGCTTGGTTCTTCGCGTTGAGGACTTCGTGGGGAATTCCCGCGGCGGTGAGCAATTTGGAAATCTCTTCGTTGCTTTCAACGGAGACGGTGCCAATCAAAATAGGTTGCCCAGATTCGTGGCGTTTCTTGACCTCTTCCACCAAACCTTTGAGTTTGGCGGCGTGGGTCCCATAGATGATGTCGTCATCGTCGACACGCTGAACGGGGCGATTGGTCGGGATGACGATGACCTTCATGTTGTAAATCTTCTCGAATTCCTCTTCCTCGGTTTTCGCAGTGCCGGTCATGCCGGAGAGCTTTTTGTACAAACGGAAGAAATTCTGATAGGTAATCGTCGCCAAAACGATGGTTTCCTGTTTGATTTCCACGCCTTCCTTGGCTTGGATGGCCTGCTGGAGACCGTCGTTGTATTCGCGGCCCTTCATAATACGACCGGTGAACTGGTCAATGAGCTGAATCTGACGTTCGCCATCGACCATGTATTCGACGTCGCGGGCCATGATGTAGTTGGCTTTCAAAGCCTGGTGGATCCTGTGGACCAAATCTTGGTTTTCGGGATCGTAAAGATTACGAATGCCAAACATTCTCTCGGCTTTGTTGTTGCCATCGTCGGTAAGGGAGCAGGTTTTCGTTTTGATGTCGATCGTAAAATCTTTTTCCTTGCGGAGGGTCTTAACGAAGCGGTCGGCGACCATGTATTGGCTGGCCGCGGCTTTTTGACCACCGGAAATGATAAGAGGCGTACGGGATTCATCGATCAAAACGGAGTCGGCTTCGTCGACGACGCAGAACTTCAATCCACGGAGGACACGGTTGTCGAGGGACTGAGTCATATTGTCACGAAGGTAGTCAAAGCCAAGTTCGGAGTTGGTCGTGTAGGTGATATCGCAAAGATATGCGGCTCTTTTTTCCTCAGGGCTCTTAGAAGCCAAATTGACGCCGACGGTGAGACCAAGGAAACGATAGACCTGTCCCATCCAGTTGGCATCACGTTCAGCGAGGTATTCGTTAACGGTGATGACGTGTACGCCCTCCCCGGTAAGAGCGTTCAAATAAACGGCCATGGTCGCCGTGAGGGTTTTACCTTCACCGGTCCTCATCTCGGCGATGTTGCCATCGTTGAGAACTAAAGCGCCGATGATCTGAACTTTGAAAGGGAATTGGTTCAAAGCCCTGCGGCCGCCTTCTCTAGCGACGGCGAAAGCCTCGAACTTGATGTCCTCAAGGGTCTTGGTCTTAGAACGCAAGGCCTCTTGGAACTCCTTGGTTTTGGCGCGAAGCTCATCATCGCTTAACGCCTTCATTTGTTCCTCATAGCTCATGACCCTATCCGCCTGTTTGGCGTAACGGTTCAATTCGCGTTTTTCGAGATGGAAGATTGATTCAATGAAATTACCCACAAAAAAACTCCTAACAGAAAAGCCGACAAATTCTACCATTTCAAGAAATGGTAAGCAACGCGGTCAAAATACGGATTTCATTACCACCTTCGACATTACCAAAAGCGCTAACTTTTTCGGTTTTCGTTCCTGTAACAAACCGAGGCAGGATTTGGCCGTGGAGCCCGTCGTATAAACATCGTCAACTAACAGAATTTTCTTCCCTTTTAGGCTTTTTGGCCCGACATAAGCCATATATTTTCCGATTTTCGCCCTCTCTTTGGCGGAGAGGTCGCTTTGTTTGGCTTCAACCCGCTTCTCCAAGTAGAAACCCATCGGAAGGTTCAGACATTCGCACATGGCGACAACTTGGTTGAATCCGCGGTTCTCGTTATGACTTTTGGAGGAAGGAGCAGGCACAACGATGTAGCCGCGATAAACAAGATGTAAGGCAAGAGCGGCATAGCCGAAGAAAATGTCCTTAAGTTCATAATCCCCGCACCCTTTGAACTGGTAAAGCAATGTGCGGATGGTGGAGTTATAAGCATAAACCGCCATACAAGGGATACCCTTCCATTTCCAACGGTAGAACAAAGGCCCCATTTGCCGATAGCAATGAGGGCAAAGGTGGCGGCTGCCCTGCGAAAAAAGCAAAAAAGATGGAGACGTGACAGGTTTAAAGCAAACTTTACAAAAAGCTGTTGCAGTACTCGATTTCCTTTTTCGCCGCAACCATGCAACGAGTTTCCTTGTCGGCGATGAAAATAACCTCCCCCGTTGGCGCATCGAATTTCCTCCCCGCCCTTCCGGCGATTTGTATCAAGCTAGCCGTGTCGTAAATTGAGGAATGCGCATCATAGACAATAACCTGCAGGTCCTTTACCGTGATGCCCCTCTCAAGAACAGCCGTCGTAACCAGGTAGGAATATTTTCCCTTTTTGAATCGTTCAATGATTTGGGATCGGCCTTGCCTTTGAGAAGAAACATAATTCCCACCGGGAGCGAAAAAAGAGATTTTCGCAAAAAGGGAATCACAAAGATCGATGGTCGGAACAAACACGAAACATTGTTTTTTGGCTTTCCGAAATTCACGTAATTTTTTGATTAAAAACACAGTTTTTGCGGGGTTATGCATGATTTTGATACTCGGAACCGGGATAGGGTGTTTATGGAAACGGGTATGCAGAGTAAGCATTTCATGGCCTTCCGTCTTAAATAAGGCAACCACTTTCTTCGACGGGGTAGCCGACATCATGAGGCAATGTCCCCTCAAGGCCCGTTGAAACATCGCTAGCAAGACGTCATTGCCCTTAAATGGAAAAGCGTCGATTTCATCCATGACAAGGAGATCAAAGTATTTAGGATATCGATAAAGTTGGTGAGTCGTAAGAATCAAACAATCTCCTGAAAGTTCATCGTTATGCCCGCCATAAACGGCCACGATTTTGTTTTTTGGGAATGCCGACGCTAAACGCGCCTGCAATTCGATGACGACGTCTCTCCTAGGCAAAGCAAACCCAACGTTCATCCCCCTTTCCATCGCGTAAGCAATGATTCCATAGCTAATCTCGGTTTTGCCTGAACCGCATACGGCGTAAACAAGTGTATCGATGCCATGCTTAAAGTTAGAAATTATCCTTTCGGAAAGCTTTTTTTGCTCTTGCGAAAGCGCATAAGGCAAAGAAAAAACAACCTTCAACGGGGTTGGAGGCCGTGCTGGGGCCTCTTTGCCAATAAAAGATATGCACTTCCTGCAATAAGGCTTGCCTAATCTTTTTCCAATGAATTTCGGATCGGAATTCCCACATACGGGACAAATAAAAAAGCCATCCACACCTTATGAATAAATGTGAATGGCCAAAAAGGCGAAATTACTTTTCGAGTTCTTGAATTTCCGCTACACGTCTATGGTGTTTTTCCAAACTCGAGAACTTTGCGAGCAAGAAGATGTCCACTCTTCTAAGGACATCGGATTCCTTCATGTATTTCGCACCGAAGCTGATGACGTTGGCGTCGTTATGCTCACGTAGTTTAGCCGCGCAATCATCATCGTAGCCAATGCCACATCTGACACCTTTGATTTTGTTGGCGACAATGCTTACCCCTTCACCGGAAGTGCAGCAGACAATGCCCAAATCCGCGTGGCCATTAGCAACATCTTCGCCGACTTTAGCGGCGTAGATTGGGTAATCGCATGAAGCTTTTGAATCCGTCCCTTCATCAAGAACGTTAAATCCACGCCCCTGCAAATGCGCGCGGATTGCGCATTTCAAATCAAACGCGCCATGATCGCACCCTAGGGAGACGTTCATCTTGGCTTCTTTGTAAACCTTCTCAATATCCTCAAAAGGAATGGCGCCTTGACGAACTAGGCTTATTCCGCTCCCCGGTTCCATCTTTACAATCGTGGATGCAACTTGAGAACGGCATTCGCCTTTGATGATGTAGGCTTCGTCTTTGAAAGTCTTAAAAGTCTCTTCGAAAGTCGTAGATGTGGGCTCTCCCGAACGGTTGGCGGAAGGAACCAGCAACGGGGTCCCCACTTTTTCGATGAGTTCTAAAACCTCCTCGGAATCGGGAACGCGAATCCCAATTAGGGGAGTCCCCAAAGTAAGCCAATGCTCAAGCCCTTTTCTAGCGGGGAGCAAAACGGTGATTTGCCCTGGCATGAATGTCTTCATCACCGAAAGGGAACGCACATCGATTTCGCAGTATTTCGCCGCTTCCCCCAAAGAAGAACACATCAAAGTGAAAGGCTTCTCCGGCGGCCTTCTTTTCGCGTTAACGAGTTTTTTGAAAGCCTCCTCGCTATTTGAGATCGCCCCGACGCCATAGACGGTCTCGGTCGGAAAGCAAACAAGCTCGCCTTGCTTTAGCAGCTCAGCCGCTTCGTCGACATTTTTCCAAAAAATCACTTTGCCCATATTATCTCCTTAATGAACATTGACAAATAAGAAGCGCGTCAAACCATTCAAATCTTTCTCGAAAACGAACTCATAATCCTTGAGGTACCTTTGCATCAAATCCTTGAGATAATCCTCAAGGTCGTATCCGATTTCGAAGCACATCAGCAAATCGCCTCGCTTGACCTTATAGACGTCTTTAAAGATCTTCTCGTAAACGGAATTGTTCTTATCTAGCCAAAGGGCCAAACCGGGCTCGTAATTCTTTACGGAATCCTGGGTTTCCTCTGGGTTGAGGATATAGGGCGGATTGCTCACGATGATGTCCAAATTCGTTTTGTCTTTAATGAAAGGCTCAAGGGCATCGCCTTGCAGAAGGTGAATACCCATGTTGTATTTTTTGACATTGATTGAAGCAACGTCCAAGGCGTCTTTGGAGATATCGGAAGCCGAAACCAACCAGTTAGGGAACATGGATTTCAAGGCAATGGCAATGGCGCCAGAACCCGTGCAAATATCGGCGCAGACCAAATAATTTCGCGGATCATACCATTTGCTGATTTCCTCTGAGATTTTGCTAACAAGTTCCTGCGTTTCGATTCTGGGGATCAAAACACGATTATCAACATGAAGCCTAAATTCCAAAAAAGAAGCCTCTTCTGCAATGTATTCAACGGGTTCACCCTGCAAAAGCCGCTTAAATTGTTCTTCAAACAAAGCAAGGTTCTTCATCTCCGAACCCGCGTAGAAAAGGGTGTCAATGGGTTCTTTGAAGTTGTTGTCCTTGGCAATTAGAAGGCGGACATCGTTAGAAAGGACATCGTGTCCTTTTCCTTCTTTGATGGCGCGGTTATAGACTTCCCCGATGGTTGGCATCGTTTATTCCTCTTTTCCTTCTTCAAGCATCTTTTGCTCTTGGTCGAAATGGATCAAAGCCTCTATTACAGGATCGAGTTCGCCCTCCATTACGCGATCTAGCTGGTTGATGGTGAAACCGATTCGGTGATCGGTAACACGGTTTTGAGGATAATTGTAGGTGCGGATTTTCTCCGACCTTTCTCCCGTTCCGACTTTGAGTTTTCTTTCTTGAGCTCTTTTTGAGTCTTCTTTTTCCTGAAAATAGGCGGCGACTTTAGCGCGGATCATCTGCATTGCGATCTCTTTGTTTTGCAACTGGGCCTTCTCGGTTTGACAAGCGACAACAAGGCCTGTCGGCAAATGGGTTATGCGGACTGCGGATTCGGTTTTATTGACGTTTTGACCGCCGGCGCCCTGAGAATGATAAGTATCAATTTTCAGGTCTGCTGGATTGATATGAACGTCGACTTCTTCGGCCTCCGGCATTACCAAAACAGTCGCGGTTGAAGTATGGATCCTGCCCTGGGATTCGGTCTTTGGAACCCTTTGAACACGATGTGCGCCGCTTTCGAATTTCATCTTTGAATACACGGACTCGCCCTTAATCATGAAAGACACCAAGGCGTATCCCCCGGCCGTCCCCAAAGAAGCGTCGAGCAATTTCAAGCTCCAACCTTGAGCTTCTGCATATTTGGCGTACATATGAAGGAGGTCGCCAGCAAATAAATTGGCTTCATCCCCTCCTACCGCCCCACGTATCTCGACGATGATGTTTTTGTCATCGTTAGGATCTTTAGGAACCAAAAGAATCTGGAGTTCTTTTTCTAGAGTTTCCATCTTCTCCGCGGATTGTTTTCTCTCCTCTTTGGCAAGCTCCACCATATCTGGATCGCCGGTTTCTTCTAATGAAAAGCTATCCTGATAATCCTGTTCCGCCTTCAAGTATTCCTTGAATTTGGCCACAGGAGCTTCAAGATTAGCCCTTTCTTTAGTCAATTTCGTCAAACGCGAAAGGTCTTCTCCGATCTTCTCGTCAGCGAGTTCTTGTTCAATCTGGTTAAATCTTGACTGGGTGATTTCCAGTCTTTTGCGCATGCTCTCTTCCATAAGCGAGGGCAATTATAGCATGAGGAAGGAACCTCTCCTAATCTTTGATTAGGCCTAGGAAGAAGGTGTTTATAAAGTTATAATTCCATTTGCCATGGCCTACACCGCTTTATACAACAGATACCGACCCCAGACTTTCGAAGAAGTCGCTGGACAACAGGTCATCATCCGTACCTTAAGGAACTCCATCAATAACGGAAAAATCGCCCACGCCTATCTTTTCTGCGGACCTCGCGGGACCGGAAAAACCACAATGGCTAGGCTGTTTGCTAAAGCCCTAAACTGCGAAGAGGGAGCGGGGCATCAATGCAACCAATGCTCAAATTGCCTTGCTCTCAACAACGGTTCCCACCCTGATGTCATCGAAATCGATGCGGCCAGCAACAATGGTGTCGATCAAGTTCGCGAACTCATCGAACGCGTCAATTACGCCCCTATCCGCGGCCGTTACAAAATCTATATCATCGACGAAGTCCACATGATGTCCCAAGGTGCTTTCAACGCTTTGCTCAAAACCTTGGAAGAACCCCCTGAACACGTCATTTTCATTCTCGCAACAACTGAGCCTCACAAAGTCCTTCCGACCATTCTCTCTCGTTGCCAAAGATACGACTTTGGCAAAATCGGCCGCCAAGACATGGAGGCTAAAATCAAAGAGATCCTCAATAAGGAAAACGCTACTTACGAGGAAAAGGCCATCAACGAGGTCATCGATCTCTCCGATGGAGGGATGCGCGATGCTCTCTCCATTCTTGATCAAGTCCTCGCTTTTGGAGGGAACCAGTTAAGGGAAGAAGATGTTCTCTCCGTCTTCGGGTTAGCCTCCACAAAGGAGAAAGTCGATTATTTAATGGGGATTTGCAACGGCGATGTTGTCAAAACCCTTGCAAAACTCAATGCTTTTCTCAACGCGGGCATCGACGTCAAACGTTTGTTGTCCTCCTTATTGGACATACTCAAAGACGTATTGATCTATAAGAAAACGAATAAAGCCGACCTCTGCACCACACTTAACGAGCAAGAAGCCAAAGCCTTGGCTCCACTGCTTAGCTACGAGAAAATCAATCGCATGATTGATTTGCTTCTGCAAACCCAAATCGACACCAAATCTGTTTCCAACGTTCGTTCCTTGTTCGAGCTCGCGTCCTTGCAGCTTTGCTCAATGAGCGAAGTGGCCCCCGTCAAAGAAGCGCAACCAAGCGTCGAACCCGCGCCTATAAAACCTCAGGCAACTATAACTCAGCCACAGATAGCCCCGGTGATGCAGACGAAGGCTGCTCCAGCAGAAACAAAAGGCATCTACACAGGCAAAGAGGTCCCCGACTTCTTGCTAGAGGCTGCCGAAAAAGATGAACCCGCACAAAATTTATCCTCACCAGCTTCGCCTTCAAAACCCGTTGCCTCTTCGCTCATCAAGCCAGAACCACCAAAAGTCGAATCTCCAAAACCGACCGAAAAACCCGTTGAGGTCACCCCACCGGATTCAGCAAAGAGTCTATCCGCGGAGGGGGAGGCCTTAACTCTCCCCGACGAGACGGTGATTCAAATCATGGTCCTCGGCGGTAAATTTAAAACAGAAAGACAAGCCTTGCGCGCCAATTGGGGGCAATTCCAAGAAATGAAGCTCGATCCTAAATGCGGCGACGCGGCAGCCTTGCTTTCGCAAGCCCAACCCTTCTGCCTCTGCCAAGATGCCTTGCTGATTAACTTCAATTTCACGCGCCTTAAAGATAGAG
Source organism: bacterium (assembly GCA_963633165.1). GTDB lineage: Bacteria > Bacillota_I > Bacilli_A > RFN20 > CAG-826 > Alloenteromonas. Next base: position 19,499 of record CAVGXP010000017.1, read on the forward strand.
CGAACCTCCAGCCGAACCAAAAAGTCCTTCAAAAGCTTGTCGAGAAGGTCTTAGGCAGAAAAGTGTTCGTCTATGGTTTAGACCGCCAGGATTCCTATAGAATCCAAAATCAGTACTTCGGCACCGCCCAGCTTGGGAAGTTGCCCACGCCCGATAGCATCGAGCTCAAATTACCTCGTTAACCCAAAAAAGGAGAAAATAACATGAACCAAATGCAACAAATGATCCAACAGGCCCAAAGGATGCAACGCGAATTGCAGAAAGCCCACGCCGAATTGGATGCCAAGGAATTCAAAGTCGAAAAAAACGGCATGGTCGAAGCCATCGTTTTGGGAAACAGGACCATCAAGTCCCTCAACATTGAAAAAGACGCTCTCGATCCTGAGAACAAAGAAATGCTCGAAGAAGCCATCGCATTGGCATTAAACGACGCCTTTGAGCAAATCAACAAAGCCAACGAGCAAATCGAAGAGAAGATCACTGGACAAAGAGGCCTTTTCTAAGATGAAAGAACTCCCAAGCTATTTGGCTTTGGTAGACTCATTTTCGAAGTTACCCGGAGTGGGAAAGAAAAGCGCCGAAAGGATGGCTTACGCCGTCATGGAAATGAGCAAGGCTGACGCCGCGCAATTCTCCAAAGCCATCAAAGACGTTGCGGATAACATCCATAAATGCCCGAACTGCGGGCTTTACGCCGAAGACGAACTTTGCGACGTTTGCTCAGATTCTCAACGCGACCATTCCACTTGCATCGTCGTCAGTTACCCAAAAGACGCTTTGCCCTTTGAAAGGCTCAAAGACTACCATGGCGTCTATCACGTCCTAAACGGCGTCATCTCCCCATCTAAAGGGGTAGGCCCAGAAGACCTTGAAATCGATTCTTTGCTCAAACGTATCAAAGAGGAAGGCATCAAAGAAGTCATCCTCGCCATGAACCCGAATATCGAAGGGGAAACCACTTCGCTGTTCCTAGCCAAATATCTTGAAAGGGAAGGCGTTTCCACGACCCGCTTGGCCTATGGTTTGCCCATGGGGGCCTCCTTGGATTACGCGGATTCGCTTACCTTGGCAAAAGCATTGGAAGGGAGAAGAAAAATATGAGCCTGTTCATCACTTTCGAAGGCGGAGAAGGGTGTGGCAAAAGCACCGTCTTGGCCAAAATAAATTCCATGTTGCAAGAAGACGGATACCAAACCCTTCTTTCCAGGGAGCCTGGGGGAACGGAAATTTCCGAGCAGATCCGCAACGTCATTCTCGACAAAAGGAATATCGCAATGGACCCCCGCACGGAGGCTTTGCTTTATGCCGCCAGCAGAAGGCAGCACCTCGTCGAGAAAATCTGGCCCGCTTTAAAAGAGGGCAAAATCGTCTTATGCGACCGCTATTTGGATTCGTCTTTGGCCTATCAAGGCGGAGCTAGAGGATTAGGTATCGAGGAAATCGCCAAGGTCAACGAATACGCGACCGAAGGCACGTTTCCTGATTTGACTCTATTCTTCGACCTTGATCCTGAGACCGGATTAAGCCGCATTGCCGCGAATTCCGGAAGAGAAGTCAACCGCCTCGACTTGGAGAAAATGGCCTTTCATCAAAAAGTCAGGGAAAGTTTTCAAATTCTAGCCAAACGTTATAACAACCGTTACGTCGTCATCGATGCCTCCAAGCCTTTGGAGGAAGTCATTCAAGACGTCTACAAAGCAATCAAGACGAGATTATGAAGGTCGGGGAATATCTGAAAGAAAAGCAGTCTATCGCCTACGAGGCCTTTTCGCGCGCCCTTTCAGAGAAGAAACTCGCCCACGCCTACCTCTTAATTGGGGAAAGAGGGATACCCTTAAAAGAAATCGGGGAATATTTTGCCAAATCCATTCTTTGCAGCGATCCTTCCCCTTTAGCGGATGAATCCTGTCAAACATGCCACAGGATCGCCCAAGGCGATTATCCTGATTATCGTTTCTACGATGGAAGCGATGCCTCCATCAAAAAAGACGAAGTCCAAGACCTTATCCGTTATTTTGAGCAAACGCCTTTGGAAGAAAAAGGCATCATGGTCTATTTGATCCACTGCGTCGAAGGCATGACTGTCGAAGCCGAGAACAGCTTGCTCAAATTTTTAGAGGAGCCCAACCCTTGCGCCTACGCGATCTTGACCACGAAAAACGAATCGAAGGTTTTGCCCACCATCATCTCCCGTTGCCAAGGAATAAGGCTTCTTCTAAGCCCGAGGGAGGATGTCCTAAAAGCCTGCAAAGATGCAGGAATTGAAGAAAAAGACGCAGAACTGCTTTCTTTTTTTCTTAATGATGAAGGACTTATCAAACAAGAAATCGAAAGCAAAATTTATCAAAACGCCAAGATGGCTTTCGAGGCCATCATCGAGGCGCTCAGCCACAGCAATAAAAAAGCTCGCTTCGTCGCCGAAAACGAGGCAATCGGTTATCTCAAAGAACGCGCATCGTTGCGTTACTTCTTCGAATTTATGGCCGTATTTTATCAAGACGTTGTCTCGCTTCGTTACCAATCCCCTTTAAAAATGCCTTCGTATGCTAAAATAACCGAGGCAATCGCTAAATCAATTTCCGATCCCAATGCCGAACTCTTGTCGATTATGAAGATGAGACAAGAGGTGGATACAAATATCAACGGAGGACTTCTCGTCCTTCATATGCTTCATACGCTGAATAAGGAGTGACGACCATGGACGAAACGAAAAGCAACGCATATTTTATTGGAATCAAATTCACCGATTCTGAGAAATCCTACTATTTTTCGACCGATGATGCCGATTTGAAGCAGGGGGATTTTGTCATCGTCGAGACCCCAAGCGGAATCGAAATGGCCAAGGCTTCCACCCCTTTGATGTCGCAAGCCATCTACCACTCCCCGCTTCAACTCAAACCAATCCTTCGCAAGCCCACCAAAAGGGATATGGAGGACTATCAATTCAACCTCGAGCAGGACCGCAAGGCTCTCGCCATCATTTCAAAAGAAGTCCAGCGCCTTGGGCTGCCCATGGACTCGCTTAAAGCCCATTACAATCTCGACGGGTCAAAAATCACCATCACCTACACCTCCGTTGAGAAGAGGGTTGATTTCCGCGAGCTTCTCCGCATCTTGCCCCCTCTTGTCCACGCCCACATCGAATTCCGTCAGCTTTCTTTCCGTGAAAAAGCCCGTCAGGTCGGTGGAATTGGCATCTGTGGCCTTCCTTTTTGCTGCTCGACTTTCCTTACGTGGTCTCAGCCAATTGGCATCGCCCTTGCTAAAAACCAAATGCTCACCCTCAATGTGCAGAAGCTCTCCGGCCCCTGCGGCAAATTGCTCTGCTGCTTAGCTTTTGAAAACGATACCTATGACATCGAGAAGAAAGACTTCCCCCGTTTAGGAACCGTAGTGCATCTAGAAGAAGGGGATTACCACGTCATTTCCTTCAACATTATCTCTAGGACCGTCAAGCTCACCAACGCTACCAAAGACAATTACAAAACCGTCTCTTTGGAAGATTGCCAAGCCATGATGAGCGGAACCTACAAAAAGCCCACGGAAGTCGTCAAAGAAGACAAGCTCCCTGATTTCAACATCCCCGGTCTAGAAACCCCGGCTCCAAGAAAAGAAAACAGCCAGCAACGTTCCTCGAACAATCAAAAGCAGAGAAACGATAGAAACAATTCTTTTAAGAAGAACCAGCAAAACAGGAATCATTCCTCCAATCAAGGAAATCAAAACCCTCAAGGGAAAGAGCAAGGCTCCAAGCAAAATTCGTCCCATCATTATAGACCCCACCATGGTTATCACTCCCATGGCAATTCGAAAGGAAACGGTTCCAATAAATGATTCCAAGGGAACTAAATTTTCAGGGGGATTCACCGCTTCTATACCTCATCGCCACCCCCATCGGCAACCTTCAAGAAATGAGCCCTAGGGCTTTAGAGATATTAAGCCAAACCGACTACATCGCCGCCGAAGATACCCGCAACTCCGGACAGCTCATGGCCCATTTTTCCATTAAGAAGCCTTTTATTTCTTGCCATGAGCACAATGAAAACGAAGCCGCCGATCAGATCATTTCCCTATTAAAAGAAGGAAAGAAGGTCTGCTATATGTCCGACGCAGGCTATCCAACCGTCTCTGATCCGGGGCAACGTCTTGTTACTAGGTGCATCAAAGAAGGCATCAAAGTCTCCGTTACCAGCGGCCCTTCCGCAGCGATAAACGCACTTTCCATCTCCGGATTGGACACCACTCACTTCTATTTTGAGGGCTTTTTGCCGGCGAAGGATAGCGAAAAACGCGCAGAACTCAAGGATTTAGCCTCTCGCAAAGAAACCATTATCTTCTACGAATCCCCCCACCGCATCGGGAAAACCCTCGCCTTGATGGCGGAGCTTCTTGGCAGTAGGCAAGCCTGTATCTGCAGGGAACTCACCAAAGTCCACGAGGAAGTCATCCGCGGAACTTTGGAGGAATTCTTATCCATTGAAGAAGATTCTCTCCGCGGAGAGATAGTCATCGTCGTTGAAGGTGCTCACCAAAATCAGGCCAACTCCCTAGACGAGGAAGGGCTAATCAAAGAAATCGAAAAAAGGGTCAAAGAAGGCAAGAAAGCCAAAGAGGCCGTCAAAGAAGTCTCCCTTCAATTTGGAATAAGCAAAAACCAAGCTTACGAACTCTACCTAAAAGCCAAAGGAGAATGAAACACGATTAGACGAGGGCCGCCTCGTCTTTTTGTTTTTTCGCATTTTTTAAGAAGGCGTATAGCCCAAACCCTAGAAGCGCACTGCCCCCAATAACGGACAAGGCAACGCCTTCTTTTAGATAAGGTGTGAGATAAGAAAGGGTATACGTCACATCCCCCTCGGGGGCTAAGAAGCCAACAAGGCCGCCATTAAGCTTATAAACAGGGCAAGAAATAATCGAGCCGTCGCTTTTTTTCGCCTTTACCGACCATCCCTTGTCATAACCAAGTTGGGTGACGACAATCTTCTGCTCTGAATAAGAGGTGGAGAAGGTATATTCGTTCGCGTTTTTCTTCTCTACGTTTTTAAGAGAGGAGGAAGCCAGCTTGTGTTGTCTAGCGAGGATTTCCGATTTCCCCGTCACATACATCGTCAAGTTGGTCGGATTGACTTTGATGTCGCTGCCGCCCTTAGGCCAAATAAAGACAACGGAAGTGGCTTTCCCATTGACGTAGAGACCAAACGTCCCCGACCTTGAATTGAAGTATCCAGCTTGCTTAGCAAGATTAAGCGAGCCGTATTCGAAGGCAAGCAGCTGATTCGTCTTTCCGTCTTTATCCCCGAACACCAGGACGCGGGGAGCCCTATCGTTCCAATACTGGAACTCGATGTAGCACCCTTCTTCGTCATCGGAGAAATAGGTACCGGAGCTCGGTTGGAAAACAACATGGCTGCGGTCAGGAATTGCATAAGTTGAGGTTGAAAGCCCCGAAATGGAATAAATGGAGGAATCGAAGAAATAGGCCGCGTCATTGGGGCTGCCCGTCAAACCGGTTGAAGGGAACAGTCCATCGCCTTCCGGCGTGGTCACGACATATCCTTTAAGGCCGGATTGGAAGCGAAGGGCCTTATAGCCATAAGAAGAAAGCATTTTGGAATCAGTAGACACGTTGGGGACGCTGGCATAAGACATTCCAGAAGGCAATTCGACGTCATCTTCGAAGATCGCCCCGTCAAGGAAAGTCTCCTCTGCCCTGATGAGGTTTCTGAATCCCGAATACCCCGTCGAATTGTCGAAGAAGGCGTTGTTGACGTAAGAGTCACTTTCCTTGCCGATTTGATATAGGCGAGAAGAGTCTATGGCATATCCAAGCGTGGCCGTGGAATCATCGCCGACCTTATAAACCCTATACTGGTCTTTGGAGGCGTTGCTCTCTGATGGGAGGCTATAGATGCATTCCGACCCAAAGGGGACGTTCGCCGGCATGAAATCCACCCAGTTGGAATAATCGTTTTTGATCGCGTAATAACGGAACCCAAGCGAGGAATCCGTCCCAAAGCGCTTATTCCCGTAATAACCAGACCAAGTCGGGTTGAAAATCTCGGTGTCATTGTACGTTTTGAAAGGGTAACTCGAATAAGGCGATTTCATCGTCGCCATGAGGGCGAATTCCTCGGTATCGAAATTCATCAACGAATGGAAGGTGGAGGAAGAGCCTAAGCCAAGAACGGTGTTGTAGCTCTTCACCTCTGCATCGCTTCCGTTGATCTGGTCGATGTAGGTTCTAGAGAAAGCGAGGTTGTCGCTTTGAATCGCGGAGGCGACTTTCAAAGATGTTTGGAAATTCGCCGTCCCGCCCATGAAACTGCTCGAATAACGGAAGATCGAATAATAATTCGACGAAGCCGCGTTACCCGCGACGACGACTTCGACGCAGAGCAGGCCAAGCATGGCCTTGGGCATCCATTTTTTCGCATTGAAAGCGGTGAAAACCACCCCTTCCGCGACGATATAGGCAACTTGGACGTAAATATACCAAAGCGCATTGGAATTCCCCGTGACGTCTTCCGGTTTGACATAATTGCTTGGCCAATAAGTCAGATGATGGGGGTTGGCGAAAGACTCCGCGGATAAAAGCTTGTTGATGAGGACGATCGTAAGCAACGTGCCAAACATTGAGGCCGCGCTTCCGAGAAAACGAACCCAGAACGGCTCTTTTCTCGCCTCATCAAACGCCCAGCAACCATAGAGGATGATTTCAGGGATGAGCATCAAGAACCAACGTCCATAGCCGTTTCCAGAAAAAGCGTAGAAGAAGAAATACGCAAAATTGGTGAATACCAAATAGAAGCAAAGCAAGATGGCGATGAGGTGGTCCCAGCGTTGCCTCTTTATAGAGATGATGACGCCGGTGAAGAAAAGAATGATGAAGGGCGTGTAGCAGAATATCGAAGCTGTCCAGGCGTCATAGCTGGTGTGAAGCAAAGGAAGGTAGAGATAGCCCCCGCTAGGGAAGAAGAAAGAAACAAGCCCCATCAATTCGCGGCTAGGATGATCGCCAACCGGCTCAAAGATCAATCCGAAGAAGGATTTGAGGTCATGGCTTTTAAGTGAGGAGAGAATCGCGGAAAGATAAGCCGAGCCAATCGAGGAAGAACGCCCCGACAAGGCGGATTGGCGAATCGAAGGAAGAATCGTCCAAGAGCAAAGCAATAAACCAAGCAAGAACGAACATACGCCGAGGACGATCACCTGGATGTTGTCCTTGCAGGTTCTGGTTTTTATGGACCAGAAATAACGCCACAAAGCATAGCAAACGCCCCAAATGCAGGAAACGACCAAGAAGAAGAAAGAGGTCACGCCCATCAGCGTCAGCCCAACGACGAGACAATAAGGTTTTTTCTCACGTATGACCTTATCAATTCCTAACAAAATAAGCGGGACGTAGACGCAGGCGGAAACCGTCGTCGGGAAGCCGACCATGAACATCATGTAGCCGGAGAACGCCAATGCCGTTCCTCCAAGCCTAGATGCCTCCTCGCTGATGCCGAGATAACGAAGGTACCACCGCATCAAAAGTCCGGAAACCATGATTTTCAAAAACGTGGTGACCGCAAATAGGAACGGAATCCAAACGCGAGGGAAAAGGACGAGGACAACAACGAAGGGGTCGAAAAGGCTGTAATAGGAATTTGAGCCGATGTTATCCACCCCAATCCAAATCGTGGTGTCATACAAAGGGAATCTCCCCGTGGAGAAGAAAGTTCTCCACTGGTCCCAGAAATCATAGGCGAAATCGACGAACTGCCAGGTATAATCCCAGCCCATCAACATGGTCCCGGAATTCTCGATGAGGAGATTTCCAGCCCACGCCACAGCAAGCAAAAACAAAAAGACGCCGAAATAAAAGACGCTGTTCCAATCAAAAAGAAAAGGAGCGTGGAGCCTAAACCACCCCGACCAGTCCGTTTTTTCCTTTTTCAAGGACTTCAGGCTGCCGGCGTGCTCGGGTTTTGTGGGGTTAGAGTCTATAGCGTTATCAACGACGCCATTTTCAATCCGCTCTTCCATGATGTCTCCTTCCTTTTGCAGCAAATCATACACTGAGAATAAGAAAACGCATCTCAGCGGCCAAAAGAGAATTTCTTCCTCCTCGCTTGGCCTTTTTTTATTTTGGTGGCCGCACGGGAATCGGAAACCTCCCGCACCCTCTTCTTGTTGTCCTCTTTTTGTTTCATCTCCCTCATCTGTTCTCTAGAGACGAAGAAAAGCGATTTGAACGTTTTGGGCATGGGAGATTTGATGTCGTAGGCCTTCCCGTTGATGGGATTGGTGAAAGCAAGCTCATAAGCATGCAGTCCAAGGCGCTTCAAAGGATCGCTGGGATTGCCGTATTTATCGTCCCCAACAACGAAATGGCCGATGTTTCCAAGCTGCACGCGAATTTGGTTTTTTCTGCCGGAAGCAATATCGATGTTAAGCAAAGAATAAGGCCCTTTGGATTCAATGACCTTGTAATGGGTTATGGCGAGTTTACCGATTTTGGGGTTGTTGGTGATTCTCATCAATTGGAAACCATCCTGAACCAAATAGTTCTTGAGGGTGTCTTCGTTTTTCTCCATTTCCCCTTCAACGATCGCGTAATAGCCGCGTTTAGTCACGATCTGCTGCCAATTCTTCTGCAGTTCCTCGCGAACCTCCTGGCTTTTAGCGAAAATGAGAACGCCGGAGGTATCTTCATCCAAACGATGAACGACGTAGATCCTCGCTCTTTTGTTTCTGCTGGTGACATAATCCGAAACCAAGCGATAAGCCGTCTTTCCTTTTTCTCTTTCCGTAGCCACCGAAAGCAAACCGGAGGGCTTATCCAAGGCGATGATGTCATCATCTTCGTAAAGGATGGGCAAATCCTGACGGGTCTTCTTGCTGATGCGATATTTGGAAACGGTAACGACGTCTTCTTTGGTCAAAGGATAATCGAATTGGGACACCGGTACGCCTCCCACGGCGACCTGATGATGGGACAAAAGGGATTTGACGTTCTTCTTCGGGGTGTCGGGCATTTTGTAGAAAAGAAATTCCAGGAGGGTCGTGTCTTTATAAACGACGTAGTCCTTGACCGCGTTAGGGTTAACGATGCCTTTGTTGCTGCGGTGCTGCTTTTTATCGTTCTTGTTCATACTTAATTCCTCAAATATTCTCTTAATTCATCCAAATTGGCTTCCGCGACTTTTCTTCCTTTTTCATAGAGACCGGTGAGCACCTTCAAATCGGTTTCCGTTGGGGAAACATCAAGAGGATCCGGCGAACGGAGGACTTTGAGTCTTCCTTGCCTTTCAAGGGAATAGAGCTCATCCGTAGCGGCGTTATAAGTCTCATTCGTCTTCGCATAGGTTTCTAAGAAATTGGGGTATTCATGGTAAAGCCGTTTCGCCAAGCGAAGATAAGACGGCTTCAGTGTTCCTTTGCGGTAGGTTTCGTCGCGTGTTGCCACCACCACAACCTTTTCCCATCCTTCTTCGATGGGCTTCCTGAAGGGGATCCCATCGCTGACGCCGCCGTCCAAGTAGGCCTTATCTCCAATTGAAACAGGCTTTGAAATCAAAGGCAAAGATGAGGAAGCCTGCAACCCAAGAAGAAAATCGGGGTTATCCTTTTTTCTGAAATAGACGGGCTTGCCATCGTTTAGGCAAGTCGCGCAGGCATAGAAATCGATGGGGCTTGAATCAAACTCCTCTTGATTGAAGGAAACGACGCTTTTAGGGACTTGGAAGAAAAGATAGGAGAAATCAAACGCGCTCTTCTTGACGATGAGGTTATGAACGGAAAGGAACTTCTTATCGTTTATCAGCTCGCAGATGATTTTTCTGCTTCTGCCAATATCCTTGGCCACGTAGTTATAAGCGTTGAGCGCCCCTGCCGATGTCCCGATGACGTAATCGAAGTAAAGGCCATTTTCCATGAAGACGTCTAAAACGCCCGAAGTGAACGCTCCGCGAGTTCCGCCTCCTTGTAAAACCAAAGCCGCTTTGACCATGGACGGAATTTTACCTTAAAAGGTAAAAACATTCCACGCGCTCAAACAATGGCGATGAAGAAGTCCACAAGCGCCTTGATGCCCAACCCAATAAGGACCAAGCCGCCGAAAAGGTTTGCGATCTCGTAATGGCCGCGGAGCAATTTGTTGATGCCCTTGCCCATGAAAACGCCGAGCAAGGAAATAATGAAAGTGCAAAGCGAGATGATGCCGATGACCCACAGGGTTGTCGCCATGGTCACGGAAGCAGGATCTGCGGGGTTAATGGTCACTTTGATGGTGATTCCAACGGCGAAAGCGTCGATGGAATCCGCAACGCCTTGAAGCAAAACGGAGGGAATGGAGAATTGCCCTTCTTTTTTCTCTTCCGGCTTGATTATCCCTTTGATGCCATCAAAAGCCATCTTGCCTCCGATGACACCAAGCAAGCCGAATGCGACGAGCAAATGCCAGGGGGAAATATGGTCGATGAAAGTCTCGCCCAGGAAATATCCGGCCAAAGGGAAAAGTCCTTGCAAAGCAGCATAGACAAAAGCGATGAAAAAAGCCTGCCAGACCTTAAGTCCTTTGTAGACAAGCCCATCGGTAATCGACAAAGCAAGACAATCCATTGCTAGGGCAACGCCGAGCAATATCGCGGTTCCAATCCATTCCATGCGTTGGAAATTATGAATTCCGCATATCCGTTAATCAATGTAAACATAACGGGCACGTTTGCCCAATCGTCAAAATTAATTCTTCAAAACGCCGAGATGCTCGATGGCTTTGGCAATCCCATCGTCTTCGATTCTAGACGTGACGTAAGTCGCGACTTGCTTCACTTCTTCTTTGCCATTCCCCATGCACACGAAGCATCCGCAACTAGAAGCCATGGACATATCCTGAATGTCATCGCCAAATCCGATCGCCTTCTCTTTGGGAATGCCCAAATACCTCAAAACATCGGCAATGGCCTCGCCCTTAACGTGGGGTTTGATTTGGATGTCCATCCCATATTCAGCAAAGCGGAAATAAGTAAGTCCAGGGTTTTCTTTTTCAATCGCTTCGTCGAACTCCTTCGGTCCGAAGAAAAGAACGCCTGTGCTGGGCTGTCCTTTGTAAGGCCTTATCGGAGGAAGGCCGTCTCTAAAAACCTTGTAATAAGCGATCGTATATTCATCAGGCTCGGCGATCATGAACCTCGATTTAGGAGTGATGATCTCCATGTTTCTTCCAAATTTCTTGGCGGTTTTGCAAAGTTTTTTGACGATTTGATGGTCCACGAGGTCTTTTTTTACGTAATGGTTGCCCACCACGGCTATCCCGCCGGCGCAGCTGATGTATCCGCTCCAAGGAATGCCCAAATCATAAAGACCGAACCTGCGGATGCTTTGATAGTTCCTCGCCGAGCAAATGAAAACCTTCGTGCCTTGCTTAGCCAGTTTCTTGACGCATTCTATCCCTGAGGGGATGAAGCGTCCGGAAGCGTGGTCGTATAAAGTCCAATCAACGTCGAAAAAAGCTGCTTCGTACCTCATATCACCATTTAATCTCCTCATTTAGCATTTTCATCAAAGCCGGGTCAACTTTCTCGATTTCCCGATCATAAGTCACCAAGCCATTCGTCTCTTGCTCAACATCGCTTAATTGAGTAAAGACGTAGCAGGAAATCATCTCTTTTTTAACCTGGGGCGCCAACTGTTTCCTAAATAGAGATGCCACCCCACGGCCTAACGACCCTTTGTCTCGATATACCTTGTAACCGAAATTCTTGCAGGAGAAACAATGGCCTTCCACCCTTTGAGAATACCCTCCGAATTCGGAGAGATTCAAAATTCTCTTGCCGTCATTTTTCATTTTGATAGGCCGGAAATAGATGTGGTTTCCGCAGAAATCCCCACACCCTTGATCGTACCAACCGCTATGGGAATCAATAAGGCGGGTGGGATCGACTTCTCTAAGCAGCTCCGTAAGCCTTTCGGAATCAAATTGCCCCCATCCTTCATTGAATATGACGTAGCTGCACAAAGACACGACGTTATGCAGATGTGCGGGAATTTGGCAGACTTGCGTTTCAAAAAAGAGGCGGGACGCAGGATCTTTTTGGCCGAATCTTGCATGATCGCGTTTGCCAATATCTTTGAAATGAAAGGGTAAGAAGGGGGCCAAGGCAATCAAAAGAGGCTTATAAGGATAGCCGTTGTTAACGAAATCCTGCATGACGAGCATTCCCTCAACGTCACAATGGTAGTACCAACGCAAAGGTTCGATTTTGATGTGCTTCCTGACCATATTGAAGCCCATCCTCTTAGCCAAAGTGATGTCGTCCACCATCGCTTTATCGCTAGGCGGGGTTAATCCCCCATCGGGGAAATAGCCTTGATCAAGCACGCCTTTTAAAAGGAAGGGCTCGTTATTCAAGGAGAAGACGACCCTGCCGTTTAATGTCGTTTTGCCAAATTTCCTCATCCCAAAATAGGAAGAAACGACATCCTCTCCAGCGCTTATTCTCAAACCATATAGGCAAGGGGACGACGGAGACCAGGGATGAAAAAAATCAGATACGTCGTAGGAGGCCTCTCCATTTTCATCGAAGTTGACCCGGCCAAGGACTTGGTTTTGGTAAGAAATTTCAGCTTCCCCCAAACGGGCGTCACCCTCATAATCGATGGAAAGCAAAACCCTTTTGTTATCGAAATCAGGGGTTACTTTCAATGAAAGGATACGTTCTTGGGGGACGGCCTCCATCCATACGCTTCCCCAAATCCCAGATGTTGGGGTGTACCAAATACCTTTTGAATTGAGGCTCTGCTTTCCTCTAGGATAAACGTTCGATGAGGTGTCATCGCTGACGATAAGAGCCAATTCGTTTTCCTTTGGCAGGGAAGATACAACAGCCTCAAAGGGTAAGTACCCGCCTTCGTGATGGCAAATCAATTCCCCATTGAGATAGACATCGGCGATTTGATCGACAGCTTCGAAATGAAGTATGACCTTTTTCCCAAAGAAGGATTCGGGCAAAACGAAGCGTTTACGATAATGAAGATAATCAAAACGCCCAACACGTCTATTGATTTCCGATAACGGGGTCTCCACCGAAAAAGGCACAACGATGGTCTCCTCAAAAGTGTTAGGAAAATCTTTGCTTTTGCTAATGCAAAAATCCCAACGTCCATTAAGGCTCATATAAGACTCTCTTTGGAACTGGGGAGTAGGATGCTCGGTTAAGGGCGAATCGGGGTTTAAACGTAGGCCTTCTTGGGTAATCATCGTGCCTTTATTCTACCAAGGAGAGGGGGTTATGCGTGGTATAATCTCACCGGAAATCAGGATAGATATGCAACTAAACGAAATTCAAAATAGCATCGCCAAAGAAGAGGCTGAAGCGTGGGTTCTCGTCGATTACGAAAACCGCAATCCCGTCGTGGCCAAATTGCTAGACCACAAAATGCTCACGCGCAAGATCATCGTTATCATTCCCTGCAATGGTAAAAGTCAGATTATCTGCCACGCAATCGACGAGGTGTTCTTAAAAGGCGATGCGACGAAAGCCTGTTTCGATCTAAATGTTTATAAAACATGGCAGCAGATGCTTGAATTAGAAACCAAGCTCATCAAACCATACAAACGCGTTTTGATGGATTACTCCCCAAACGGGCTGCTTATGCGCGTTGGTTTAGCCGATTATGGTTCAGTCGATTTTGTCAAAAATCTCGGCGTCGAAGTCGCCTCAAGCATGAACGTTCTACAATCATTGACGGCTTTGATTTCGCCAAAAGGAAGGGAATTGCAGCAAAAAGCCTGCAAAATCGCCTTGCAAATCAAAGATGAAGCATTCGCTAAAATCGCCAAAGACGTCTTGGAACAAGGCCAATCCGACGAATATGAAATCCAACAGTTCATCTGCGATCGTTTTCACGAGGAAGGCATGATATACGACGATCCAGCCATCGTCGCCATCGGTCCTAACGCAAGCGATCCTCATTACGGGCCAAGCAAGGAAATCCACTCCCCCATCAAAAAGGGCGATTTGGTTCTTATTGATATGTGGGCGAAGTTTGACCTAGAAGAAGCCGTCTACGCCGACATCACCTGGATGGGGTATGTTGGAGAGACCGTCCCGGAAATTTACAAAAAACGTTTTGAAGTCGTCAAGGCTGCCAGGGACGGAGTCATTGCCTTCTTGAAAGAGCAATTGCCCTTAAGAAGCGTCAAAGCCTATGAGGCCGATGATGTCGCTAGGCGCATCATCACCGAAGCCGGATATGGCGAATATTTCCTCCACCGCGTCGGCCATAATATCGCTGACGACGTCTCCCCTCATGGCCCAGGAGCTAACCTTGACGATTACGAAACCAAAGACGAACGCGCTCTGCTCTCTTGCACCTCATTCTCCGACGAGCCAGGAATCTACGCTCCGGACTTCGGAATAAGGACAGAGACCGATCTCTATAACAACAATGGATACCTAGAGGTCGTCGCTGGATTGCAAGAAGAAATCCTTCCCTTACTTGTAAAATAGCCGCACATCCCCATCGTTTGATGGAATAAGTCTTTCCTGATTGTCAAATCCCTTTAATAAGAACGGGTTTTAACCATGGTTCCGGAAATTTCGCAGCGTGTTTTTGCTGTTTTATCTTATTAAAGCAGATAAAGAAAAACCCGTCTAACCATAGAAAGCAGATGGTCAAACGGGTATTGGAGTTAAAGGGCTTTGGCTTCGTAACCGGCTTTTTTGACCGCCTCAACCAGCGTTTCGTCAGCGACGTCTCCATTTGTGGTGACAACGGCTTTGCCCTCTTTAAGAGAGACGGAGACGGAAGTGACACCGTCAACGCTTTCTAAAGCGGATTTGACATGGGCGAGGCAATGTTCGCACATCATGCCTTTGATTTCGAGTTCTTTGTTCATGGTTTGATTTTCTCCTTCGGTTTTGTCTTCGAATATCGATTCAAGCCCCTTCTCATCTCCGACATGCTTTCTTGAATGAGAGGGTTTATAGATGTGGTAGAGATTTATCCTCAAAGCGTTTAAGACAACGCAGAGAGAAGATAAGGCCATCGCCGCCGCACCATACCAAGGCTTAAGCTTGGCTAATCCCAAAGCGGAGAAGCATCCCGCGGCGATGGGGATCATGATGAGATTATAGAAGAAAGCCCAGAAAAGGTTCTCTTTGATATTGAGCAAAGTCAAACGCGACAAGCGTATGGCGGCGCAGGCATCTAGCAAGGACCCTTTCATCAACACGACATCCGCTGAATCGATGGCGATGTCACTTCCAGCCCCGATGGCCACGCCGACGTCGGCGCTTGTTAATGAGGGGGCGTCGTTTATCCCATCCCCCACCATCATGACCTTTCCTTTTTTCTTGAGCTGACTTATCACGGCCAACTTCCCTTCAGGGGTGACGTCAGATTTGAAATAGGAGACTCCCACTTTAGAGGCGATATAGGAAGCCGTCCTCTTGTTGTCCCCCGTCAGCATAACCGGAATCAATCCCATGGCCTTGAAGTTGCTTATGGCCAAAGCAGAATCTTCTTTCAAGGAATCGGCGACGGCGATAATCCCTATGGCTTCGCCTCCTCTTGCAAAATATAACGGGGTCTTTCCTTCGTCGGAAAATTCCCCTCCCTTGTCCAGCCATTCCTTTTTAAGATTTAAGATACCCTCAAACGCCTTCGGCTTCCCGCCATAGACCATCTCGCCATCAACGATCCCCTTCACTCCGGCGCCGGGCAAAGAAGAGAAGGATTCGGCCCGGACGACTTCGTTTCCTCTATTCTCCGCTTCCTTGCGGATGGCTTTGGCCAAAGGATGCTCAGAGGAGGCTTCCAAGGAAGCGGCAAGCTTGAAGAGTTCTTCCTCATTATGCCCTTGGAAAGGATAGACATCGGTAACGACGGGGGTGCCTTTGGTGATTGTCCCCGTTTTGTCCAAGACGACGAAATCCATTTTGCCTGTCTCTTCCAAAGCAGAGGCAGTTTTGAATAAGATGCCGTTCTTCGCCCCTTTTCCCGAGCCCACCATAATAGCCACAGGAGTTGCTAGTCCAAGCGCGCAGGGACAAGCAACGACAAGGACGGATATTCCTCTTTCTAGAGCGTAAGAGAATGTATTGACGCCTTGAGAAGACATCGAGGAAACGTAATTGCCACCAAAAATGAGCCAACCAAGAAAGACAAACGTCGCGATTGCTAGGACCGTAGGAACGAATATTCCGGAGACCTTATCGGCCAAACGGCTGATCTTTGTCTTCGTGGCAGAAGCCTGCTCCACCATTGCGACGATCTGGCGAAGGGTCGTCTCCTCGCCCACCTTCGTGGCTTTGCAAGTCAAGGCTCCGTTTTGATTTATCGTGGAGGTATAGACATTGTCTCCGATTGTTTTGTCTACAGGCACACTTTCTCCAGACAAAGAAGATTCATCCGAAGCGCTACTACCCTCTAAGACGACCCCATCCACCGGGAACGCCTCCCCCGGACGAACAACGAAGACATCCCCAACGATGACATCTTCACAGGGGATAGTCATCTCTTTGCCTTCTCTAAGGACATGAGCCTGCTTAGGGGCGAGGTCGAGCAAGGATTTGATCGCTGAGGTCGTCTTTCCCTTGGAGTAGGACTCCAACACTTTGCCGATGGTGATCAGAGTCGGAACCATGCCCGCGGTCTCAAACGTCAAACCCATGGACTTGCTCATCAAAGCATGCCACCCTTCTTGTCCCATATCCGGACCAAGAAGTGACGCCATCACGAACAACGTGACGATACCATAAAGATAAGAGATGCCACTTCCTAACGATACCAAAGTGTCCATATTCGGCCCGCCATGGATCAAGGCCTGGAAGCCCGAAACGAAGAAAGAGCGGTTCAAAAGCAAAAGAATGCTAGAAAGAAGCAACGCCAATAATCCGTAATAGAAAGGATTCTCCCCAATCACGCCCAAAGGCCATCCCCAGGACATGTTCATATAGCCCATGGAGAAATAGAACAAAGGCACCAAAACGATCAAGGAGAGAACAAGGCGCCTCAATAGCTTTGGGGTTTCATGGTCATCCAATTCCTCTCTTGGATTGGTTTTATCCTTTTTCCCCGCCACTTTAGCCTCATATCCGGCTTTCTTGACCGCGGTGATAATCGCGTTAGAATCCGCCGGAGAGTCATAGCTCACCAACATGGAATTGGTAAGAAGGGAGACGGACACCTCTTTGACCCCAGCAACAGAATTGACGGCTTTATCAACATGGGCGGAGCAAGAGGCGCAAGTCATCCCGCTTATCTCATATTTTTCGTTTTCAACCATAACCTCTCCTTATTTCAGACGCTTGATCAGCTCCATCGTTTCCTCAATGACGCCGTCTTTCCCCGCAAGAATGTCCTCTTTCACGCAGGATTCCATATGCGCGCCAAGAATGAGGTAGCCAAGGGATTGCAATGCGCTTTCCACCGCGGCCACCTGAATCAAAACATCCCCGCAATAACGATCTTCTTCAATCATCGTGGAGATGCCATTCAATTGGCCTTGGATTCTGGCGATGCGAGTTTGCAGAGATTTCTTTTCCGCCTCCGCTCTAGGCGTGTTTTTCTTTTTTTCACAGCACGGGCATTTCGTTTCCATATCATACCCCCCTAGGGTATATGCCTATTGTAGACTTAACACTTTCTTTTGCAAGTTAGATGCATTAAGAAATTGAAAAAGCCCCCGAGAATCCTCGGAGGCTAAGACATCAAGAAGACTTATTCTTCTTCCTTCGTCACATCGACGACGGTCGGCTTATAAGCGAAATTCTTGGAGCTCTGCGCCGCGGAGAGAGCGCGGTCTTTAGTGGGATAGGATTCGCCCATGACCAAGACGGAGCCGTTGTCGGCGTAGACGACGAATTGGTAACGGCCTTGCTTATCGCAGGTGACCGTGAGGTCTTTGGAGGAGAATTTCTTCTGCACCTTCGCCAAAGCCCCGGAGACGCCAGCTTTGGAAGCATAAGCAGAGGTCGCAAACAACAGCTGTCCGTTGTTAGCCAAAAGCCTCCCGCGGAACTTGTTGGCCTCATCGATGTAGATCTCGAATTTGCCCTTGTCGCTGCCTTCTTGGTTGGAAAGGGTGATCCTCCATTCGCGGATCTCGGATTCGGGGATTTCATCGAGGTCGACGACTTTGTCGGTCGTGTAGAACTTCTCAACGGAATCCAAAGCGCTTTGGGCCCCGGCGGCATTGGGATAGAATTCGCCAGAGACGATCAAGCGGGAATCGTTGGCGGTGTAGATGCGGAACTGGCCGTATCCCTTCTTATCGATGATGATTCTAGGCAAGCCGGAAGCGACGTTCTTCTTAAGCGTTTCGATACCTTTTTTGGCGCCGTCGCGGGTCTTATAGCCATTGGAGACGATGAGGATCTCACCGTTGTTGGCCTTCAAACGGTATTTGAAGAAGCCAGCTTCGGGATAGACTTCGTATTTTCCTTGGGCTTTGTTGGCTTTGGCTTTGGCGGCGGGTTTGTCTTCTTTAACGGCGGCGCTCGCAACGGTTTT
This sequence comes from bacterium, assembly GCA_963633165.1. Lineage (GTDB taxonomy): Bacteria > Bacillota_I > Bacilli_A > RFN20 > CAG-826 > Alloenteromonas. The sequence goes on from CAVGXP010000017.1 coordinate 38,000, forward strand.
CTTCTTTTCCATGGCGGGTTTTTCCTCTTCTTTTTCTTTGCCTAAATCTTGATTCGGTTCTTCTTTGGTTTCAACCACGGATTCTTCTTTTTGAGCGGGTTCTTCCTTTTCTTTGGGCTCCTCTTTCTGCTCGGTTTTTTCTTCGGGTTCAGAAGCCTCTTCTTCCTTTTCCTCGCCATGCTTCTCTACCGAAGGAATGGTCGAAGGGAGGGTGACAAGCTTTGGTTCTTCTTTCTTCTCGCTGTAGAAAAGAAGAGGGAGCAAAACGGCGACGATGGCGAGCAAGGACAAAACGATGCCGACGCCAAGCACCCCGGGATCCCCAGGGCGATACCCCAAATAATTGGCGGCAAGAATAGCGACGAAGAAGCCCATGACCGCGGCGAGCAAATCAAAGAGGACGTAGGGGCTTCTTTTCTTAAGCAATGCATAGACGGTCAAGATGAGGACATAGGCGACTCCGACGTAGACCGCGATGCCTCCGACCAAGAATCCTTTTCCACCGCTGCAAGTGAGCAACTGGCCCAAATAGCCAAATGTCTCTTTGGAGAAATAGGCGGCAATATTATTGGAAACGGCGAAGGGGATGAACGAGCACCCTATAGCGACGAAGCAGATGCATGCGAAGGCAATGGATAAGATAAGCGAATGGTTTTTGTTATTCATGTCTTTACCTCAAAAGTGCCCATATTCTACTAGGAATTGCGGATTTGTCACCCCATATGCACGCGCGCGGAAAAAAGAAGCAACACGTGTATCAATTATCGAATTGTCGAAATTGGATTAGATGCCGTTAGGGTTCTTCTTTTGGAAGTTATAGGCGTCCCTGCAGGCATCGACGATATTGTATTGAGCGACCCAATGGAGCTCTTCTTTGGCTTTGTCGACGTTGGCGAAATTCTCAGCGACGTCGCCACCCCTTCTCTCTTCGATGACATAGGGGATCTTGACCCCATTGGCCTCTTCGAAGGCGTGGACGAGCTCTAGGACCGAGGTCCCTTTTCCCGTTCCAAGGTTATAGACGACTAAGCCTGGCTTATCCTCAAGGCGCTTCAAAGTCGCGACGTGGCCCTGAGCCAGATCGACGACATGGATGAAATCGCGCACCCCAGTGCCATCGGGGGTCGGGTAATCGTTGCCGAAAACATGAAGTTGCTTGAGCTTGCCGATAGCGACTTGGCAGACGTAAGGCATCAAATTATTGGGGATGCCGTTAGGATCTTCCCCAAGAAGCCCGCTAGGATGAGCGCCAATCGGATTGAAATAGCGAAGCAAAGCCACGTTGAGCTTAGGATCGGCCTTTGTGGCGTCTTCAAGAATGCGCTCGATCATGACTTTGGTCTCCCCATAGGGGTTGGTCGCACTTTCAACAGGGTCGTTTTCTTTCAAAGGAACGTGTTTAGGGACGCCATAGACGGTCGCTGAGGAAGAGAAGACGATGTTGTTAACGTCGAATTCCTTCATCAAAGCGAGGAGGTTAAGCGTGGATTTGAGGTTGTTCCCATAATATTCGATGGGCTTATGGACGCTTTCGCCCACGGCTTTAAGCCCGGCGAAATGAATGACCCCGTCGATTTTCTCGGATTCGAAAACCTTTTTAAAGGAAGCGTAGTCGCAGCAATCCACTTCATAGAACGTAGGAAGTACGCCGGTGATGGTTTCTATGCGGGAGAGAACTTCTTTTTTTGAGTTGGAAAGATTATCAACGACGATTGGGTTATATCCATTCTCGATCAATTTGACGACGGTTTCGGAGCCGATGAACCCGGTTCCCCCAGTGACTAGGATGTTCTTCATTTCGCTTTTGCCTTCCTTTCTTTCTTAGGCGTTTCTTTTTTCTTCGGCGTTTTGGGAGTCTCTTTCTTTTCGCTCTTCTCTTTCTTTTGGGCGGCCAAGCGTTTGGCTTCTTTCTTTTGCGCCCTTTCCTGATGATGGGTCGGCTTGTTGGTCTCTTCGGCGGCTTTCACCCCTTCCTCACCATGCATTTCCTTACGGAGCACGGCGATAATGGAATCAGAGATCAGCTTGTTGGCCTGGGCTTGGATGGCCAAGCGCAAGGCGATAAGGGCCAAACGAGCGCGGGTATCGTCTTCGGCCTTCTCCTTGTTTTTGGCTTTGTTGTCGTTATAGAAGCGGCTTATCGAATCCACTCTTCTGAACGACTTCTCCGCCGTTTCGGAAAGGATGGAATTCTCCATGTCCGACCAGAAGGCATAGAGCCTTCCTTTGTCGACGGAGACATGGTTGTCAAGCTCAAGAAGCAAGGACATATCCGCCATGGAGATCGTCGATTTCATCAAGCAGATGGCCATCAAATAGCCAATCTGGTCTTTAGAGTAGCGTTTCTTCACCGGCGGGTCGATCATCTTGGCCTTAACGTAGTTATTGGCCATGAAGGAGGTGAGCATCTTCTCTTGGCCCAAACTCAGGGAATCCAAGGTCCCGTTGATGTATTTGAGCACCTGCTCCATATACAAATCGACCCCGGGGAGTTCCTTGTATTTTGGGAACGCGAAAGAGGAGACCCCTTGAAGATACGCTTTTAAATCTTCGATTTCCTTCTCCATAGGCATCTCTTTTTACCTCTTTTTGATTTCCTCGACCATCAGCTTGCTGACGGCGGCGGGGTTGACTTTGCCTTTGCTGAGTTTCATCACTTGCCCGACCAAGAAGCCAATGGCCCTGTCTTTGCCGGCTTTGAAATCGGCAATCGACTGCGGATTGGCGTCCAAAACCTGAGTGACGAAGCCAAGCACGGCGCCATCATCGCTAACCTGCTTTTCGATTTTCAAAGCTAGACGCGCAGCCTCAGCTTCTCCGCCATTCTCAAGCAAATAAGCGAAGATCTGCATCGCTTGCTTATGCGTGTAGCCATCGTCTTGGAGATTGCACACATCCTTAAGCAAGGAAGGCGTCAAAGGGAATTCATCGATTTTCTTGCCTTCTTTATTGAGGTAGGAATTGACTTCGACGATGATGAAATTGGCCACCGTTTTGGCTGATTTGGCCCCAACGAGGGCCTGCTCGAAATAATTGGCCATCGCTAGATCGCTCAAGATGATGGAAGCGTCGGTCTCAGAAAGCCCAGAAGCGAGATAGCGCTTCTTTTTAGCGTCGTAGAGCTCTGGGCAGGTATTTATCGCGTTTTGGACGAATTCATCCGACAAAGCGATGGGAGCGATGTTGGGCTCGCAGAAATATTTGTAGTCCACCGCATCGGTTTTAACCCTCATGAGAACCGTTTTGCCGCTTGCTTCATCAAAACGCCTCGTCTCTTGCTGCACGGGGACGCCGGTGAGCAAGCAAGCGCTTTGCCTTTGGATTTCATAATCGAGGGCCTGCTCGATGTTTTTGATGGAATTGAGGTTTTTGATCTCGACTTTGGTGCCGAATTTCTCTTCACCGAAAGGACGCAAGGAGACGTTGACGTCGCAGCGGAGCGACCCTTCTTCCATCTTGCCATCAGAGGTCAAAGAGTAGACGACGATGTTGCGGATGGCTTCGACGTAATGCATGGCCTCGGTTCCGGAACGGATGTCGGGCATGGAGACGATTTCCACTAGCGGGGTGCCGGCTCTGTTGTAATCAAGCAAGGTGCAATCGGAAAGATGAAGCTGCTTGCAGGTATCCTCCTCCATGTGGATCCTCTCGATGCGGATGCGTTTGGTATTGCCGTCTTTATCGAGGATATCGAGATAACCCTCCTTGCCGATGGGGCGGGCTTGCTGGGTGATTTGGAAACCCTTGGGAAGGTCGCTGTAGAAGTAGTTTTTGCGGTCGAAATAAAGGGTGTGGTCAATGGTCATATGCAAGGCATTGGCGACCCTGATCGCGTTGATGACGGCTTGCTTGTTGACCCTAGGCATCGTGCCGGGGTAGGCCATGTCAAAAGGGGTGACCTCGCTATTAGGGGTCCTGGAGAAGGAATTGGGGGAGGCGGAGAACATTTTGCTCTTCGTCTTCATCTGGACATGGATCTCAAGTCCGATAATGGCTTCGAAATTCATAGATTGCCCTCCTTCTTGTTCAAAACGGATAATCCGCCGAGTCCGGTGATATCCTCGAAATGTTTGGCGATGCCGTAGAGTTCTTTCTCTTTGAAGGCGGCGCCCATGAAGTTGACCCCGACGGGGAGGCCCTCTTCCATTCCTAGCGGCACGGTAATCGAAGGAAGCCCGGCGAAATTACCCAAAGCGAGGTGGTTGTCGGCGATGAGGTATTCATCCGAAAGCTTATCGGAGGCCTCGCCGAGTTTATTTGCCACCGAAGGGGCGGCCGGAACGAAGATGAAGTCATATTGGGAGAGGATTTGATTGACCCTCTCAACGATTTTTGCGCGGTTCCTTTGGGCTCTAAGGAAGAGGTCTTCCTGATTCTCCCTCATAAGGGCGAAGCTGCCGATGACGAAGCGTCTTTTGATAAGCTCGGAGAAGCCTTTGGTCCTGGCGTTGAACATGACTTCCTGATAGGAATTCCCGCCATAATTGGGGCCGAATTTGATGCCGTCCAGATTGGCGTCGTTGCTGGTGGCCTCGGCGCAGGAGATGACGATATAGGTCGCGTAAACGGATTGAAGCAAATCAAGCCCGAAGGAGACGACCTCAACTTCGGCGCCCTCTTCTTTCATCTTTTCGATGGATTTATTGAACAAAGAAAGGACACGTGCATCGGAAATCGAATCGATGATTTCCTTAAGCACAACGATCTTCTTGCCCTTCATGGGTTCATTCAAAGATGAGGAATAATCTTCGACGGGCTTGAAAGAGGAGGTCGAATCCATCTCATCTCTGCCCGCCAAGGCATTGAGGAGAATCGCGGAATCCTCCACGTAGCGGGTGAAGAAGCCCACGTGGTCAAGGCTAGGGGCGAAGGGGAATAGCCCATAACGGGAAATCCTGCTCCAAGTCGGCTTCATGCCGACGAGTCCGGCGAAGCAAGCCGGCTTTCTGACGGAATCACCAGTATCAGAGCCCAAAGCAAAAGGGACAATCCCCGCAGCTAAAGACGCGGCGCTGCCGCAGCTAGATCCACCAACCATGCGGGTATGGCTAGGATCGTAGGGATTATAGGTGATGCCTTTATGCCCGGTGGTCCCGGTGCCGCCCATGGCAAGCTCATCTAACGTGGTTTTGCCGATAAGCACGCACTTCTTTTCTTTCAGCTTGGCGATGACGGTCGCGTCAAACAAAGGGACGTACCCATTGAGAATGTTGCTTGAAGCCGTGGTTTCGATGCCTTTGGTGGAGAAATTGTCTTTGGCAACATAGGGAATGCCCCAAAGCAAATTGTCTTCCTCAGGCTCCGTCAAAGAAGAAGCGAAAGCGATGGCCTCTTCCTCCAAAATCATCTCAAAGGCGTTGTCTTTGTTGCCTTTGGCCCTCTCCAGGGCCTCTTTCGTCAATTCAAGGGGAGTCGTCTTCTTTTCCACCAAAGCCTGGTGGATCTCCCTGATGCTTAAATCCAAATAGCTCATCCGATCACCTTCGGCAGTTTGATCTGCCCGTCTTCTTTGCTAGAAGCGTTCCTTAAAGCCTCCTCCGTGGTCAACGGCTCATCCGGGATATCCTCCCTAAGATAGCTGACCTGACAAGGAAAAGGGAAGGTCATGGGCTCATAGGAATCTAGTCCCTGAATCTCCCCGATTTTCTCCATTTGGCTTTTGAGGATGCCGAATTCCTCATATAGGGTCTCGTATTCTTTCTCACTCATCGTGAAAAGGAGACGATGGGCCGCGTCTTTGAGCACATCCATCGTAATTTCTTTCATGCTGTTTCCTCACTCTTAATCTTATAGATTACCCTCGCTATTATAGGCGAATCGGTCAAACACTTACTAGCCACCTTCCTAGCTGCGGAGGGTGGAGAGATGGCTCAGCGCTTCCTCCTCATCCATCACCTTGATGCCGAGCTCATTGGCCTTAACCAGTTTGCTCCCGGCGTCGCTGCCGGCGATGACAACATCCGTTTTCTTGGATACCGAACCGGACACTTTCGCCCCTATCCCCTCCAAAATGGCGGTCAATTCGGAGCGGCTATAATGTTCGAGGGCCCCGGTTAACACCACCGTTTTGCGGTAGAAATAGTTATTCACGTCTATCGCATCGGTCCCTAGATAATCGAAATTGACCCCGACTTCCTTTAACTTAGCCAACATGGCGAGGTTATCCTCGTCATGGAAATAAGCGTAGAGGCTTTTCGCGGCCACCGGGCCGATATCCGAGATTTTGAGGTAATCCTCTTCGCCAAGGGAATAGAACTCCTCGAGATTGCGGTGCTCCCTAGCAAGGGTTTTCGCCGTCTTGGACCCGATTTCCTTGATGCCTAATCCAAACAGCAATTTCTCCAAGGAGCGCTTCTTCGAATTCTCAATGGCAACGGTCAAGGCGGTGAGGCTCTTGTCGCCCCAGCCATCGAGTTCCTTGATCTGCTGGACTTTGTCATAAAGCTTGTAGATATCGGGGATATCTTTGATGAAGCCTTCTCCGAAGAGCTCCTCCACCACCGAATCGCCCATGCCATCGATGTCCATCGCGTCTCTGGAGGCGAAATGAATCAAAGCCTCGATTTTGCGGGAAGGGCAATTCTGATTGAGGCAATAATGGAGCCCCTGCACCTTGGTTAGAGGCCCGCCGCATTCGGGGCAAACCTCTGACATGGAAAACGGAGTCTGGGTGCCATCGCGTTTTTCAACAACGGGGCGGACGACCTCGGGAATGACGTCGGCGGCCTTCCTAAGCACGACGTAATCTCCGACCATAAGCCCTTTCTCGCGGATGAAGTCCTCGTTGTTGAGGGTCGCTCTTTGAACAAGGCTCCCCGCAACCCTGACCGGCTCAAGGACGGCATTAGGCGTGATCCTGCCCGTTCTGCCCACGGAAAGGAAGATGCTCGTGAGCTTGGTCACGACCTCCTTAGGAGGGAATTTGTATGCCGTCGCCCACTTCGGGGTTTTGGCGGTGTAGCCGAGGATGTCGTAATCATCGATGGAGTCGACTTTGAAGACCAAGCCATCGATATCGTAGCCAAGCTCATCCCTTTTCTGGGTGTACTCATCGATATAAGAGAGCAATTCCTCGACCCCGTGGAGGCGTTTTCTCTCGTGGTTGGTCTTAAAGCCTAGCGAATCGAGGTAATCAAGGGAATCGCTGTGGACTTTATAGCCAAGCTCCCTGGCGTTGACCAAATAATACCAATAGGCGTCCAAGCCCCTTTTTGCGGCGATGCTGGAATCGAGTTGGCGGATGCTGCCGGCGGCGGCATTGCGCGCATTGGCGAATAACGCCTCCCCATTAGCCTCCCTTTGCGCGTTCAAGGCATTAAGAGAAGCTTTGGGCATGAAGACCTCCCCACGCACTTCTAGGGGCCGGGTTTCTTTGATGTGCAGGGGTATGGAGGGGATGGTCATGACGTTCTGGGTGACGTCTTCTCCCATCACCCCATCTCCGCGGGTGACGCAATATTGGAGCTCTCCTTTGTCGTAGATCAAACTCATCCCTAGGCCATCGATCTTGACCTCGCCCATATAGTCGACGACGTCTTTGTGGAGGGCCTCCCTGACTTTGCGGTCGAAATCGCGGACATCGTCTTCGTTGTAGACGTTGCCCAAAGAAAGCATCAGACGCTTATGGGGGATTTTCTTGAACTCGGACAGCACCTGGCCCCCAACCCTTTGGGTGGGACTGGTCTTGAATTTGAGATCGGGGAAATCCTTCTCGAGCATCTGTAGCTCGTTGATGGCGCGATCGTATTCGGCGTCGGAGGCGGAAGGGGCGTCTTTGACGTAATATTCGTAATTCCACCTCTCCAGTTGCTCGGTGAGGAGCTTAACGCGCTGCTTGGCTTCTTCGTGGGTCATGCTTGCCCTCCTTTTTTGGCGGTTCTATGCATCATGGGGTGTGTGCCCAAAAGGGTCTTCTTATCCCCAGATTCAAATTGTACGACGACGATTCCCGCGCCGACTTTGTCGACGATCTCGCCGTCGCCGAATTTGTCGTGGTGGCATTTGTCTCCGACATTCCAATCCTTGATGCCGTTATTTGCAACGGAGGGGGTTGGGGTTGGCTTCTTCTCTTCGAAAGGAGAAATCGCATCTCCATCGGAGAAGAAAGAGGATTTGACGTTGCTATAGCGTGACCCCGGGGTGTTGGTCCAAGTGACCTTTTCCTTCCTTTGCCCATAAGGCCTTGCTGAAGAGGCCTGGAAGAAAGACTGTTTAGGGAATTCTAGACGCGCTTCTTTGAAGAAACAGCTAGGAACGGCATGGGAATCGGTGACGTAGGAATAGCCGGAGTTGCAGGTCATGAAGAGGTTTTGCTTGGCCCTGGTCATGGCGACGTAGCAAAGACGCCTCTCTTCTTCCATTCCATCTTCCCCTCTTTCTTCGTTGGCCCTCATCGAGGGGAAAGCACCTTGGTTCATGCCGATGATGAAAACATTGTCGAATTCAAGTCCTTTGGCGACGTGAATGGTCATAAGGGAAACATAATTCCCGCCATTCATGTCGTCTTGGGAGGTCAATAAAGAGACGTTTTGCAGGTATTCGGCGAAACTGGAGTCGGGGTTGGCGGAGATGAAATGGGTGATGTCGTCAAATAAGGCGTTGACGTTGCCTACCCTATCCTCATCGATGCCTTGATCCTCGGTGATGTATTGGTAGTAGCCGATGTCGGTGATGAAGTCCTTCAAGATCTTGCTGTAGACCTCAAGATTGTCCGAAAGCTTCTTCTTTGTCGCTTCCATCTTTGCTAGAAGGATGTTCAGTTGATTGATGGTCCTAGAAGGGACGTCATCGTGCTCATATTGATCAACGTTGAGGCAATAATCGTATTCGGATATCCCCTCTTTTGTCGCATGGGCTCTGATCTTGTCGATGCTTGCTTCCCCAATGGAACGTTTGGGGACGTTGATGATCCTTTCGAAAGAGATGTCGTCTAAGGGATTAAGGAGGACCCTGAAGTAGGCCAAAACGTCTTTGACTTCTTTCCTTTGGTAGAAGCGAAGGCCTCCGAAAATGCGATATGGGATGCCTTTTTGGGCGAATTCGCTTTCGAAGGGGCGGGTAAGATATGAAGAACGGTAAAGAACGGCGATGTGGGAATAATCCCCATCCTCAGCGATGGAAGAGATCTTTTCGATGACCCATTTGGCTTCGTCGGTGGCTTCACTAAAACGTTTGACCGTGACGGGCGAACCGGTCCCTTGGTGGGTGAATAGATCCTTGGGGACCCTCTTTTTGTTGTTGGCGATAAGCGCGTTGGCCCCGTTGAGGATGTTCGAGGTGGAGCGGTAATTCTCGTTGAGGATGATGTCCTCGTAATCGGGGAAGTTCTTGGGGAAAGCCAAGATGATGTCTTGGTTGGCGCCTCTCCAGGTGTAGATGGTCTGATCGGGGTCGCCGACGACGTAAAGGTAAGTCGAATCCCTCATCAGCAGCTTCATTAATTCGTATTGTTGATCGTTGGTGTCCTGGAATTCATCCACGAGGATGTGGGAGAAACGGCGGGCCCACTTCTGACGGATTTCAGGGGCGTTTTTCAGAATCAAAAGAGTTTGGAGAATAAGATCATCGAAATCGAAGGCCAAAGAGGCTCTCTTCCTTTGCTCGTATTCAACGTAGAAATCCAGGCAATCCTTTTCGTTGAAATAGAGGGTGTTGTTGGGATTGATGTCCTCAGGATAGAGCCCCGCGCCTTTTTTGGAGCGAATATAGGAAAGAGCGGCTTTGACAAGCGGGTCGCTCTTCTTCAGGTTTTTGTCGGTGGCGATGTCTTTGACGAGCTTCTCCTGATCCTCCTCGTCGAAGATGGTGAAAGAAGAGGGATAGCCGACTTGATCGGCTTCTTTCCTTAAGAAGCGTGAGCAGAAGCTATGAAAGGTGTTGACCGAAAGGAAAGCGGCGACGGAAGGCAATAGATCAACGACCCTGTTCTTCATTTCCTGGGCGGCTTTGTTGGTGAAAGTCACCGCGAGGATCTGGCTGGGATCAACGTTGTCATGTTCGATGAGATAAGCGATGCGGTAAGTCAAAACGCGCGTTTTTCCCGAGCCCGCGCCGGCGATGATGCGCACGTGCTGAGAAGAGGTCGTGACGGCCTTGAATTGGATGGGATTGAGTAAATTTGGATAATCGATTGCCATAGCCTGTCTATTCTAGCTTTTGGAAGGCTCTTTATAAATAAAGAGAAGAGCCAAATCCCCAAAATCAAAAGCCCCCAGTGACCAGCCATGGGGGCCAACGCTCAGGGGAGGCCTATGAAAGGAGAGATAAGCAAGGCATCCTCTTCACCTTACCAATAAAGGGGAATTCCGGTTTTCTCCCAATTAATTTTTCATTTTTTCAGAAACTCATTCGGGCTAGATAAACAAAACAAGCCAATCAAGGTTTTTATAATTCCCGCCAAAATGGTTAAATTGTTCCATGGCTTTCTTCAAGAAGAAAGAAACTCCCGCCCAGAACCTCGCTTTCTGCGCTTTGATGGCCGCTTTCGACGCCTTGCTTTCTCTACTAGGCGCATTGCTTCCTCTTTCATCTTTGTTTTTGATGATCCTCGCCCCGCTTATCTCCGCCTTCGTTGGCTATTTCTGCAAAAAACGCTACCACGTCCTCTATATTTTCGCCGCCTTTGGAGTCTCCATCGCCGTATCCGCCTGGGATTTCCAAAACACCATCTTCTATCTTTTGCCTTCCCTCTTCTCCGGCGTCCTTTACGGTTTCTTTCTGCAGAAAAGGCGGCCTAGCTCCCTTTCCCTGTTCCTTGTTTCCTTGGTTCAGTTCTTCTTTTTCTTCCTCTCCTATTACCTGGTGAGATGGATTTATCAGATCGATATGGTTGAGAAAATCCTCTCTATCTTTAACAAACCCTTAAGCGAGCTCTCCTTCTCCGCCTTCTTGCTTTTGGGATTAGGCTATTCCTTCGCCGGGGCGGCCATATCTCACCTTGTTTTCTCCCTTATCGCCCCCAAAATAGGGATTGAAAACGCTTTTGATGAAAAATGGCCTTATCTTTCCTCCGTTCTTGGGCTCAGCTTCGCATCCGCAAGCCTTGGCTGTCTGTTCCTTCTCCCCTCTTTAGCTTATTTCTTCTTTGGCCTTTCTTTGTATTGGGGGCTTTGCAGCCTCATCGCTTTCTTTCCCGACTTCAAATGGCATCACCTCGTCATATTAGGCGGGCTGTTGTTTGCATCGTTGATGCTGTTTGCTTTCCTATATCCGAAGTTCGATACGGTGATCTCCATGGGCTTCATGACGTTATTCCCTTTGAGTCTATCCCTATCGAGTTTGATAGAGGTTCTTCTAGGAAAGAAGAAAGATGCAAACTAAAATGTTCAAAGCAGAAGGGAGAAGGGCATGGAATTCTTGAAGAAATTCGGCATTGGAATACTCTACGCCATCTTTTTCCCTTTTCTTTTGCTCGGCATCGCCCTTGTCGCCGTATACGGCATTTTGACCTTCATCGTCGAATTCGTGATCATGCTCATCAATTTCTTCTCCGGCAAGAAATGCTTCCCGGTGTTTGAGGAAGACATCGAAGCGAACAAAAGGAAAGAGGAAGCTCTCTCCTTACAAACCCAAGCTTCCACGGAGAACAACACCGAGAACAAGACCAACAACATCTACGTTCAGCAGGTCTATTACAACACCGACCCCGCCAAAATGGGCATGAACAACCCCTTCCCCCAATCTCAGATTCCTAATTCCCCCTCCCCCTTCGATAACCAAAT
>CAVGXP010000017.1:50003-74707 GCA_963633165.1 bacterium
GTGCGTTACCTCGTCCATAGGCAAGCGGAGAAGATGGACACGATCATGTCCGACGCCGCCAGGACCCACGTCGTGGATTCCCCACGCCAGTTCAAGCGCTTGGCCTTTAAAAAGAGCAACCGCCTCTTCTACCGCCAAACCCTCATCCCTTTCTTCATCTCCGTCCTCGCCACTTTGATTTGGGTATTTTCAAGCCTCGCCATGGAAAGCTGGGGGGAGAACATCTTCGTTCACTTCCATGAGCTTTTCTTCCATTTCGAATGGGATCGTTACGCCGAGGTGTACCGCGATGACCCTTTGATCGTGAAATTCTTCGGGATGCAGCTACTCGCCCGTTTCCCCGCGGTTAAAGAAAACCCCAAGTTCGTCTTGGAGCATTTCCCCGCTTATATCGAAGTCGCTTTGTTCTATCTTTCCTGGGCTTGGTACGCTTTCCTTTGCCAAGGTTGGATCGCCAGAATGGTGATGGCTTTCTCTAGGGCCAGAACCATCTATTCGAAGTCGTTAAAAGACTTCAAGGCCGAGGACGATGTCTCTTACACCCCTAAGCACGCCGCCCCGCCCAGCGAAGATTAATCCAGCCAGTTCTTGGCCAAAAACCAGCCAAGCGAATAAATAAGCGCGTCAATCTGCATGAAGACGAATCGCGCCGCGAACGCACCCCAATCAAAGCCCTCATTGATCAAGGAACGGACGTTGGCGATGAAGTCGAACAAGACGATAGCCACCCCAACCAAAGCGGCCCAAGCCACCCAGCTGATGAAGGGTCCTTTGTCGCGGAGATAGGATATGGCCCCGATCCCAGAGAGGAACATCAATACACAGAGGATCGGATCGAAAGCATCCGACATCACATCGACGATGTTAAATGGGGAATCCCAAAAGGAAAGAGGGGTGATGATGCCCTCCCAATCCGGACCAAAATCAATCCAATGGCTCGCTAAGCCTAACGCCCAATCCAAAAGAGAAATGACGGAGCCTAGCAAAAATAGGCCCGCGCCGATAGCAAGCAATACGCGCCCAAGCTTAATGGAAAAAGGAACTTTGTTGTGCTTCCACTGTATGACCTGGGTCTGCACTTTCTTTCTCATACGATGAGTTCGACAATCTCCCAGATAAGCAACCCAACCACGACGACAATCAATCCAAAGACGACCCAAAAAGTCCGCTTGGCGGCCAAGGCTTTCCTTTGCTTCTCCGCCTCGGGAAGGTCTTCTTTGACGAATTCCTCCCCCAAAGGAGAATTGGGGTTTTGCTGCCCGTTGTTATCGACGTTTTGCGGGAAATTGCTGTTCATATATCAATATTTCAAAGCGGAGCTCGTCCTTGGGAAGGGCTCGGTGTCGCGGATGTTGTTGACGCCGGTCAGATACATCAATAGACGGTCGAATCCAATGCCGAAACCAGAATGGACGCATCCGCCGTATTTGCGGAGATTTAGATACCATTCAAGCCCCTTGGTGTTGCCGAGTTTGTCCATCTTGGCTTTCAAGATGTCATAACGTTCCTCACGTTGGGAACCGCCGACGATCTCGCCTTCTCCAGGAACCAAGCAATCGCACGCGGCGACGGTTTTGCCATCCTCGTTCTCCCTCATATAGAAGGCTTTGATCTCCTTGGGGTAATTGATGAGGAACAAAGGCCCTTTGACGACCTCTTCGGTCAGATAACGTTCATGCTCAGATCCGAGGTCTTTGCCCCAATAGATATCGCTGTCCTCGAATTTGTGGCCATCCGCGACGGCTTTCTGAAGCAATTCGATGCCTTCGGTGTATTCCATTTTGCGGAAAGGAGCTTTCAAAACGCGGTTGAGCTTGTCAATGAGGCCGGGGGCGATCATCTTATCGAAGAAAGCCATCTCATCCGGGCATTTCTCGAACACCCAGCGGATGCACCACTTGATGCATTCCTCGATGCAAGCCATATTGTCGTCAAGATCAGCGAAGCAAAGCTCCGGCTCGATCATCCAGAATTCGGATGCGTGACGAGGGGTGTTGGATTTCTCGGCCCTGAAAGTCGGGCCGAAGGTATAGACATCGCGGAATGCGAGGGCGAAAGCCTCGACGTGGAGCTGTCCTGAAACGGTCAAGGATGCGCGGCGGCCGAAGAAATCCGTATCGTTTAGCTTACCGTCTTTATCGGTGGTGGCAATCGTGAAGACCTGCCCTGCCCCCTCGGCGTCGTTTCCGGTGATCTCAGGGGTGTGAACATAGACGAACCCACGGCTTTGGAAGAATTCATGAATGGCCAAAGCCAAAGAGGAGCGAACGCGGTAAAGCGCGGCGAAGGTGTTGGTTCGAGGACGGAGATAGGCTTCTTCGCGGAGATATTCGAAGCTGTGGCGTTTCTTCTGAAGGGGATAATCCGGATCCACGTCGCCGAGGATCTCGACGTTTGAAGCGTGGATTTCGAAAGGCTGCTTCATCTCCGGGGTCAAAACAAGGGAACCCGTGACGGCGATGGAAGCGCCAGTGAGGATATGGGACACCACGTCGTGGTTGGCCAATTCCTGGTTGTAGACAATCTGAATATTCTTGAAGCAGGTCCCATCGTTCAACGAGATGAAACCGATGGATCCAGAATCGCGGTTGGTCCTGACCCAACCCTCCAAAAAGACGTCTTTGAGTGTGGAGAGATCCTCTCCGGAGGCGAAGCGAGCGTAGAGCTCAGATACAGTGATGGCTTTCTTTTGCATAGCAAAGGAATTTTACACCAAGCCGCGGAAATGGGGAGAAATTCCAAAGGCCATTAATGAAAACGCCCAATTAAAAAGGATGGGTTCCTCTCCGGAGGATTGCACTTTTTCGATATTTTGCCGAAATGTTGTTTGTCCTTTTTCCAAAGGGCGTCATCAATTCGACGACCCCTAAACCAAAAAAAGCGTCACGGCCAGACCATTAACTCGTATAGTCTATTTCTTCTCTCAACGCGGAAATCGCCTACAATAACGCCATGAGATTCAAAGTCGGTGACCCCGTAATCGTCATGGTCGAAAGAGGAATTGCTAAAGAGGGCGACGTCGGAGTCGTCGACGCGGTCTTCAAAGACCACTACACCATCGGCTTCTACGCCACCGAGGACGCCCTCATCGGCAATGGGACCTATTACGAAGAAGAGCTCCGAGCGCAGGAGGAGAGACATATGGAATCTCCTTTTGAAAAAGGGGAAAGGGTCCTGACACTAGAAGAAGTCGCGACCTATCCATCCGGGCTTATCGGCATCGTCATGGACGTCTACCCCGAAAAGAAGGCTTTGGCGGTCCAAGTCATAAAAGACGGGGATGAGTTCCCCGCCGTATTGCCCTACAAAGAAGAGCAAGTGAAAAAATTATCTTAAGCCTTAGGAAAGGAAATCCATCCAGTGGTCGATCTTCCAGTTGGGGTCGACGCCTAAACTAAGCGGAGCGAAGACTTTCCTTTCGTAGAGCCTTTCAGCGACTTTGGCGATCATGGCCGCGTTGTCGGTCGTGCACCACAAAGGAGGAATGATAAGGTCGATGGAGGTACCTTCAAGGCGCGTTTTCATTTGTTCTCTGAGATAGCTATTCGCCGACACTCCCCCGGCCAAAACGATCTGTTTCACTTTGAAGTCGTTAGCGGCTTTAAGCGATTTCTCCACCACCATCCCGATGGCGACATCTTGGAAGGAACGGGCCATGTCATCGACGTTGACGCTCTCTCCCCTCATCTTCATAGAATTGACGAGGTTGATGACCGAAGTCTTCAAGCCCGAATAGGAGAAATCGTACTTGCCCGCGCCATTCCCGGCATCGGGGGTAGGCAAAGAATAGGTGTGTTTCCCCAATTTGGCATGTTGGTCGATAGGCAAGCCGCCCGGATAAGGAAGCCCCAAAACACGGGCCACCTTGTCGTAGCATTCCCCTACCGCATCGTCTTTCGTCTCCCCGATGATCTGGAAATCCATGTCATCTTTCATAAGCACCAATTCGGTGTTCCCGCCAGAGACAACGACGCAAAGCATCGGGTAAATGAATTCCCCCGCGTACTCATTCGCGTAGATATGCCCCGCCAGATGATGGACGGGGATGAGGGGTTTATCGTAAAGCATCGCCAGAGTCTTCGCCGCCTGCAAGCCAACATGCAAGCATCCAATGAGGCCAGGCCCGCGGGTCACGGCGAAAGCATCGATCTGATCCAAGGTCAAATGGGATTCCTCCAAAGCCTGGGTCAGACACACGGTGATATTCTCCGTGTGCAAGCGAGAAGCGATTTCGGGCATGACGCCCCCAAACTTCTCATGGACGGCGATTTGGGTGGCGACGACATTGGCGAGCAATTCGCCATTATCGGTGATCGCCACGGCGGTTTCGTCGCAGCTGGATTCAATCGCGAGTATCTTAGCCATGGATGAGACTCCTAACCATCGCAATGGCGTTCTCGCCATTGGAGTAATACGCTTTCTTGACCGTTATGGCCTGGAATTTGTGCTTCTTGTAGAACTGCTGGGCGTTGACGTTGCTCTCCCTGACTTCCAAAGTCAGGAATTCCACCGGGTCTTCCTGGGATTCGCAGTCTTTGATGATCTGCCCGATGAGCAAATTCCCTATACCTTTCCGCCTGAATTCCTCTTTCACCCCGATTTGGGAGATATAAGCCGAAGAGAAAGTAATCGAGAAATCGACGAACCCCACGACTTCGTTGTCGACCACCGCGCAATAAAGATGGGACACCGGGTTCTCATTGAGTTCATAAAGCATCTGCTGCTCAGTATAAGGGGCAACGAAGACGGATTCCTCGATCTTCATGACCGCTTCCATATCGCTAGGGAGCATCTTCCTAACGATGGTCTTGAAATGGCCTTTGTCGTAATCGTCCTTCAAATACACCGGCCTCGCCCCAAGACTCTGTTGGCAAAGATGAGAAGGCGTGTCGCAATGGTTGAGGATGGAAAGCACATCAACAGGGCGCCCTTCTAAGCCAAGATAGCCCACATCCCCACATATCGCGTAATCTTTGTGTTCAGCGACGTAGGAGAGGACTTCTTCGTTCTCCTTGATGCAATCGGAAACGATGGCGTTCTCGCCCGAATACACCGCAAAATAGCTTCTTTTCCCCCTGGCGTTCATCAAGGTGATGCTCGTCTTTCCTTCTTGTTGAAGCACTTCCAAAGAAGAGGCCAAATACAAAGGGACGTTGCAGGCGAAAGCGATGGTTTTTGCAACGGTCAAAGCAATGCGGACACCGGTGTAGGAACCCGGCCCTTTCCCGCAGACGACGTAATCGATATCTTTGCCCTTAAGGTTATTAGACTTTAGCAGTTTGTCGATTTCCTCGACCAAAAGCTCGCTTTGCCTTTGCCAAGCCTGATACGTGACCCGGCCTAAAAAGGCATGGTCTTTGACCAGCCCCACGGCGAGGTTTTTATCCGAGCTATCAAGCAACACTCCAATCATTGCTTTGCCTCCAACTTGTTGATGAGATCCTCAAATCTCTTGGCTGAGGATTTGAATACGATTTTCCGTTTGTCCCCGCCCATGTTGCTTAAGACGATCTCCAAACGTTCATCAGGGATCAAAGGAGTGATGTATTGCGGCCATTCAATGAAGCAGGCCCCATCCCCTTCGATGTATTCGTCCAAGCCGATCTCGATGTTTTGCCCCTCTAGGCGGTAGGCGTCGATGTGATAAAGAGGGATGCGTCCATGAAAATAACACTTCATGATGTTGAACGTCGGCGAGATGACGTCTTCTTTGACGCCAAGGGCCTCGGCAACGCCGCCGGTGAAGGTGGTTTTGCCCGCGCCGAGATCCCCTTCCAAAAGCACGACGTCCCCTCTATTTAGCAGGGGCGCGAGGTTCTTTCCGAGGTTTTTCGTCTCCTCTTTTGATTCGGTGAGAAATACTTTTTCCATAGCCGTGGCGATTATACACCTTCTATAGGCGAGATAGAGAAAAGCCCCCTTTGAGGGGGCATGGCTTTATGGACGGCGTTTATCCACTTGGATGGGCTGGTTCTCCATTAAGAACTTGGAATAGAGCCTTTTGATTTCCTCGTCCATGAAGGGGAATTGCCTCTTGGAGATGAGCTCTTTCACCTCTTCGGTGGATTTCTTGATGGCTTTGGTCAGGCTATCGGGATAGCCATAGGTCTGGATGTGCCTTTCAAATTCATTCTCATCAAGGGTCTTTTCCTGATGGTTGGGATAAAGCTTAACGTCGAGGTCGTAATCGATGTATTTGAGGTAGCCTTGGTCGAGGATGGTCGGGGTGGCGATATTGACGTAATAGCAGATCCCCTGCCCCTCTTTGAACATGCAGATGACGTTCATCCATTGCTTTTTGAAAAGGAGGAAGACCGCCTTCTCTTTGGTCATCCATTTCCTGCCGTCGTTTTCGGTCACCGAGCTCATCTTCGAGCATAGCGCCCAATATTCCTCGGTCTCCTCGACCAAATAGGCGGGCGACCATTGACGGTGCAATGCGCCGTCATGCTTATACGCTTGGACTTTCATCCAGCGGGTGAATCTGGGATCAACTGTATTCATAGGGGTACCAAGATAGGGCAATAGACCGCCCTGTTGCGAGCCTATTATAAGCCATATTGATTAGGGGGCATAGGAGCGAAAGAAAAAGGAGGGAACCCCCTCCTTATTCATTAACGGTTTCTTCCGTCTCAGGAGCTTCCGCTTCCTCTTTGTGGCCGCCTTTATCATAGAAAGCGTAAGCCAATTCGAGGAAGAGCTTGAGCTCTTCTTTGTATTCTTGGGTCGGGCCAGGGTTGAAGGGCTTCTGCATCGGCAGAACCATCAACGAATCCTCATATCCCAAAGCGAAATAGGTTTTGCCAGGCTTGATGGCGATAGCGACATCGACGAGGACTTTGTTCGTGTGGATTTCCTTAAGCAGGCTCCTGATTTTGGGCGAGATGAACTTCTTGTCCGCGGGATTGCCATAGATCGCATAGGATTTGTTCTTCTCAAGTTGATTGAGCTTAGGAAGGGATTCAGGAGGGAGGGCCCTCTTGTTGCCCCTGAAGTAAATTACCAAGCCATCAGAGGACCCTTCGAAGGAGTTCGCGGTCCTGAGGTATTTCCCGACGAAGACGGTGGCCATGGCTTTGCCGGCGTCTTTCTGGGCGGCGCAGTCGGCGAGGGCGCAGTCCATTTTGTTGTAGGTGAAGGTGATGTTATCCCGACTGCCGATGGAGATGACGCCAGGATACATCCCATTGGCGGCGAATTCCTCTTTGGAGACCTTGCAATCGACATTGCCTTGGATGGCTTCCACGGGCAAGCCGGAGAAAAGATACTGATTGAGGTTATCGTAAAGGACGCCGAAATAGGATTTGATGTTCTTGTCGTTTTGCTTGCGGCTGATGAAGCTCATCACGCCAAGGCCGATGAGGACCACCGCGGCCACGCCGAGAGAGATCATCATGGGGATCATCGAATTATCCCCGCCCCATTTCAGGACGTTAGGCAATATCCAGAAGAGCACGATAAGAACTAGACCCACCACGGAGATGGCGACTTTCGTCGTGTTGAGCTTCTTATATTGCTTGTAGAAAGATAAACGGGCCTGCTCAATGTCGTTGAGCTTGAGGTCCCCGTATTCATAAGAAGCCTGCTCCGGATAAGGATCGGGGAGGTTGTCCGCTTCCTCAGCGGCTTCCTCTTCCTCTTGCTTAGCAGCCTCTTCTTCTTTCTTCTTCTCTGCCCTGGCTTTGGCTTCGGCGTTGGCTTTGGTATCGGCGAAGTCGTCATCGACGTCTTCGACCACCTCCGCGTTCACTTCTTCAGCAGGGACCACTTCTTTATTTTCGTCTTCCATGAGGTATCTCCTTTTTGTCGGAAAGACTATAACACGGGAAGGAATTTATTCCTCTTTATTTGTGTCTATCCAATCAACGTTTTAGTTTTCAGAAACGGGCTCTTCTGGGATTAATGGCGGGACGAAACGGTGAAACGCGTCAAGAAGTCGGAGAAAGCCGCTCACTTTTCTTTTTTCTTGATGAAGAAGGAAACGCCGATGGAGAGAAGGAGCATCGAGACGAATAACCAGGCAAAATAAAACGGGGTTGTCTCATAGCCTTTGACAAAACCCTTGATAACCATGAACAAGGCGTAAACAAAGGAAATCGAGGATATCGCAGTCATCCCACCGTGGAATAAAGGCGCTGTTTCTAGCCCTTTTCTGTTTCTATAGGCCATATACGCCCCTAAGCACATCAAGAAGAAGCCCAACAGGAAGAGGATCAGATAATCCTCATTGAAGGAGATGCTAGTCCCGTATTCATCGGAATAGTTTCCGAAGGAGAGGATGTAGTAAGACAAGAAGCACGTAAACATCCCTAGTCCGGTCACACCGGTCAAAATCGATAGAATCATCTTATTTCTCCTCCTTCTTGCTTGCCCCTCTAACGTAGAGGGCGTCGGGGTCTTTGAACAAACTGGGGACGCGGAGGAAAAGCACGATCAAGAACCCTAGCGACAAAGCGATGCAAGGGATGACGTATAAAGCGTTATAAAGGAAGCAATACGCATAGGGGTTCATCCAGTTCCAGGAGAAAGCAAATCCCGACGGATCGGCCCAGAACAAGACGCCCGAGAGGAAATGAGAACCAAGTTTGAGGAATCCGCCAAGCAAGGTTCCTAGGCTAAGATAAAGGATTTTCTTGCCTTTATCCTCCGCGTTTAGGAAAGGCTTCCTCAATAACGCGGCGAAAGCCACGAGGGGATAAGCCGCAACGTAATCAAGGAACACCTGCAGGAAAGCTCTCCATGCTTCCCCGGGGATAATGTAAGGACCAGTCGCCAAATCAAGCAGCCCCATAACAAGCCCGGTCGCCAAAGCCGGGACGAAGCCGCGTCTAAAGGCAATAAGCAGCACACACACCATCGCAATCCCGATGGATCCCCCATTGACGAAGACGCCTTTGAACATGATCCCGGACAGCTCGTCTAAAACGAACCCCAAAGCGGCCATGATGCCGACTTCGGCCATCGTCTTAATCAGATCGCCCTTCTTTTCCTTTGCCATAAATACCTCCTGCAAAAAGAAAACCGTCAAAGCCAAGCAATGACGGAAAAGGGGCGTGCTAATGAAAAATTCCTGCACCGATTCCCTACGCTAGCATTGCCTAGTTCAGGTCCAGGGTCGCTGCTAACGCAGCCTCTCAGCCAATCAATGGCTCCCCTATCGGACAAGGACAATCCTAGGAGCCTACATAAAGGAAATCAACCCTTCAATCCTGTTTGCTCGCCACCAACAGCAACTTGCCATCCCAAAGCTTGAGATACCCCCTATCCCCAAGGAGGCGATTGGAAACCCCCAAGGGGTCGTGTCTATGAAGGCGGAAATGTTCTAAAGGATAAGCAAAGCCGCTTAGGCTGAGCAAGGAATCCTCCAAAGCGAAGAAAGAGAAGAATTCATACCCTTCCTTGGCGATTTCGTATTGTCCTGAGGCGAAGCAATGGAGGCGGCTATCATCATCGATTAAGGTTAGACGAGGGTCAGCGACGAGCAAATCCACGTTAGCGAGCATATGTTCCACGCGTTTCCCTTTTATCCCTCCAAGGATATGGATCTCATCGTAATCGTTAAGCAAGGATAAGGCATGGGCCGTATCGGTGTCGTCTTTCACCGGATTCAATTTGACGATGGATTTGGCGGAAGTCTCGACTTGCTTAAGCTGCTCAAGGCTGAGGGAATCGAAATCCCCGACGGCCACATCCATCGGAATGTTGTTTTCAAGGCAATAAAGAGCGCCCTTGTCCGCGGCAACGACATAGGCCTCTTCGCATTCTTTTTTGGCTAATTCATAGGAAAGGTTAATCCCTATGACGATGACGGCCCTCCTCATTCCTTGTTCCCCCAGGATATGGGGCTGACCCCATGGCTAGAGAGCAGTTCGTTGCACCTAGAGAATTGATGTTGGTTGAACCATCCTCCGCGGTTAGCGGATAAAGGCGAAGGATGGACGGAGGTCAAAACGAAATGGTTCTTGTTCTTCACGTAGGGAATATATCTCTTCGCGAACCCTCCCCAAAGCATGAAGACGATGGGTTGATCCAAGGTATCGAGGTATTTCATGACGTCTTCTGCGAAAAGGTCGTATTCCTCCCTCTTATGCGAAAGGGGGGTATGGGCCCTGACGGTGAGATAGGCGTTTAAAAGCAAGACGCCTTGTTTCCCCCAAGGGGTGAGGTCTCCACTAGAGAAATCCATCTCTACGCCTAAGTCATTTTGGATCTCTTTGTAGATATTGTTTAGCGAAGGCGGGAGAGGCACTCCTTTGGGAACGGAGAAGGACAATCCCATGGCTTCGCCGGGATTGTGATAAGGATCCTGTCCGAGGATGACAACCTTCAAACTCTTTGGCGAGGTCAAGGAAAAGGCGTTGTACATCAGCTCCCGAGGCGGATAAATCACCTCAGAGGCATATTCTTTTTGGAGAAATTCATGCAAGGACTTACAATAATCTTTGCGTGAAACCTCATCAAAGAAGGCTTTCCAATCCGAAATCATAAGACGATTATATGCTTTCATGGGATAATATTTATCGATGAAGATTTTCTGGCTTTTCAATCATCCCGCGCCCTACAAAGTGAATCTGTTCAACTTCTTGGGGCAAAAGGCCGACCTCGAGGTCTATTTTGAGCGTGGGAAGGAAAAAGGCAGGAACGCGTTGTTCTATTCCCAGAAACCCTGCAATTTCAAAGCCTACATGTGCAAAAGCATCAGTTTTGGGGAGATGGATAACATCTCTAATGACCCCGTGGAGGCTTTGAAGCATAACCATTATGACGTCGTCATCATCAACGGATGGAGGACCTTGACGGAGCAGAAGACCATCGCTTTCTGCAAAAAGACGGGCATCCCCTACATCTTCATGATCAACGGGGGCATCATCAGACGTCATGAGCTTCCCGCTTTCAGACGTTACAAAACCCATTTCATCAAAGGGGCGACCTCCTACCTTGCCCCCGATGAGAATTCCGCCCATTACCTCACCCATTATGGGGCGGAACAAAGCAAAATAACCCTCTACCCCTATTCCTCCATCTTTAAAGACGAACTTGTCCAAGCGCCTTTGTCGCTAGAACAAAAGCAAACATTGAGAACCGCGCTTGGTTTAAAAGGCGAGAAAGTCTACATCTCCGCGGGGCAATTCATCCCCAGGAAGAACTTCGTCGAGCTCATAAGGATCTGGAGGAAGCGCCCAAAAGGGGACAGCCTCTATATCCTCGGGGAAGGGAAAGACAAAAAGAAACTGCAGGCATTGATTGCTAAATACAGGCTCTCTAACGTCCATCTCCTGCCTTATAAAAAACATCCGGAGATCCTCTCCTATTTCGCCGCTTCCGACTGCTTCGTCTTCCTCTCTAAAGAGGACATCTACGGCCACGTCGTCAACGAAGCCCTCTCCCAAGCCCTCCCCGTCGTTTCCTCCCCCTGCGTCAACGCGGCCAAACGCCTGATCAAAGACGGATACAACGGATACATCATTCCTTTGGATGACGAGGATGCGATCAACGAGAAGCTTTCCTTATTCCCCGACGAATCGCTTTCCCTTGGGGCGTTAAACACCAGCAAGAAGAACACCCTAGAAGAAAGCGCGGAGTTCCTATATTCCTATCTTGAGGATTATTGCCGATGAGAATCTTCTATTTAAGCACCGCCTTAGAAGAAGGCGACTTCGCGATTTTAAATAGCCACGCCAGGCGCAAGATCAATCCCGCAGGGCAGAATTTCCACGCTAAGCTTTGCCACGCCATCGCTAGTTTCGTCCAAACCGAGGCTTATTCCCTAATCCCAAGCGCCGAAGGCTACGTCAAAGAGAAATCCTTCGACCCCTATGGGCCGCTACGGATGACCTACGTCTCTCCTAGCAGGATAAAACTCGTCAAAGTCCTCTTGGGGCCTAAGGATTTCGCGAAAGCACTAAGAAAAGATTTCCCTGATCTTGGGCCTAAGGACGTCCTTTTCTATGATTCTTTGAATCTGACCCTGGCCAAGGCCGCGGAGATTGTCGCCAAGAAAACCAAATGCAAGAGGGTCGCCATCCTCACCGACTCCCCCTACAACATCACCGGGGCTAAGAAAGCCTATCAGAAACGCTGCCTTTCTCTTTCCTCCAATTGCGATGGCTATTTCTCTTTGACGCAAGGACTCTATGACCTCTTCTGCAAAAACGGAGCGGATAAGCTCATCAAAATGGGCGTCGCCGAGAAAACGGGAAATGAGAAGATGAAGTTCGATCGCCCCTATATGTATTATGGAGGGGCGTTGTTCGTCAAAGACGGCACCAAAGCCCTTTTAGACGCCTACTTCCTCGCTAAGCCAAATCTCGACCTCTACATCTCCGGGCATGGGGCCTACGAGAATATCCTAAAGGAAAGGGCCAAGCTCAATCCGCGCATCCATTACCTAGGGCAGATTTCCAAGCAAGAGCATTACAAATACATCAACGGGGCTTCTCTTTTGCTCAATCCTCGCATCTACAAGAAAAGCCTAGACGAAGTCTCCGTGCCTTCGAAGATGCTTGAATATTTAGCCTCCGGAAGAGACATCCTCTCCACCTATTCCACCCCCGTATTCGACTCTTTTGGCAATTCCATCAATCTCCTTGAAAGCAAGACGGGGGATCCCACCTTGGCGCTTAAATCTTTCTTCGAGAACAACGTCGATAAAGATGGTGGCCTCCGGCGCATCAAAAACAACCTCTCCCCGAATAGGGTCATCGAAGAGCTTGGGAGTTATGCAATAGGCAGCAGCGTCAAATCTTTCTGTGAGTCTCTAATTTCGAAGTGATCAAAGCCATGCACGAATCGAATTCGAAATGGTCTTTGTAATAAGCGCGGTTATTCTCGCCTAGCTTTCTTTTTTCTTCCTGACTTAAGGCAAGGAAACTTCTAATCGCCCTCGCTAAATCCTCGGGGGACTCGCTAGAAGAAAACACAGCCCCGAGGCATTCTTCAAGCACCTTTTTCCCATCCCCTCCGATACAGGCCAAAATGGGTTTGCCGTAATCTAACGACGAGATGAGCTTGCTAGGAATCGTTTTGCCTACATGTCCTTCATCTTTTAAGCTGACGATGACGCAGTCGCAGTTGAGGAAATAACAGCTCGCCTCTTTCCTAGGCTTAGGGCCAAGATAAGAAACCCTATTCTCTAGATGCTTCTGTTTGATGAGGGTTTTGACCTCTTCGCTTCTTGATCCGGCTCCAATTAAAGTGAGGTGGGCCTCCCCTTCATTGAGCAATCCAAAAGCCTCCACGAGGTTTTCCACCAGCTGCAATTTGCCGATGTTCCCCACGTAAAGGAAATTGTTCTTATCTGAGTAGACGATATCCTCCCCTTCTTGCTCAACGAGGAAAGGAGGCTGAGGAACATAGCTGATTTTGACTTTATCAAGCTTCAATACGTTTCTGAAATATTCCTCAAAGGAAGGTGAAGAGACGAGCACTTCGTCCGCTTTGGAATAGATGGATTTCGACCAATGGAGGAGGATCTTGTAGCCTAGGCTTTGTTTTTTCATCGCCTTCGTGCTGATGACCGACTCCGGCCAGAGGTCCAAACAATGCAAAACGTGCTGGACGTGGTGTTTCCTTTTGTATTTATTCGCCCCCGAAGAAGCGATGACGGGGGACAAAGAGAAGCTATAGACGACATCGAATTCCTCTTTAAGCGAAAGCATATAGGCGCAGGAAGTCACATAAAAAGAGAGGTAATTGAGGATGAGCGACATCTTGCTTTTCTTTCTAGGATATAGGGCGCACCGGTGGACCCGCACCCCGTTGATGATCTCGTCTTTGACGTGCTTATATTCCTTAGGTATCCCGTTAAAACCATAATTGGGCTTATCCGTGACTACGAAGACGTCATGCCCCTGTTTGGCCCAAGACTCGCAAATGGAGGTAATGGAAAAGGCTTCGGGGTAATAATGGGGGGTAAGGACGAGGATTTTCACCCTCTTATTATCCCACAAAAGCATAGCTTGGGGGCACAGGTGTATAATGAAACCCGCTATGCCTTTGGCTAACCAAAAGAAAAACAATCCCTTAAACGTCAGGGCCAATGTGGTCATCAACCTCATCCGCACTCTGACGATGACTTTGCTTTCCTTTTTGACCTACCCCTACATCACCCGCGCCCTAGGCGATTCCGTCTTCGGACTCTATAGTTGGGCCAACGCTTTCGTTTATTATTTCCTGGTTCTAGCCAAAATCTCGATTCCCAACATCGCCATCAGGGAATGCGCCAAGGTAAGGGATGATAAGGAGAAACTATCCAACCTCGCCCAAACCTTCTTCTTGATCCAGGCCATTACCACTTTGATCTCCTTTGCCTTGATGACGGGGATTGTCTTTTCGGTACCTCAGCTATATTCCTCCAAAGAGCTCATCTTCCTCTTGTCCATCAATTTCCTCTGCGGCGCTTTCTCTTTTGAATGGATCTACATCGCCTTAGAAAAGCATTTCTACATCACCCTGCGTTCCATCTCCTTGCTGGCCATAGGGGCCTTATTGACCTTCGTCTTCATCAAGCGTTCCGATACCCCCGCCATCTTGGAACAAGAGCTTTACATCTACGCCTCCATCACGGTTTCCTATACCGTTTTCACCTCTTTTATCAATTGCCTGCTTCTAAGGAAATACATCAGCTTCAAGAAGACGATGCCTTATTCCATTTCTCCGCTAATTAAACCCTTGCTCGTGTTGTTTTTCATCTCCTTCGCCTTGACCCTCTACAACCAGACCGATCAGTTCATCTTGGGGCTACTCGATGAGAGCAAAGCCAGCGTCGGAGCCTATTCGGTCGGAGTCAAAGGGGTCGACATCATCATCACCTTGACCACGAGTCTCTACGCTGTCTTCCTCCCTAGGGCCACCTACTACTACGGCAAAGAGGATAAGCGCTTCTACCAAAACCTCGTCAACTATTCCTTCAACATCACCTTCTTCATCGCCATCCCCGCCATAGCGACCATGGCCACCATGGCTAAGCCCATCACTTCCTTGATCTCCGGTAGCGAGGACGTGCTTGCTTCTAGCAACATGTATCTGGACGCGGATTGGATATTGGTCTGCTTAAGCGGCATGATGCTCACCTATTCCATCGGGGATAACGTCTATAACGAGATCCTGCTCCCTAGCGGCAAAGAGAAGCACTATCTCTATGCGATGTTATTAGGGGTGGTCGTCAACATCTCCTTATCCGTCCTATTCGCCTTCACCTTCTTCAAATCCTCTCCTGGTATTGGGGTGGCTTTGGCCACGGGTATCACCGACGTCATCTTGATGGGGTATCTCATCTACGCCTCATGGACGTATTCTAAGAAAGCCGTATTTAGCATGAACACCTTAAAAATCGTCGCCATGGGCATCCTCATCGGAGGGATTTCCTATTTCCTGTGCCCTCTCTTCCAATCTCTCTACGCCTCTTATTTTGAGACGTGGAAAGTCAATTTGCTCAGCTTGTTAAGCGTCGTCGCCATCGACGCGGTTATTTACATCGGAGGATTATCCCTTTGCAAAGAAAGGCTCGTATCCTCCTTGTTCAAGAAAGGGAGGAAGCAAGAATGAGCAACCCCAATCTCAAGGAAAACAAATTCAAACGTGCTTTAGGCGTGTCTACGCGTAACATCATCAAACTCCTCTCCCCCACCCTTTACGTCAAACTCCAATATAAATACATCACCCATCATCCCCTGCATCTAAATCCTCCCGTCCGTTACACCGAGAAGCTGCAATACCTCCGTCTTTTCGTCTATCCCAAAACAAAGGAAGTCTCTCGATGCGCGGGAAGGGTCACCGTCAGGGACTACGTCAAAGAAAAGGGGTATGGGGATGCCTTGATCCCCTGCTTAGGCGTTTATGACCGTTTCGATGACATCGACTTCTCCTCCTTGCCAAAGCGCTTCGTCATGAAAGCCAGCCACGCTTCCGGATGGAATATCTTGGTCAAAGACAAAGACGCTTTGGACAAAAAGGAAGCGAAGAAGAAATTCGACCGTTGGCTAAGCAAAGATTACGGCAAAATGACCGTGGAACGTCATTATTCTCCCATCAAGAAGCAAATCATCATCGAGCAATGGATGGGGGATGGCCAAACCTTGCCCGTGGAATACAAAATTCACGTCTATAACGGAAAAGCGAGAAACCTCTACGTCGTCACCGGAAGAGGCAAAGACATTCGCTACACCGAACTCTACATCGATTGGACACCATTTGACGGCAGCCAATTCAACGGATGGAAAAAAGCTGACATATGCCCTGAAAAGCCCTCCCATTGGGAAGAGATGGTCAAGATGGCCGAAGACCTCTGCGCCCCCTTCCCTTTCGTGAGGTGCGACCTTTATCAGATCGATGGGAAAATCTATTTCAGCGAGATGACCTTCACCCCCGCGAAAGGAACGTTGATCCTCGATGACGATAAATGCGATTTCCAAATGGGGGAATGGCTGGACGTCTCCGCTTATTTGAAGAAAAAAGACTGAAGCAACATCGCCACCTTCAGTTCTTAAGACACCCAATGGGGACGATATAGATGCCGTCGCTATCACGATAAGCGTAATCGCCCACTCCGATGAGAACCATTTTGAAAGAAGGCGCATTCATCGTCTTTATATCGAGTATGCTCTCAAGTTTGTTCAAGGTCTTTTTCGCTTCTTCGATGTAGATATCACCGCCGAGTTTTATCTCAATGAGCCCGTATTTGCCGTTTCTTAAGTGAACGACGGCATCGCATTCGAGATTGTTGCTGTCCCTATAGTGGTAGACGGTTCCTCCAATGCTTTCGGCGTAAACGCGTAGATCCCTTATGCATAGACATTCGAACAAAAAGCCAAACGTGTTCAAATCAGAGGACAAATCGGTTGGCCCTAGACCCAAAGAGGCCGCAGCTAGGGATGGATCAACGAGATATCTTGTGTCTTTGCTCCTTATTGCGGTTTTGCTCCTTAGATTCGGATTCCACGCGGGCATATCCTCGATGACGTATACGCTTTTTAATGCTGTTAGATAAGAAGAAAAAGTGTTCTCGGCGATCATATCTCCGCCGGAGGCACTCACGTCCCTACGAATATTTTCATACGACGCCTCACTCCCGACGTTTCTAGCGTAAGAACGCAACAGTCTTCTTGCGATATCCTCGTTTTTCCTCACGCCATCAACCCTATTGATGTCGCTTTTCACTAAGCCGTCGAGATAATCATATGCCTGCAGCAAGGCGTACTCCTTCTTCATGTTGATAGAGCTCGGCCATCCGCCTCTGCACGCTAGGAATTCTAGATCATCAAAAGAAAGGCGGTTGTTGCCGCGAATCATCTCAGGCGTATCAAACAAAGATGCCAAAGAGACCTCTCCTGTCGATTCATCGGATTCATATAAGGACATGGGCCTCATTTTTAGCCAAGAGAACCTTCCAGTCCCAGAATGCGTCACCTCATCGGAATTCGTGCCAACCGAGGATCCCGTCAAAATGAATTGGCCCACTTCTCCTCGAGTGTCGACTTCATAGCGAACCTGGTCCCAAATAATTGGCGCAATTTGCCATTCATCAATAAGGCGAGGAGTTTCTCCCGACAAAAGAATAGAGGGATTAATTTTGGCCATCTTGATATTGCTATCGCGATTCCTCGGCTCATCCATGCGCAGGATACTGCCGGATTTCTGAGTGGCGGTTGTGGTTTTGCCGCACCACTTGGGCCCTTCGATGACGCAAGCGCCTTTCGAAGCCAGTTTTACGTCAAGCATCTCGTCGGCAATTCTCTTCTTATATTGCATACTTTTCTCGCCTTTCTAATAGAGATTATACATTGCGTTGAGGAGTTTGAGGCGTTTTTGTTGAGGAGTTTGAGGCGTTTTTGTTGAGGAGTTTGAGGATTTTTGAAACTAAAAAACCTCCATTCTGCAAATCGGTATAGCTGTTAAACCTATTATTTCATTTTACGTGTGTGCGTATTTTCACTTTACACATCGGTTATAAAAAGCCGTCGATAGCCTTTCAGCTATCAACGGCTCCGCTTTAGTAACGAATCAATACCACACCGAATCCGGGAAGAATACCTCAAGAAGGATAAGACCCGTATGATATTTCGCCTCATCATCGAAGTCATCGCTAGGATGGATGGCTTCCCCATCGATGGTTACCTCATCCTCTTTAAGCGCATAGGTCATCGACATCCCAACGACACCGGAAGGATCAAATCCAACCTCCTTGAAATAGAATCCAACCAAAGAGGTGTCTTCGGCGGAGATATTGGTTTCAAGGGGGACATTAGAGAGATTGAACGTCGTCCCGACATATCCGGTTTTCTCTAGTTTATAGAACGTCACGTCGATGTCGAAGCGAGATAACCTGCCGCATCCAGCGGGGGTATCGCTGCCGCCTCTAGCGGCGAAGGCAAAATAGGAGGCATCGTGCAATTCGCAGGGGAAAAGGGTACCGTATCCGCTTCTATCGAGCTCAACCAAGGAATAGCTAGACCATGCATCGCATTGGATCTGGCCGTTATAGAGTTTGGATAGATAGCCCCTAGAGAAGGCGCTGTTGCTTCTAGAGAGCTTTTTGTTTTGCCCGTAGAGGATTTCCTCTAAACCCGATTGATCGGCCCATTTGCCAACCCCGTTATTGACAATATCAAGCCCACCGGGAACGAAAGTCCCATCATTTAAAGTAACCCCGCCACTAGGCACGGTCCAATAAAGGGTTTTGTCCCCGTTAGCTAGAGCTTCTGGGTAGCGGCTCTTCAACTGGCCATAGCCATAGCACGTGTTGCCTTTAATCTCACTTCCAGCAAAATAGCAGCCCGTTGTTGAACCGTCCTCATTGACGTTATTTAGCGTCTTCTTGCTGAGGATAGAGGCTTCCTTTAATCCATCCGTCCACGTGTTGTAGCGATTGGCGAGGAAGTTCTGGCTGATGTAGGCGTCGCCTTTATAAAGCTCGGAGGTATCCGCGCAGGAGGCTAGGGAGCAAACAAGGGCAAAAGCGAAGGCGAGTTTCTTCTTATTCATGGGAGATAACCTCCTTTTTCTTATGGGAATAAACAAGTCCGGAGAGGAAAGCGACAAGAAGAGTCATGGAATTCCTGCTCAGCGGAAGGAAGGCAGTTTGATGACGCAAAGGCAATTCGTCATCGAAGATGCTGAAATACACCAAAGCCCCGAAAAGGATGGCCACGATGACGAATTTGCCATCCATTCTCTCCTCGTCTTTTAAAAGGAAGAGGTGGCATTCCCTGACGAAATAGAGAACGTAGAACAATAGAAGCATGAAAGCGAGCAAACCGTTTTGCCACAGGAAGTTGATTTCGAAAACGCGGGTGACGCTATCGCTTCCAGCAGAAGAGAAACTAACCCCGAAAAGCATCCCTAGAACATTGAGACTCTTACCTGTCGCGTTCTCCTCGATAAAAACCGAGCGGATGGCGGCGGCAACTCGATATAGCATGCCCTCTGTGGAGTTCCTGCTATTTCGAATCTTAGCGATGGGGAAATTACCTAAAATCGCCCCAGTGAAGGCATCGACGAAGAGGAGAGTAACCCCAAGCAAAACCAATCCGACGAAGACGAAATAAAGGATTTTGAGCACCTTATCCGCCTTGCTTCTATCCCCTTTGGATTGGATGAGATAATGAACAAGCACATACGCCCCCGCTAAAACGTAGATAAAAGCAACGAAGATCAAGGCCTCCACATAAGGGACGAAGATTAAATCAAGCAAGCCGAGCAGCCCAAAGCCAAGGAAAGAGCAAAAGCGTTTCCATTCTTTCCTAGGGGAGATATAGAAACACCCCACCCCAAATAAGCTCAATAAGAAGGCTGGGGCTTTGCCATAACGCAAGGAGGCTTCAGCGAAAGAGAAGCCATTCAAGATTTTGGTCTCGGTGTCCACCCTGAAGACGACTCCATCATAGTAATAGACCATCCCCTTGAACCTGGAGGCGTAGAAGAAGCCATAACGGATGAGGGAATAAACCCCGGGGACCACCACCATCAAAGCCAATGTCGCCCCGATAACAAGAAGGATGATGTCTCGCTTCAAAACGGGGATGCTCTTAACGCTTTGCCCCAATAAGAAGAAGCCGATCAAGCCAAAGGCGATGGTCAAATCAGAGACCAGACCCGCGAAAGTCGAGCTGTAGCTGCCTAGGAAAAAACGCGATATCCCCGTAAGCAAAGCCAAAGCTAAGAAAGGAAGCAGACACAGCCAATAACGCTTCCATTCCTGCTTGCTTTGGTTGGCTTTGACGAACCCTATCGTCAAAAAGGAGAGGAAGAAGCCGAGCATCCTGAAGATCGTAAGCCCCGCGCTTCCGCCCAAAGCAAAACTCCCAAGACAAAGCAATTCGAGGGAAAGGAAAGAAAGGACCGTGTCGTAACGGGAGAGGAAACCCTCCCCTTCTTTGTTTTCTTTTTCCACCATCACCAATAGGCTCCTTTCTCGATTTTGGAATAGCCCTCCGGCTTTTTGCTGGGCCTAATCCAAGAAGAGTTCTTATATTGTGCCACATGGGGACGGGTTTCCCAACGCCTTCCCATGATTCCAAATAACGTCATCGTGGCCCCGCCGGTCTGGATAGCTTGTTTCCCGAGGCTTTTAGCCTTCAAGGCAAGGAAACTCCCATAGGCACCCGCCCCAATGAGGGCGATGTCGAAATCCAGTCTTTCCATGGCCTTTTCCATCTTCTCTAGTTCGGCAAAGAAATCCGTTGATTCTGGCTTGGCGTCGGCGCACGTCAACGGGGCGGCTATGGTTAAAAGAGTGAATTCAGGCAGGATGTTACTATCTTTAGGAAATAAGGACTCCCTTTTGGAATATTGGGAGAGGATATCTTCTTCAAATGGAGAGATGACCAGCACCTTTTTGCCCTTTAGATGGCTTGACCAAGAGCCTTGGAGAGGCTCCATGGCCTCATACAAAGCGATTTTTGCCTCCATGCAATAATGGATTTTGAAGTATTCCTCCATGTGGACACCGGAGATCCCAAGGATATCGGTCCCCTTAAGCAAGGGCAAAAGAACATCTCCATAACGCTGCAAAGAAGGCTGATCTACGGGGAAATAGCCGGCGTTGTTCTTCATCGAATACTGAACCGAACCCTTATAGGATTTCTTAAAGCCCAATTCAATCTTCTCGTGGTTGTTCAAACAAGAAAGCTCCACTGCCCCAAAGCGAATCGCGCAGAAGGGTTTGCCCGAATCGATATAGGAGCAAAGCAAAGCGTCGCTTTTCTCCATGGTGATGTCTTTTTCCTTGATGAAGCGATCGGTGCGCTTTCCTTTATGAAAGAGACGCATTCTTAAAGAAGAGGGGACGTTATGGATAAACCAATGAATGTAGGAGAATTTTTTGCCCATAAATCTCAAGCAAACAAATTAGCGGCGATCTCAGGGTGGTCGATGAAAGCGTTCCGATTGCCTTGATAGGCATAGACCCTTTCGTTCCTTTGCCTTTCGTAATCATCGACCGGATCAAGCTCGTTCCATTGCAAAAGGACGCTGCGGATACCCATTTGGCAATAGGATTCCTCGCCGAGTTCCTCAACGACCTGAAGATGGTCATAGGTCGCATACATGTAGAAGACCGTCCTCGCGACGTCGCCTCGGAAGTCTCCTTGACCCTTATGGGGGAAGGAAATACGCGAGGAATCGTAATTAGGATAGAAAACGTTGCTGTCGGTGAGTTCGCCGAAAAGCTTATCGGAATGATTGGAATTCATGTTCACGCAGCAGGCGTGGAGATTGAACAGATCCGTCCCGATGTTCCTTGTGCTCTCGCCTGGCCTGACGTCTTTGTCAGTAGCGTCGGGGCTACGCAGATGGGAACAGGCCCAAACGTGTTCCCTGTTCCAACTGTTATCCCAGGTGCAAGACAAATCATCCCCGTCGTAGAACCCGACCATGAAGCCTGGCTTAGAGGGGTTCTCATCGGTATAGAGAAGCATCGTTTTGGCGGAAGAGTATTTCTGAAGCTTTTTGGAAGAGGAAATCTCGACCAAAGCTTGGCGCAATTCATCGCCGGTCTTGCTCCAATCGAATTCCCCATAATATTCCTCCGCGGTTTTCGGGGCGAAATTCAATGCAGGAACATCGTTTTCCCCCGGGACGACCGCGGTGGCGGTGCTTTCATCTCCATAGGGATGGAAATCCACCTCCTCAAGCACATCAAAACTCAAAGACAAGGAATAAAGATAGACCGCGCTTGAGCCGGTGGATTGGATAGCCAAGGAGAAACTATTCCCATATAGCCCGGACATGGAGGCTTTATCTAACGTTTTGCCCGCCAAAGCATAGGAAGTTGAATAATCGCCGCAAACGACAGACGTCTTGCCCGAATCCCCTTTCGCGTAATATTCATATCCCGTGAGGTAGACGCCTTCGGGGATGGTGAATTTGAGTTTGAGGGGTTCCTTTTGAGGGTTGTTCGAAGAGCCGATCTGAATCCCTTCGCTGGATTGCCAAAGATAGGTTATCGAAGAATAGGAGAAACTCAGCCCGTTTATTGTCGCATTCCCCCCAGTGGAGGAATCGGGAAAATCGGCTTTCTTGAAGATATGGGAGAAGGTCTCCTGACGGTAGGTTGGCAAAGGCGATTCACTTGAAGAAGAAGACTCGCTTGAAGAAGAAATGACTTCGCTAGAAAAAGAGGACGATGAGGAGCTGCTTGAAGGGGTTTCCCCCGCATTTGAAGCACAAGAGGCAAATAGGGGGGATAAGACCAATAGAAACGCCAAAGCTTTGTTTTTCACCAGCTTACCTCCTTCGGTGAAACGGGATTGGGATTAATACCATCCTCCACCAACGACCCGTCGGCAATCCTTATAACGCGTTTGGAGATCGTCGCGATCTTGGCGTTATGGGTGACCAGCAACACGGTCTTCTTATACATTGATGATACATCATAAAGCAATTGGATGATTGAAGCCCCTGTTTTCGAATCCAAGGCGCCCGTAGGTTCATCGCAAAGCAAAAGCTCGGGGTTTTTAACTAGCGCCCTAGCAATGGCGACCCTTTGCTGTTCTCCGCCCGATAACTCGGAAGGGAAATTGTTGAGCCTATGCCCTAGTCCGACCTCCTCTAAGGTCTTCTTGGGGTCAAGCGACCCCGAGACGACGGAAGCGGCCAAGGCGACGTTCTCCAAAGCGGTGAGATTAGGCATGAGGTTATAGAACTGGAACACGAAGCCGATCTTCTCCCTGCGGAGCATCTGCAATTGCTTGGCGCTATATTTGGAGGCGTCCTCGCCCCCGATCCAATAAGAGCCGGAAGTCGAGACATCCATCCCCCCTAAAAGGTTCAGCAAAGTGCTTTTGCCCGCTCCAGAAGGGCCGATGATGACGACGAACTCGCCCTCATTAACGGAAAAGCAGACGTCATGCAACGCCACGACTTCATTCTCTTTGCCCTGGTTATAGACCTTGCAGAGGTTCTCGACTTTGATGTTGGCCATGCTTCACCTCATTGATAATTCGGATCTAGAGACATCCAATGACAGATGAGCCCTTTGCAGATGAAGTGAAATAAGAATGCCACCAGTCCTAATCCGGCAAGGCAAGCTAAGACGATCAGCCAGATAAGGGCCAAAATGTTCTGCGGGTTCTCCGAATAGAGGATGCCAAAAGCAAGGCATCCCAAAGCCCCGATGGTGAATGAAGGGAAGAAGAAACGGAGGCAAAAGAAATCGATTTTGGTGAATAAGGCGATTCTGCGGCCGTATTGGTATTTGGCCTTCTTGGGTTTTTTCGCCTTGTTCGTCTTATTCCCCTGCCTAGGGATCTCGACGGATTCGACTTCGATGATATCCCGCTCTTCCATAAGCTTCCTCCTATTCCAATAAACCGATGAATTGGTAGACCTTCTGCCCGCCCTCAAGAGGATAGACCTCTAGGAAATCAGACATCGCCTTCGTCTTCTCTATGCAGGAGGATTTCTCTTCCTCGCTCACCCCATCACCGAAGAAAGCCGTGAGGATTTCTTTGTCCTCGAAGTCTTCGACCTGCTGCAATATGCCAATTAAGGCCTCAGACAAAGAAGAAGCGCAGCAAACGGCTTTGCCATTAAGCAATCCTAAATATTGCCCGGGCTCGACTTTAATCCCATCGACGGTCGAGCTTTTCGTGGTCTTTCCGATCTTCACCGACACGCCATGGGCGATCGCGTCATTGGCCGCGTTGAGGTTCTGCTCCAAAGGCAGATTATCCGGATCCATGACCGAAATCGCAGCCAGCCCTTGGGCCAGATCCCCGGTCTCGATGACGATCCCTTTGCCGGATTTAAAGCATTCACAGGCTTGTTTGGCGACCATGACCTCGTTCTTATTGTTAGGCAAGACGATAACCGTCTTCGCCCCGGCTTTCTCCATGGCCTGCAAGAAACTATTGGAAGAGGGGTTCATGGTCTCCCCTCCGATAACGACCTCGCTGGCCCCGTAATCCTCGAACCTTTTGGCGATGGTTTGGTTGGGGGCGACGCAGACGATGGCGAGTTCCTTTCGTTCCAATGGGCGGCTTAAGAAGGCGCGATGACGGGATTTGGCAATCGTGGATTCGTTATGCTGGAGGGTCATGTTCTCCATCTTGAAGGTGATGAATTCCCCATACCCCCTAGCATAGGCGACAACCTGTTCCGGGGTTTTGGTGTGAACGTGGACCTTGACGAGGTTCCCTTCTCTTAAAGCGACGATGGAATCCCCTAATGTCTCCAAATAGGAGATGCATTCATCCAAATTGAAACGG
>CAVGXP010000017.1:74929-86499 GCA_963633165.1 bacterium
GCTTCTTTAAGCACTGGCAGCAATTCCGGGGTTTTGCGGAGGCTTTCCTTCATGGAAGCAATAAGAGCAGTGAAATAATCCGCGAAAGAAAAAGGCTCTCTTTTTTGTTCCCTTGCCCCCAAACAGCCTTCTTTCATGACCGTGAGGATCGTTCCCTCAACCGGTTTGACCACGACCGAATAGGCCTTTTTGACGCCCTCCTCCATCGCTGAAGCGAACTGGAGGACATCGGGTTTGGCCAATCCGGAAAGTCCTTTGGATAGCCCAAAAAAGAACTGCGACAAAATGACGCCAGAGTTTCCTCTAGCCGAAAGCAGCATCCCCTCCGCTACGGCAGAGGAGAGATCGCCGACGGAATCGTTAGCCATGTTCATGATGGCCCCTACCCCGCCCCGCATCGTGGCGTCCATGTTTGACCCGGTATCCCCATCGGGTACAGGGAAAACATTCAGGTCGTTGACCTCTTCAAGGTGCTGACGGAGATTAAGGTATCCGTTATTGATCATCGCCTTGAACAAAGGCGCGTCTAGGAAATCCATGTCTTATTTACCCGCAAGGCAAGCGGCCATGGTGGCTTTTTCTACCTCTAAATCCTCACTGATCCTTTGTCCATAGAAGAACACGGCGACTAAACCAGGACCGATATTGGCCCCGCAGAACATATCGACGGAGGAGACGATGATCTCTTTGGGCCCGACTTTCTCCTCGAGGATTTTCTTAAGCAAATCGGCCTCTTTCTGACGGAGGGAGTGGGCTAGGAACATCGTTTGGGAGGAAGGATCGATGGCGAGGCGCTTCAGATATTCGACGCAAGCCTCCAAGCTTTTCTTCTTGCCTTTCCCTTTGCCGATGACCGAGCAAAGCCCGTTGCTGGAGAAATCAGCCATGGGTTCGACCCCCACTAAGCTCCCCATAAGCGCGGCGGCTTTGTTGACCCTGCCGGTTCTAGAGAGGAAGAAGAGATCGTCCATGATGCCGATCTGGTGGAAGCAACCTTTGTTGTCTTCGATCCAATCGGCGACCTCGTCGCAGCTCTTCCCTTCTTCTCTCATCACGGAGGCATAGGAAAGAAGCATGCCTTGGGCGGTGCTGTAACGTAAGGAGTCGACGATCCTGATCTTGCTGCCAGGGTGTTCGGCCATGACTTTCTCCGCGGCTTTCAAAGCGAAGTTATAGGTGCCGCTTAACCCATGGGAGATGGTGATCATAAGCACTTCCCTGCCTTCATTGACGAAAGGCAAGAAGAGCTCTTCAATCTCAGTGATATTAGGGCAGCCGGTCTTAAGAATGAATTTCTTATCCGACATGGAGGAGAAGAACTCCTCGGGGGTGCGTTTGGTCCAATCTAGATCCGCCTTCTCGGTGTGACCATCGGGGAAGGTGACGTTGCCAGAGACGTAAGCGTCAATTTTGAAGCGTTCCCGGAGGTCTTTGGTCAAAGCGCAGCCGGAATCGGTGACTAGTGCGAATGTGCTCATTTTTGTTTTCCTTGTAACAAGGCACAATTTTAAAGCATTGTTCCCCTTTGGGGAAGATAAAGCGGTAATCCCCTCGATGCGAGGCTCAATAGGTTTACTAAAGCTCCGTCAAAACGGATAATACCCCCATGGATTGGTGGATTTACTTAATCATCGCTTTGCTCATCTTCGTCGTTCTCCCTATTTTTGCCATGCTCTTCATCGTGCCTATACCCATCTTCGACGCGATATTGGTCCGCAAAAACAAAGAAAAATGGAGCCGGAACGGCCCTAGCGACACCGCTAACGAGGAGATGGTCCGCATGTGGGACATCGCTTTGGATTTCCAAGCCTCCTATCATAAAAACAAGGAGGACGTGCATCTATTAACCGAGGACGGATTGAACCTTTACGGGGAATATTACGACTTTGGCGGAGATAGCGCGGTCATCATCATGCCCGGCAGGCCGGAAACGCTGGTCTATTCTCTTTTCTACGCGGAAAGCTACCGCAAAGCAGGCGTGAACGTCATGGTTTTCGACTCCAGGGCCCATGGCTATAGCGATGGCAAATACCATGGTTGCGGATACATGGAGAAATACGACATCTTCGCCGCTTGCCAGTGGTTAGAGCAAAGCAAGGGCATAAAAAAGGTGATCCTCCACGGCATCTGCGTCGGCAGCAGCGCCTGCACCATGGCCGCCAGCGATCCCAACAAGCCCAGCAACATCATCGCCCTCGTCACCGATGGGGCTTATTCGACCTTCTACGACACTTTATGGATCAGAATCCGCAGGAACGCGAAGATAAACCCCTACACCTGCATCACCTATTTCAGGAAAAGGATTAAGAAGCTCTATGGCTTCGACATCAAAAAGGATGGACCCCTGTATCGTTTTCCTAGCCTTAACATCCCCGTTTTGATGATGGCCAGCAAAGAGGACATCTTCTCTCTCCCCAAGAAAACGCAGGAACTCTATGACGCCTTGCCCTCAAATATTGAAAAGAAGCTCGTCTGGTTCCCCAAGGGGGCGCATAGCCACCTTAGGATCGTGAACCCCTCCTTATACGATTCCTCTGTAGCGGAGTTCGTCTCTTCTTTGTCCAAATAATCACTAAAGTCTTTTAAATACGGCCGTTATCTTCTTTCCGAAAAAATGAATATTTGCATTTTTCCAACCTAAAAATTCATCAAAATTGCATTTTTCCAACTTTTTAAAGCCTTATTTTTGCATTTTTCCAACTTTTTTGGAGTTTGGCTTGGAGACGGAAAACGCCGAGATCCGACGTTTTGAATAATCACCCCCTCTTCTCTTACATCATAAAAGAGCCACTAAGGGGACCTTAATGGCTCTAAATGACGTCTTTTTTCGTTTTAGGGAATCACCAAATGGAGACCCTCTTCTCCGGGGCGAGGTACATGCCATCGCCCTCTTTCACGGAGAAGGTCGTATACCATTCACTGAAGTTGCGAGGCTGCATGTTGGCCCTCCATTCCGCGGGAGCGTGCACATCGTTGATGAGGAGATATTGGATGTACTGGGGCTTGGCCTTCATGCACCAGACTTTGGCCCAGTTCTGGAAATACTTGGAATAATCGGGGTTGTCCAAGGTCTTCATGATAGCGAGGGTGACGCCCATGCCGCCGTTGTCGGCGATGTTCTCGGAAACAGTGAGTTCCCCGTTGACCTTGCCTCCGCACAAAGGCAAGCCTTCGAACTCGTCGATCATGGCCTTGGTGAGCTTTTTGAAGGAGGCGTAATCCTCTTCCGTCCACCAATTCTTGAGGCTGCCCTTCTCGTCGAAGGAAGCCCCGTTGTTGTCGAAAGCGTGGCTGATCTCATGGCCGATGACCGCCCCGATGCCGCCGAGGTTCTCCTCAACGGATTGATCCAAGCCATAGAAGGGTTTCTGCAAGATGGCCGCGGGGAAGGTGATGTCGTTCATGGAAGGGTTGTAGCAGGCGTTGACCATATGGCCGGGCATCCCCCACTCCTGACGGTTGACATCCTCATAGAGCTTATCCCAGTTCCTTTGGGTTAGCTGGGCTTGCAAAGAGGTCGCGTTTTGGTAAAGGGAGAGGGAGGGATCGACTTTTAGTTTAGAATAGAATTCATCGACTTTGTCAGGATACCCCATCTTGATCTCGATGGTCGAGAGCTTGAGGATGGCCTTTTCTTTTGTGGCCGGGGCAAGGAAGGTGTTCTCCGCCATGCGCTGCTTATAGGTCTCGATGATTTTCTTGACCATGGAGACGACGTCTTTCTTGGCCTCTTCCCCGAAATAGGTCTCCCCATAATAGACGCCGACGGGGTCAGCGAAGATATTGGAGGCGTAACGATAGGCCTGCTTCTCCAAAACAGGGTCCTTCTCAATGCCCACGAGGGCCCTAGAGAAAGAAGTGGCGAGGCTATGCTGTTCCTCGCTGCAGAACTTCGCCCCAGAGGCGAGCAAACGGGTATAGGCCCAGTGAATGTAAAGGGTGAAGGTGTCTTTGCCAAAATAAGAGGAGAAGTTTTTTATGGCCTTGGGGTCATAGACGATGATGGTCGAGGGGACCTTATCTCCATAGATCGAAGATAGATATTCCTTGAAGGGGAAGGGTTCCAAATAGGAGGCGACTTCCTCTAGAGGGGTCGGGTTGTAGTTGTTGACGTAATTGGACCATTCGAGTTGGCTCTTCACCTGTTTGGCCACCAAAGCGTCGAAAGCAAGGGTGTCCTCCAAATAGGCTTTCTGGTCAGCCTCGCTAAGAGGAGTCAATTTAAGCAAGGATGAAAGCATGTTTGAATATAGCCCCATGAGCTGTTTCCCGGCTTCGTTGCCTTCTTGGTAATAGGTGGTGTCAGGCAAAATTATGCTAGGCCCAAGGACGATGAAGCAATGCTTGGTCGCGTCCATGTTGTCTTCCCCTACCCCCGCATTGAAGGGCAAAGGGATGCCCAAAAGCTCAAATTCCTTGGCTTTGGCGCCTAAATCCCCAATGTCTTTGACGGAAGCAATCTTCTCTAACGAAGGCAACAAAGGGGCAATCCCTTCTTCGTTCCTTTTGCCCGCGTCCATATAAAGGGAATAAAGCTTGATGGCCTCCCCGACTTCGGGAGAGGGGACCTGCTTGACTCCGGAAGCAAAATCGCAAAAGTCCTTACGGAGGGTTTTCTCAACCCCTTCGTCGAGTTCGGCAAATCCGCCCGCGGTGGGACGATCATCGGGGATAGTGGCCTGCTCTATCCATTCCCCGTTGACGGCTTGATACAAATCGTCTTGGATTCTCGTTTTCATAAAATCACTCCTATGCCCGCCCATTGTAAATGGGGAATGGAAACATTCCACATTTTTTCGTCCATAACCGTGGACGAAACCCCATAGGAAATAGACCCCGTCAAAGGGGAGGCGTGGTATCCTTCCCTCATGAAAATTTGGATTGTTAGACACGGGGATCCCGACTACAGCATCGATTCCCTTACCGAAAAGGGGAAGAAGCAGACCGATCTGCTCGCCGAGACATTGATGAAGCATCATTTCGATGAAATCTACCTCTCCCCTTTAGGCAGAGCCCAAAGGACCGCGAAGCCCTATCTTGAGTTATCTAAGCGTCAGCCCGACGGGGTCTTGGATTGGCTTGCCGAACTCCCTTGGATTTGGGATAGAGCCCCAGAGATATGGACGAAAGACCCCATGGCCTATGATCCGGAGAAATGGATCGATTCCCCCGTCTTCGAAGCAGATCCCTTCAAAGAAAGATACCAACAGGTGGAGGCCTCCTTTTACCGCTTCCTCGAGGAAAGAGGCTATAAGAAAAACGGAGGGGAATTTCTGACAAAGGGAATCAAGGACGAGAAAAGCATCCTCTTCTTCTGCCACTTGGGCTTGGGCTCCTTCCTCTTAAGCCGCCTCATCAACGTCTCCCCCGCCATCACGTGGATGAATGTCTTCTTGCCTACCTCCTCTATCACCCTCGCCCAAACCGAGGAGATGAATCCTGGGCACGCCCATTTCAGAATCAGGGAAGCCGGGGCTCTCCCCCATCTTGAGGATCACCAAGAACTCTATAGCGAAGCCGGCGCCTTCCGCGAATCCGCGGGAAGCGAAGGACGTTCAGAACGTTAAAAAGAAAACGAAACGTTTCGTTTTGAAGCGAAATATTTTTCGTTTTCTTTTCTTCAATTTCGTTTTCTATTTCGTTTTCAAGCGAAATCAGATTGGGAAAACCTTCTCCGGATTGGATCTATAAAGCGTGGATTTCCCTTTTTTGCCTGTCGTCAGATAGCCTTGTTTCACCAAGCTGCCAAGGATGTCGTTCCTTAGGTGGGTTGAAACGGTGATGCTTAGGAAAGAGGCGATTTCCGTCGCGGAACGCTCCTTCAAATAGCAATAAGAGAGTATTCGGTCATCATAGGGGGACATTTCCTGAATAACCCCATGGGCGACGATGGGCAATTTTTCCTCTCCCACGACCCCGCTTTGGAAAAAGAGATCTGGGAGAGTGAGGGTGAAAACCCCATGGACGTTGCGTGCAAAGGGGCGATGGGTTTCTCCTTTGTCGACGTAATCGGCCCCGATTTTATCAAACCCCGTCCCCAACGCTTCCATCATCCGAAGCAATTGGAACACCTTCGCGATCAAAGGGTTCCGGCTTTGGGGGCGGATGGAGGAGAGATCATATATCTTCTCTTCCCCCTCCATGAGCCCGGGCAAAGAACCCGGCGAGGAAATTTCAAGGCGATCAGGAAACAAATCCAGCTGGACGAAAGAGCCATAGAGATAGTAGTTACGGTGGGCCAGGGCGTTGATGACGGCTTCGAATATGGATCTTTTGGGATAAGAGAAGACAGCGGAACGCGACCTCTCTTCCTTTTTAAAGCCCTCCGCGGAATGGGAGAAGACGAAATCCATGCAAAGATCGGCTTCATCTAGCAAACAGCAGGACCAAGTCTTCGGGTGAAGCAAGACGTCGCCAGAGCGGTCCAAGCCCACCCATTGGCAGGCTTTCACCATGAGACGATCGTCTTGATAATCGTCTTTGAAGAACAAAGCCCCTAAACGGAGATAGCCTTCCCCATCGAAAAAGCCGATGGAGGCCAACGCTTTCTCATTAAGGTCCTTGCCCGTGTTCTCCTTGTATCTACGGAAGAGTTTCGTGAAATCCTTGGGATCGTATTTCACCTCGCTCCGTTGCATATCAAAGGGCACGTTTTCCGCGCTCATGTACATCGCCCCGATTTCTTCTCTAGTGGCTAAGCGAACATACCCATGCTCGCGAAGGAAAACGCTTTGGTTTCCTTTATAGGTGAAGTAAACGGGTTTGGAGCTTGATGGGGAAATCTCAATCGCGATCACGTAACGGAAATCGGGATCCTCGCCATACTTCAAATAAGAGCATTGATATAAGGGGCGAGGACTGATGTGTTGACTCACTTGGCTTGAGAAATAGAGGACGACATGGTCGATCTCTATTTTAGAGAAACCCGCCAATTGACCATCATCTTTGACCCCAACATAAAGGGTTCCCCCGTCGGAATTGGCAAACGCGGCGACCGTTTTCAACCAACTCGTGGGATCGTTCTCGTCTAGTCGCAATTTCGCTTCGTTTTTCTTATCTTCGAAAAAATCGTTATGGAGCAGTTCTTGAATCGTCATAGGCGCTTACCTCCGATGACATTATAGAGAAAGAAATAGAAAACGAAATGCTTTGTTTTGAAGCGAAATATTTTTCGTTTTCTTTTCTTAGATTTCGTTTTCTATTTCGTTTTCATGCGAAATCGTAGGATTACGTCGATCGGAATAGGATTCGTCGCATCGATTCAACGAATAAGCTTATAACCCCCGTCGACGATCATGATGATCCCGGTCGCGAAGATGCCGTAATCCAAAATGGTGCTTGGGGCGAAAAGCATGAACACGGAGACAAGGCAATAGAAGCAGATTTCGATGATGCTGATGATTTTGGTGTAGAGATTCTTCTCTTTGTTTTGGACAAGGCCAACCAGGATAACCATCGCTAAAAGCAGATACAGCATGCCAGCCGCCCAGGTAAAGAGGCTGACGATGACGTTATAGCCCAAACAGGCTAGCCCGGCGTAGGCCAAGGAAGAAACGATGACGATGGTTAGTCGGAGCCTGTATTTCCGCCAATCGCCCTTGGATTTAACTAGATAATAAATCGCGATGACCCAAAGCAGCAAAAGCAAGGCCGAGACGATGGAGACGACGATCCAAGGAAGGGAATTGGGCAAAACAATCAATAACGTCCCTACCGCGGCCAAGATGATGGCCTGAACCACGTTTGTGAAGAAGAACTGATGGAAATTGGTGAGGTGGGTCAATTCGCGCAAAGAGGCGCCAAAGAACGCCGCTACCCCGAGTTTAGCGACGGTCCCTTTGTCTTTCTTGCTAGCCCCGGTATAGGAGACGAGGAGCTTATCGATGGTGCGCGTGGGGTTCTTGCCTAAATCCCAGACCGTTTTCTCCCCATGGCTTGTTATCGCGCTAAACATCCCGTCGATGAAGCGGATCCTATCTGGCAACTCGACATCGATTAGCCAGTCCCTGACGAGCTTGTTTACCCAATCGCATTCAGGGGATAGATCTTTCAGTTCAACAAAATCCCCATCGACGATCCGCCAGGCTAAAAAGGCATGTTGAAGGACGCCTAGGGCATCGGAAGCAATAATCCTGGTGTTGGTGAAGCCCATGGGGAAGAACTGACCGACGACATCATAGCCAGGGACGATGAAAGTGGTTTTCTTATCAAGCTCAGCCAAATCGACATGCCCGAACACGTCCGGGCATAGCCCTGGGGAATCAAGCAAATAGAGATGGGAAAGCAATTTCTGTTCTTCCTCATTTAATGACAACGAGGCGTATAAGGCCAAGTTGCCTCCCTTAGAATGGCCGCATAAATAAAAGGGATGTCCGCTAGAAGCGTAGCTAGAGGCGTAT
Source organism: bacterium (assembly GCA_963633165.1). Lineage (GTDB taxonomy): Bacteria > Bacillota_I > Bacilli_A > RFN20 > CAG-826 > Alloenteromonas. The sequence goes on from CAVGXP010000017.1 coordinate 83,329, forward strand.
TCAGCGGCTTTCCTCTGGGCGGAGACTTTCATGAAGGAAAGCTGGCAGTTCTCCTTCCACCCAACCAGACTCTCGTCCGTTCCTCTATACCCGATGGCGGTGTCTCCATTAGGAAAAGAGTATGTTGAGGCGGAGAATTGGACCGTATCCACTTCATCGGTCACATCGACGTAATTTGATATAACAAGATCCCCGTAACGCTTGGAGGCGATGATCGCGTCCAAAAGCTCTTTGTAGGCTTTCTTCTGCATGGGGTAATCGCAGGTGGCGAACACAGGCTCTTTGATTTTCCTAATGCGTTCCACCGCCTCTTTCAAAGGCAGCGTCTCATCCGCGTTTACTGTTCCCTCAAAACGCAGGTAGGCTAAAGCGGATATGACCATAGAATCGAACACATTGAAAGGGTATTCCCCCAAGGGAACGTCGCCTTTCCATTTCAGATAATCAATCAAGTTGCCCATATTTTCTATTATCCAAGAAAAATGGGATTTTTGGATGGGAATTCATCCAAAATCAAAGCATTCGCCAACATATTCCCCATATAGACGTTTACCCCTATGAAAAGAAGCGATGTAATGGCAATTGGGGAAAGAAAAAGTTAGACTAACTCCGCTCACGTAGGAGGTTAAATATGTACGCGAAGAACATCTGGCTCGACGCCGACGAAGCCAAAGAAAAAGCGATTGGGGAATTCGGCGAAGGATACAAGAATTTCCTCAGCTACGGCAAAACCGAAAGGCTCGTCGTCAAAGAGGCCATCCAAATGGCCGAGAAAGAGGGTTTCAAGCCTCTTTCCGAATATAAGGAACTCAAGCCCGGAGACAAGGTCTACGTCACCAATAAGGGCAAGAACTTCCTCGCCGCGATCATCGGCAAGAAGAGCTTAGAAGAAGGCAGCAGGATCCTCGGGGCCCACATTGATTCCCCAAGGCTCGACATCAAGCAGAACCCCCTCACCGAAAAGGGCGGGTTCGCCTATTTTGAGACCCATTATTATGGCGGCATCAAGAAATACCAATACACCACCATCCCTTTAGCGATCCATGGTGTCGTCTATAAGAAAGACGGCACCTCCATCGACGTCTCCATCGGCGAAGAGGCCAACGAACCCGTCTTGGGCGTCACCGATTTGCTCATCCACCTCTCCGCCGATCAAATGGGCAAGCCCTTGGCCAAAGCCATCGAAGGGGAAGCCCTCGACATCACCGTCGGCAATCGCCCTTTGAAAGGGGAAACCAAGAAAGCGGTCAAGAACTACGTCATGGACCTCTTGACCAAGAAATACGGCTTCGAGGAAGAGGATTTCCTCTCCAGCGAGCTCGTCGCCGTCCCCGCCGGGCCGGCTAGGGACTATGGCATCGACGGTTCTATGATCGCCGGATATGGGCACGATGACAGGGTCTGCGCCTATACCTCCTTCAAAGCGGTCATGGATCAAGGAGCGTGTGAATACACCACCATCGCCGTTCTCGTCGACAAAGAGGAAGTCGGTTCCATCGGGGCAACCGGAGCCCAATCGGCTTGGTTTGAGAACACCATCGCCGAGATGCTTGCTTTAGAAGGCAAAACCAGCAACCTCTCCGTCAGGCACGCCATGAGCAACGCCTATATGCTCTCTAGTGACGTCTCCGGCGCCGTCGATCCCCTCTATCCCTCCGTCAACGAGCCTGCCAACTCCTGCTATTTTGGCAAAGGTATCGTCTTCAACAAATACACCGGCTCCCGCGGGAAATCCGGCTGCAACGACGCGATGCCTGAATTCTTGGCTTTCCTCCGCAAGGCCATGGACGAGAATTCCATCCATTATCAAACCTCCGAGATTGGCAAAGTCGACGCTGGAGGAGGAGGAACCATCGCTTATATCCTTGGTAACTACAACATGTACGTCCTCGATGCCGGTGTCCCCGTGTTATCGATGCACGCCCCCATGGAAATCGTCTCCAAAGCCGATGTCTATGAGGCCTATTTGGCCTATAAGGCATTCCTTAACGCCTAAGGCCCGCAAGAGACACTAAAAATCGCCACCGGTCAAATCAAATCCGGTGGCTTTTCGTTTAAAAAGAACGTCTAAACCAAAACGCCTCTCAATAGCAAGAAACGCTACATTCATGTGAAAGCAAGGAAATTAAAAGACGATTAGACGTTCGCAACGGTCTCGCTTCGGGTTGGAATTAGTCCAATTTATGTAGTTTGGTCTAATTTCTTAGGAGTTGGAATCAAATAACCCCTTGCAACCTATCTACGAAGGATGTAGTTTGGTCTAATTTCTTAGGAGTTGGAATCCATTTTTTCGCGATGTTTGGTCGCCAGTAAGATGTAGTTTGGTCTAATTTCTTAGGAGTTGGAATCAAGTTAACAATACTGCCGGCTCTGCTGAGGATGTAGTTTGGTCTAATTTCTTAGGAGTTGGAATCAGAACGCGCTCGAGAAGATGGACGGGAGGGGATGTAGTTTGGTCTAATTTCTTAGGAGTTGGAATCCTTCCTGACGCTGACTTATGACGAGATTCAGATGTAGTTTGGTCTAATTTCTTAGGAGTTGGAATCTCCTTTCCAGTGTCTGTTAAGGAGCCAGTCGATGTAGTTTGGTCTAATTTCTTAGGAGTTGGAATCCGCCGCGAGCACCTTGTGCGCCTCGCCATAGATGTAGTTTGGTCTAATTTCTTAGGAGTTGGAATCAATAGAGGCTACAGACATGAAGAAAGCAATGATGTAGTTTGGTCTAATTTCTTAGGAGTTGGAATCCCCCGTGATGGACAACAAGAACGCGTCCAGATGTAGTTTGGTCTAATTTCTTAGGAGTTGGAATCACGACAATACGCGATTACCAAGGAAGCCACGATGTAGTTTGGTCTAATTTCTTAGGAGTTGGAATCGCTGATCGCCAAAGAGGTCGCCGCGCAGCTGATGTAGTTTGGTCTAATTTCTTAGGAGTTGGAATCCTTTGATTTTATAAATACCTGAAGAAGTAGATGTAGTTTGGTCTAATTTCTTAGGAGTTGGAATCTTTATTCCTTTCCTTTAAAAGTGACTTATAAGATGTAGTTTGGTCTAATTTCTTAGGAGTTGGAATCGCGTCAGAGGCTCGGAGTCCGTCCAAAGAGATGTAGTTTGGTCTAATTTCTTAGGAGTTGGAATCTTCGATCTCTGACTGGTTCGGACGTCTCAAGAT
>CAVGXP010000018.1:0-21372 GCA_963633165.1 bacterium
GCCCACGGCCTAGTCTTAATGAGGTATGGAAGGGGAAAGAAGAAGAGATTATAATCTCTTCGCCTTTTGGAGGTTTTAATATGGCCGATAATAAAGATTTAGCAGAACTTCTCTTCCCAGACGTCACGATGACCATCGATGACCTTGAGGCGAAATATCCGCCTAGAGGTCTTAAAGAAGGGGCTCAGGTCACCCGTTTCGCTCCTTCCCCGACCGGATTCCTTCATACCGGTAGCCTTTTCACTTCGCTTATTTCCTACACCTTGGCTAAGCAGTCCGGTGGCGTCTATTTCTTCCGCTTGGAAGACACCGACACCAAAAGAACCATCGCCGGAAGCGGCGATTTGCTCATCGAGCAGCTTGCCCAATTCGGCATCGTCGCCGACGAGGGCTATACCCCCAGCGGGGATAACGGAGCTTATGGCCCCTATCAGCAATCCCAAAGGAGGGACATTTACCGCACCGTCATCAAACAGATGATCATCGACGGCTCCGCCTATCCTGATTTCTGCACGCCTGAAGATCTCGACGCAATCCGCAAAGTGCAGGAAGCCAATAAGGTTCTTCCCGGCTATTATGGCAAATATGCCCGCGATAGGAATCTCTCCGTCGATGAACGCATTGAGAAAATCAAAGCCGGAACCCCTTGGGTCATCCGCTTCCGCTCTTTGGGCGACCATGACCGCAAGATCAAATTCAACGATGCCATTCGCGGCGAAATCGAGCTCCAGGATAACGACACCGATGTCGTCATCCTCAAGTCCGACGGCCTTCCGACCTACCATTTCGCCCACGTCGTCGACGATCACTTCATGAGAACGACCGTCATCACCCGCGGCGAGGAGTGGATTCCCTCCACCCCGATTCACCTCGGCATGTTCAAGAGCCTGAATTGGCACGCACCGAGATACGCCCATATCCCCTCGATAATGAAACTCGACCACGGGAACAAGAGAAAACTCTCCAAACGCAAAGACCCCGAGGCCGCTGTTTCCTATTTCCTTGAAAAAGGCTATCAGCCCCAAGCCCTTCTTGTTTATTTGATGTCCATCGCCAATTCCAACTTCGAGGAATGGGCCTCCGCCAACAAGACCTATGATGTCTCCAAGTTCGCCTTCCGTTTGAAGAAGATGTCCCTTGATGGAGCTCTCTTCGATCAAGATAAGCTCAATTATTTCGGGAAAGAGCTTATCGCCAAGACTCCGCTCGAAGACCTTTTCGCCCAAGTGAAAGCCTACGCTGAGAAATATGAGCCCGTTTTGGCGGAGAAAATCAATGCCGATGAAACTTATTTCAAAAAGATCTTAAACATCGAGAAAGACCGCAAAAACCCAAGGAAAGATTACGCAAAGTTCTCCGACATCTATCCTTTAACGAAATTCTTCTACAAAGACGAATACGAAAAGATTTTGCAGAACCCCCTTCCTTTCAAAGAAACCTACACGAAGGAAGATATCGTTTCCTTGCTTAAAGACTTCCAATCTAAGATGCTCTTTGGCACCGACGAAAGCGCGTGGTGGAACGGTATGAAAGAAATCGTCGCCGCCCATGGCTTCGCCGTCTCCAACAAGGATTACCTTGAGCATCCAGAGCAATATAAAGGCAACGTCTCCGATGGTTCCGAGGTCCTTCGCATTGCCGTCACCGGTGCCAAAGATTCCCCCAACCTCCACGAGATCCTTGAGATCCTTGGCAAAGATGAGGTTCTCCGCCGCATCGACGAAACCATCGCGACATTAAAATAATTGTTGCACAAACCCCGCGAGAGTGATTAAATTCATCTCGCGGCCATGGCCCCATGGTCAATCGGTTAAGACGGGACCCTCTCAAGGTCCAATGCCTGGTTCGACTCCAGGTGGGGTCACCACAAAGAAAAAGATGCCCTGTCCGAGAGGACAGGGCTTTTTCGTTCCTTATATCCTATTTTATATAAGTAAGAAGCTCTTTGAATGAATTCAGGATTCCAAGCGGAGAGAGCTCCATGATCTTATCTTTGTCCCCGTATCCGTAAGAGAAGATGTAGCAGGGTATCCCATTTGCTTTCGCCCCATAAGCATCCAGTTCCGTATCGCCGACCATGATCGCTTCTTTTCCTTGGGGGAGAGATTTTAAGCAGCGGGAAATGATGGCTTCCTTTTTGGCGCCTACGCCATCAGAAGGCGCCCCATAGACGCCATCGAAGAAACAGGATAGGCCGAAATGAACGAGGATGTCTTTGGCGAGGGCTTCGTTCTTGGAAGTGCAAACGAAGAGTTTGTAACCTCTATTCCGCAATTCTTCTAGAGTCGAGGCGACGTCGGGGTAGACAAGCGCTTCGTATTTGCCTCCGTTAGCGTATTCTTCCCTATATATTGCGGTGGCCTTCTCGATGTCCTTCTCCTGCACTTTGCAAAGCCTGAAGCAATCCCTTAACGGAGGCCCGATGAAGAAATCTAATTCTTTCTCTGGGATCAGAGGATAGTCGAGTTTCTCCAGCGTGAAATTGGCGCAGCGCTTAATCCCGGGGGCGCTATTGAGAAGGGTTCCGTCTTGATCGAAAAGAATAACTTTTTCCATGAGGTGGATTTTAGTGCCCAATCCTGGTTTGTCCATGGTTTTCGCTTTGGCTGTTTGAGTCTATAATCCACCCCATGCTTAACCAGTTTTCACGCACGGAATTGATCCTCGGCGAGGCCGCCTTATCCACTCTTGCTACCAAACGCGTCGCCGTATTCGGGGTCGGAGGGGTCGGCGGGAACGTCGTTGAAGCCTTAGCCCGTTCTCAAATCGGTGAAATCGACCTCATCGACGATGACCTTGTTTGCCTCACCAACATTAATAGACAGATTCTGGCCACCTTCAATACCGTCGGCAAAGCCAAAGTCGACGTGGCCGAAGAACGCATCCATTCCATATCTAGAAAAATCATCGTTCACAAGCACCGCTGTTTCTATCTTCCTGAAGACCACGGCGACATCGATTTCTCAAAATTCGATTACGTGGTCGATGCTTTGGACACGGTGTCCGCCAAACTCGACATCATCTGTGAAGCCAAAAAGCGCGGCATCCCCGTCATCTCGGCTTTGGGGTGCGGGAATAGGGTCGATCCGACCAAACTTCAGATCACCGACATCTATAAGACGGAAGGCGACCCTTTGGCTAGAGTTGTGCGGAGGGAACTCCGCAAAAGAGGCGTGAAAGACCTGAAAGTCGTTTACTCCACCGAGCTTCCAATTAGGCCTAGGGAAGAGGATACTGCCAATTCCTGCTTATATCATTGCGTTTGCCCTCCGGGCACCAAAAGGAAATGCACCGATAGGCGCGACATCCCGGGTTCAACGGCTTTCGTTCCTCCGGTGGCGGGCATCATGATCGCTTACGCCGTATGCATGGATTTGACCCATTGGGATAGAGAGAACAGGGGGCCGGTTTCGAAAGAAACCCTAGAAGCGGTGGCGGAGGAAAAGAAGAGCCTCTGAGGTGCCACCTTCCAAAATTGTTGAGAAAAAGACTCGATGAATAGATAATTGACCATATGATTTTGACATCCATTCTTTATATTTTGGCCCTCGCTGGCGGTTTAGGCATCGGCTATTGGCTTTCAAGCTACAGCATATATTGCTGGATCGTTGCTCTCCCTTGCTGGTTCTTGTTTTTCTACGTCCTATTCGCCTTATGGGTCGGCGTTCTCTTTATCTGGGGGCTGTTCCTAAAGAAGAAGCCCATTCCAGAGCGCCCTTCCTCTTTCTACATCGGCGTGGTCCATCAAACGGTCTGCACTTTCTTTTGGGCCGTCAACATCCATGTCCGCGTCCGCGGAGCCTCTCGTTTGCCTAAAGAAAAGGTGCTTTACGTCAATAATCACATCTCCAATTTCGACCCTATGGCGATGATCGTCGCCTTAAGGGGACCTTTGCTTGCGGTCACCAAACCCGAGAATCTTTCCTTTCCTATCGCCGGTCCATTCATCAAACTGGCGGGTTTCATCCCCATCAACAGGGACGATCCCAAAGAAGGCGCCAAAGCGATTGCCAAAGCCAGCGACTATCTCCGCGAGGGCCTTTGCGACGTGGATATCTGCCCCGAAGGAACGCGGAACAAAACCGATGAGCTTCTGCTTGAATTCCATCCCGGGTCCTTCCGCGCGGGAATGGATGCGAAGGCTCCTATCGCCGTCGTCGCCATCAAAGGAACGAAAGAAATCGCCAAGAGGGCGCCTTTCCGCCCCAGCTTCGTCTATATCGACATTTTGAAGGTCATCATGCCGGAGGAATATGCCACGATGTCCCCAACTCAAGTCAGGGATATCGCCGCAAATCTCATCAAAAGCGATCTAGAGGGAGGTCTTTTGTATGAATTACCTGCTTTTTAACAGCAAATCCGCAGCCGGGGAGGGCGAAAAAGAAGCTCGCCAAGCCGGAAAGAAATTGGAAGGGGAATACGGGCCTTTACAATATCTTGATCTGGTCGGTTTGCAAAAACCCTCGTTCTTCTCTTCTTTGGGGAAGGAGGACAAAGTCATCGTCTCCGGGGGTGATGGGACGCTGAATCGCCTCGTCAACGATCTTGGTGATGCCTCTATACCCGAAGAGCTATATTTGCTTCCTCTTGGGACGGGCAACGATTTCCTCAATGACGTCAAAGCCTCCCAATTAAGCAACGGCCTTGTTCCTTTGGGGCAATTCTTGAAGAAACTCCCCGTCGTCGAAACCATGGGGGTTAAGAAACGCTTCGTCAATGGAATCGGCTTCGGGATCGACGGCGATTGCTGCGTCAAAGCCGAAGAAATGAAATCCCAAGGCAAAACCGACATCAATTACGGGAACATCACAGTCAAGTTGCTGCTTACCTCCTATAAAGCCCCTGACGCCACGGTGAAAATCGACGGCGAAGAACATCGTTTCAAAAAAGCCTACATCGCCGCCGGCATGAACGGCCGCTATTACGGGGGAGGAATGCAGGTTGCCCCAATGCAGGTCAGGAACGATGGGCTGCTAAGCTTCGTCTGCGTCCATAAACTCGGTAAACTAAGGACTTTGCTTCTTTTCCCTTCACTATTTAAGGGCGAGCACATCAAAAAGAAAAACGCCGTTTTCGCCAAGCGAGGCAAAGTCATCGAAGTCTTTTTCTCTAGGCCGACGGGTCTACAAATCGACGGCGAAATCGTCCCTAACGCGACCTCTTATAAAATCTATTTTCCCGAGGACAGGCAATGAGGCTTCCGCCATATTTGCAAAAGGGGGACCTCATCGATTTCGTAGCCCCCTCTTTCGGCGTCACCACCGAGCCTTACGCGACCAGGATGTCGACCTCTTTGAAGGTTTTCTCCAAACTTGGCTTTGCCACCCATGTCTTTCCTAATGTCTACAAAAACGAAGGCGTGATTGGCAGCAATACCCCTGAAAGCAGGGGCAAGGAAATCAACGAAGCCTTTGCTTCTTCTTCAAAAGCCATCATTTCCGTTGGCGGAGGGGAGACGATGGTGGAAATCCTGCCTTTCGTCGATTTCAAGGCCATAAGAGAAGGCGACCCCAAATTCTTCATGGGGTATTCGGACAACACCAACCTCACTTTCCTTTTGCCGATTTTATGCGACATGGTTTCGATTTATGGCCCCCATGCGCCTTCTTTTTATTCTTACCCCCTCCGTTACGCGGAGAAAGACGCACTCGCGATGCTTCGAGGCGAAAAGAATTTCCAAGGCTACCCCAAATATTCGATTAGCCGTTCCAACCCCGATCACCCCCTTTATCGTTACCGCTTGACTCAGCCTAAAATCATCGAAGCGTTTAATTATGATGGCCCCGTTACTGGCACCATGCTTGGCGGATGCTTGGATTGCTTGGTTACCCTCTGCGGCACGAGGTTTGATAAAGTCAAAGAATTCTGCGCCAAAAAGGAAAATGGCATCATCTGGTTTTTGGAAGCTTGCGACCTTAATTCCGTCTCCACTCGTCGCGCCTTGTTCCAACTAAAAGAAGCGGGGTGGTTCGTTAACGCGAAAGCCTTCCTCATCGGCAGGCCCCTTCAAAGCGGGGAATATTTCGACCTTATGCCTAAGCAATCCTATCTCGATATCTTAGGGGATTTCGGCCTTCCTATCCTTTATAACGTCGACATTGGTCATGTTCCTCCATCTATGCCTATTATAGTTGGAGATGAAGCGACGCTCTCTTTTAAAGAGGGCAACGTTTTCATCTCTTATTTTTGATCATATGGCGATAAGGCCACTGCGGAATTTTTTGCTATAAATTTGGACATCATACGAAAAATAAGCGATTTTTATAACTCGAAAACGTTTGATGGAATAAAATTTTTAGCGTTGTTTTTTGCTAAGGAGCCGCAGTCAAGCGGAAGGTTTTATGGACACCAAATTTATTTTCGTCACGGGCGGAGTCGTCTCCAGCTTAGGCAAGGGCATCTCGGCCGCTTCGGTCGGTTTGCTATTGAAAAAGAGGGGATTCAAGGTCTTCACGATGAAGTTCGACCCCTATTTGAACGTGGACCCGGGCACGATGAGCCCTTATCAGCATGGCGAGGTTTTCGTCACCGAGGACGGGGCCGAGACCGATCTTGACTTAGGCCATTACGAACGCTGGCTCGATATCGATTTGACCAAAGAGGCTTCCGTTACCTCGGGCAAAATCTATAGCTCGGTCATTGAAAAAGAAAGAAGAGGGGATTACCTCGGCGCTTGCGTCCAAGTCATTCCTCACGTCACCAACGAAATCAAACAGAAGCTTTTGGACGCCGCGAAAGCCTCCGGCGCCGATATCGTCATCGCCGAAGTCGGCGGAACGGTGGGGGACATCGAATCCCAGCCTTTCCTTGAAGCGATACGCCAAGCCAGGCTCCAATTCGGCTACGATAACACCTTCTTCCTTCACAACACCTTAGTCCCTTACCTCAAGACCTCCGGAGAAACCAAAACCAAGCCCACTCAGCATTCGGTTAAGGAAATGGCTTCTTTGGGCTTGCAGCCTGACGCGATCATCCTCCGTTCCGAGGTTCCTTTGGACGAGCATACCAAGGAAAAGGTCTCTTTGTTCTGCAACGTGCCTTTGAAAGGCGTTTTCGAAGCCGATGACGCTCCTGTCATCTACGAGCTCCCCGGCGATCTCCATAGGCAGGGAATCGACGACTTCATCCTTTCTCATTTCCGCCTTCCTACCGAAGGCAACGAACCCGACCTTTCCGACTTCACCGCGCTGGTGGAGAAGATCAAAAACCTCAAGAAGAGCGTCACGATCGCTCTCGTTGGCAAATACGTCGAGCTCCACGATGCTTACCTTTCCGTCTCCCAAGCCCTTAAGGCCGCGGGCTATTACAACGATTGCGACGTCCACATCAAATGGATCCCCTCGACCGAGGTCAAAGCCGGAACCGAGGAAGGCTTCTTCAAAGACGTCGACGGCATCCTTGTCCCCGGAGGCTTCGGCCATAGAGGGAGCAACGGCAAGAAACTCGCCATCCGTTACGCCAGGGAAAACAAGATCCCCTTCCTTGGGATTTGCTTTGGCATGCAGCTTGCCATCGTCGAATTCGCCCAGAACGTCTTGGGCATGAAGGAAGCCAATTCCACCGAATTCGATTCGGAAACCCCATACCCCGTCATCGATTTCCTCCACAACCAATATAAAGGCATCGATATGGGTGGGACTTTGCGCTTAGGCGCTTATGACTGCGATATTCTCCCCGGTACTTTGGCCTATAAGTGCTATGGCCAAGAACACGTCAGGGAACGCCACAGACACCGTTATGAATTCAACAACGCCTTCAAGCAGAAGTTCGAGGATTCCGACATGGTCTTCTCCGGCATCAACCCCCAGGCCGATCTAGCCGAGATCGTTGAACTCAAGAACCATCCCTTCTTCATCGCCGCGCAGTTCCATCCCGAATTCACCTCGCGTCCGTTGCGCCCCAATCCTTTGTTCCGCGAATTCATCGCCGCATCCGTTAAACATTCCAAGTGAACTTTGACATATACTTAAAGGGCTTATGAGAAAAGCCCTTTTTGTTTATAGCGGATGCACCGGCTCGTGGCGGCAGAAGCGCAGGATAAGCAAAGCCATAAAACGCCTTAGCCATCTTTTCGAGATGGATGTGAAACAGACGACTTCTGAAGAAGATCTCCGCCTTACCGTGCGCGCCTCCGTCGGCAAATACGAAGTTCTGATCGTCGCGGGAGGGGATGGCACTTTCCATTGCGTGGCCAATGAGCTCGCCGAAAAGAAAGACGCCCCCGTTTTAGGCTACCTCAACGCCGGGACGATGGGGGACGTGGGCAAGAATTTTGGCGTCGGCCGCAATCTAAGACGCTCCTTGGCCATCATTGAAAAAGGGGCAATTTGCCATTGTGACCTCATCAAGATCAATTCCGAATATTGCGTTTACATGGCCGCCGCCGGGGCTTACGCCGACGTGGCCTATTCGGCGGAAAGAAAAAAGAAGAAAGCCCTAGGCAAGCTGATTTATTACATCATGTCCGCCCAAGAATCCCTTAAACCCACCCAAATTGAATACACGCTTAGTGTGAATGGCCAACAGACATCTTATTCTTCGCCTTTCATCCTAATCATGAACGGCCGTTTCGTCGGAGGGCTTCCCGTAAATGAGAAAGGGGACATCGAAGATGGCTGTTTCGAGGTTTACCCCACGCCTAAAGGCCATTTCAATGGCTTGCTTTGGTATACGAAGTCCCGGAAGGGCTGGGAGATTAGCGCGGATTGTGTCCGTTTCCATTCCGAAAAGGAGTTGGAGTGGTGCCTGGATGGGGAAAAAGCCCAGTTTAAAGACGCAGAAATCAAGATTGCCCCTGCCTGTTTAAAGGTTTTTTGCCGCGATAACGTAAGAAAAAGAAACTAAAAACGCGCAAAACAAATAAAAAATAAGTTTTTGCGGACTTAATGCTATTTATTTTAAGCAAAAACGGAATTAGAATGTTGCGACGTTTGTTTATCTAAAGGAGATAAATTATGAAAAAGACTGTCCGTGGTCTGACAATCACCGCCATCGTCTTGATGATTGTCGGCGCCGTGATGTTCGGTGTAACGCCGAAACTCATGGCAATCTCTGGGTCGGATGCTGTCTATGGCACTCACGCCATTCTAAATGCGTTCCCTCAGAAGGCGATGGCCCTGTTCCAGCCCCCGTTTGGCTTGGCATCGTGGGTGACGTTCGGGATGCTTGGTTTCATCCTCATCCTCTTCATCGTCCACATCATCGTCATCTGCGCCAACAAAAGGCCCAGCGGTTTGGCGGTTGCCATCTTTTTCCTTCTTTTCGGACTTGGAGCAACTTGCCTTGCCATCTTGGTCTTCACGCCCAATTACATTGCTTCTTATAAGGGTGTAGCCGACGAAGGCACCGTTCCTTTCATCCGCTTCCTTATCGGTTGCTACAAAGCCGAAGATGTCAAATTGCCGATCTATTGGCTGATCGCCATCTTCGCCGAGATGGGCCTTGTCGTTCTTGGCTTCATCTTCTTCGTCATCGCTGACATCACCGACATGGTTTACCTCGGCCAATCCCCGAAAGCCATCAAGAGGGATTATGCCAAACAATCCGCCAAATCCAGCGATATCGTCGTTGTTAGGGATGATTCTGTTTCCGGTTCTGGCGTTACCCCTGAAGAAATCCGTGACATCATGCACGCGGAAATGAGCCAAGCCTCCTCTAAGCCCGCCGCTGCCGAAGCCGAGTATCAAGGCAAATCCGGCGCCCCTGTTGCTAACGGACCCATCATCCCGCCGACTTCTACGGCCATCTCCGGTCCGCTTTTAGTTCAATACATCAATACTTATTCGCCTTCTTCCAAAGACGTCTCCGGCGATAAGCGTTCCTCCGTCCCCCTCTCCGAAATCCAAGAGAACGTCACCGGCGAGAAATCTTTGAAGGCCGAGGACATCAGGAAGATCGTCAAAGAAGAGCTCGACGCCCAAAAGAAAGAGGCTTCTTCTCAGCCCCTCATTGTCACCGTCCCCGCTCCCGCTAATGAAGAGAGCAAAGAGAGCGCCAAACAGCTCACTCCCGAAGACATCTCCGCCATCATCAGTGAGGAACTGAAAGGCTATCTCGGCAAAGAAGAGAAGAAGGAAGAAGGGGAAGAGCCCGTCATCGTTGAGCCCGCCCCCGAGCCTGAGCTCTCCGCCGAAGACATCCGTTCCATCATCCGCGAAGAACTCGCCGCCGAGAAGAAAGCCGCCGAAGAAGAAGCGGCTGCACGCAAGGCCGAGGAAGATAAGAAAGCCGCTGAGGAGAAAGCCGCTAAAGAGGCCGAGCTCCGCCATCAGCGCGAAATCGAAGAGGCTAAGGAAAAAGCCGCAGCCGAAGCTAGAGCCGCCGCCATCGCCGAAGCCAACAGGGCCGCTGAAGAAGAGGCCGCTAGGAAAGAGGCTGAAGCCCGTGCCGAAGAAGAGAGAAAGAACGCTCTCACCGCCGAGCAGATCCGTCAGATCATCGCTGAGGAACTTGGCAGGAAAGAAGAGGCCAAGGAAGAAACTCCCGCCGCCCTCTCCGCCGAAGACATCCGTTCCATCATCGCCGAAGAACTCAAGACCATCAAAGCCAACGAGCAGAAGCAACCCAGCGCTCCGGTGACCATCATCGTCCGCGAGCCTCTTGACCGCCAAGAAAGCAAGAAAGAGGTCGTCGCTGAGCCCGCCCCGGTCGTCGAAGAGCCCAAAGAGGAACCTTTGCCCGTCAAAGAGGAACCCGCTCCCGTAAAAGAAGAGGAACCCACGCCGGAGCCCGTTGTCGAAACTAAAGAAGAAGTGGTCGAGGAACCTGTTGAGGAACCTGCTGAGGAACCCGTTGCCGAAGAAACTTCCGAAGAAGATGACGAACCCAAAAAGAGAGTCGTTGGCCAAGTCAACCCCAACCTCCCTCCCCATGAGAAAATCGTCCGCATTCCTTTCCAAGACAGAATGGAAACCGCTGACGAAGAGCTTCGTTCCCATTATAACGAACTCAAGAGCGAAGCCATGAGCTATGGCGTCAAGAGCCGCGTCTCCAATTCCGGGGACACCTTCCGCCTCCATAAAGTGACCTTCCTCAAGATCACCATCGCCGGCAAAGGCCTCAAGCTCTATTTCGCTCTCGATCCGAAGGATTACGCAAGCACCACCCTCCCCATCCAGGATGCTGGGCATAAAGGCACCTATAAGGACATCCCCTTGGTCTTCAAGGTCAAGAGCGATCTCTCCTTCCGCCGCGCCAAGCAGCTTATCGCCGACGTCATGGCCAAAAACAACCTGACCCAAGGCGAAATCGAGAAAAAGGATTGGGCCGCTGACCTCAAAAACGCCGCCTCCTCCGAAGACGAATCCGACGAAGACTAATTCATAAGTCTAAAGCCCGCAGAACTCCTGCGGGCTTTTTGCTTCCTTTTGAGCCTATAGGCAATTTCGTAACTTCATGTTAAAATAACAATTGTACGAAAGGAAGTGATGCTCCGCCTTATGGATCCTCTTGATTGGGTCTTCCTCGCGCTGCTATTATTCGCGTTCATATTCATCGGTTTCTTCTCTTCTACGGAAACCGCGTTCGCTTCTTTGAATAAATACCGTTATAAGGTTCAGGCTGACGAAGGAAACAAAACCGCCAAACTCATTGTCTGGCTTTACGAACATTTCGATTCGACTTTAGTCACCGTCCTTATCGGAAACAATATCGGCTCCATCGTTATCTCCGTCCTATCAACCACTTTGTTTTTGAAGTGGCTGCCTAATTGGGATGAGAACGTCTCTTCTTTGGTCATCTCCATCGCGATGGGCTTTTTGACTTTCCTTTTCGGGGATACCATCCCGAAGTACATTGGCAAAGGGGCGCCCAACGCGGTGGTGAAAATCACCGTTTACCCCCTTATGTTCTTTTTCACTCTCTTCTACCCCCTTGGCCTTTTCTTCCGCGGCGTCTCTTTCCTTGCGAAGAAAATCTTCAAAGCCAAGCCCACACCTGAAGTGACCGAGGCCGATTTCGCTTCCGCGGTGGAAGAAGCCGAAGATCAGGGCGAGCTTGAAGCTAATGAATCCGACATCATCCAAGCCTCTTTGGAATTCGACGACACCTCCGTCAAAGAAGTCCTCACCCCCAAATCGAGGATGGTCATGATCGATTTGCAAGGCATCACCAACGAAAAGCTTATCGAGGCCATTAAGCAAACCGAATTCTCCCGTATCCCTTGCTATGTCGGCGATAAGAACCGCATCGTAGGGGTACTGGTGGTCAAAACCTTCCTCACGGCCTATTTCAAGAACCCCAAGGTCAATTGCCTTTCCATGCTTCAGAAGCCCTATTTCGTCTCCCCCGTGGTCAAGCTCGACGATTTGGTCGCCGGGTTCAGGGACAGAAAAACGCAGATCGCCATCGTCAAAAAAGGCGATGACGTTTTGGGCATGGTGACGATGGAGGATTGCCTTGAAGAGCTCGTGGGCAAGATTGCTGAGCCTAGAAAGGATGTTTTATGAAAGGCGTCCTTATCACGATTTATTGCGTAATCATCGTTATATTGCTTGTCTTCAGCGCGCTTTTCTCATGCATGGATATGGCTTATTCCGCCGTTTCCCTTCCTTCGCTAAAAGAGAAAGCAAAAAAGGATAAAAGGGCGCAGAAAGCCTATAATTTCGCTTCCAATTACGAAGATGCAATCGTCGCTCCGCTATTTGGCAATTCCGTCGTCAACATCCTTGCTTCTTCTATCGGCACCCTTTTAGCCGCCCAATTGCTTCCGGACAACACCGAATTGGCTTCGCTTTTGGTCTCGGTGGTCATGCTTATTTTGATTTTGACGTTTGGCGAAATCCTGCCCAAGATCATCGGGAAGAGCTACTCCCATTCCTTGGCGTTGCATTTCGTTTATTTCCTCACCGTTCTCCGCTTCATTTTCTTCCCCGTGGTCTACATCTCCAAGAAGATTGCCACCTTCTTGACCCATCCTATTCTTTCTAACGATTCCATCGTCGATGAAGACGCTCCTAGCGATGAAGAGCTCCAGGAGATGGTCAAGGCCATTCAAGAGGAGGGAATCATCGATTCGAAATCCAAGGAATTACTTTCCAATTCGATCGAATTCATTGATACCTCAGCCTACGAGATCATGACCCCTAGGATGAAGATCGAGGGCATTTCTGACGACCAGAACCTCAACCATTTCGTCAAACTCGAAGGGGCTTTCAGACATTCCCGCATCCCCGTTTACCATCATGATTACGACCATATTCTCGGCTATATTCCCGTCAAATCCCTTTTAAGAGCCATGCTTAACGATGGCGATTTGTCCATCAACGAATTGATGCGCCCCGTTTTAAGCGTGCCTAGGACCATGGAAATCTCTTCGATCCTCTCCTTGATGAAGAAGACCCACATCCACCTCGCTTTGGTCAAAGATGAATATGGCGGCACCGAAGGCTTGCTCACCATGGAAGACATCCTTGAGGAGTTGGTCGGAGAAATCTACGACGAAGGAGAAAGCGTCCAACTCGACATCGAAAAAACCAATAAACGAAACGTCTATTTAGTCCGCGGGGACATGAACATCGACGAATTCTTTGAGAAGTTCCATCTCTCCAAAGAGGAGATGGATGAAGATTACGAGACCGTTTCCGGATGGATAAACGACCATCTTGGTACCTTTGGCAAAGAAGGGGACCATTTCGAATTCGGCCCACTCACCGTCAAAGTTAAAAAAGCCTCCCCCTACACGGTGGTGCAGGCGGAGGTTACTTATCATCCTCGCAGGAAGCTTAGCTGAGTTTGCTTAGCTCGGCTTGGTACAAAGCGTAGATTTGCTTGGCGATGACCTCAATCGAACGCCCATCGGTATCGATGATGAAGTCGGCCTTCGGGACGTTAGATAAGGCAAACGCCGTCCCGTCGTTTTGGATGCGGCTTTTGATGCTATTCTCGTCATCCCCTCTTCCGCGCATCCTTTCGATGCGGGTGGTTTCGTCGGCCCGAAGCAAGAAAGAGATGACCCTTTTGTTCTTGAGCGCCTTGAAGGCTTCTAGGCCATTGGGATCGACGACGACGCAGCGATCGTCCTCCACCTGGTCTTTTGAGCAGCCGTAATAATGCCCATTATAGTAAGTTGTTTCCACGAAGGCGTAGCGGGTCTTCATCTGCAGGAATATGGCTTCCGGGACGAAGAAATAATCCACCCCATCCTTTTCGCCTTCTCTTTTCGCCCTCGTTGTATGGGTGATGGCTTTTTTCATGCCATAATGGCTGGCGAGGTATTTGGCGATTTCCGTCTTTCCAGAGGCTGACGCGCCGACTAAGATAATCATTCTTTGAAATTATAAGGCTTTCCTTGGTTTTTTTCGATTGCGAAATGAATCAAAAACCCGCTTTTGAGCGGGTTTGATTATGACATTTCCGTTCAGTTCATCCAAAGCGCGGCGGCGCCAAGGATCCCGGCGTCGTTGCCTAGATTAGTGACGGTGATTTCGACCTCAGGGGTTCTGGGGAAGCCGTAGTGGTGCTGTTTGAGCTTCGCCTTCAAAGCGTCGGTCAGATATTCCTTTTGGTAGGATAGCCCTCCGCCAATGAGGATGGCTTCCGGACGGAAGATGTTGCAAAGATTGATGAGGCCGGTGACGAGGTGGTTTTCATATTCATCGACCACCTTCATTGCGGTTGCGTCTCCTTGCTTGCTGGTTTCAAAGGACGTCTTGCCGTTTACGGCTTCGATGTTTCCGTTGACGTAATCCCACATTTTGCTCTCTGGATGAGCCTTCATGGCGGCCTTGGTTTGCTTGATGAGAGCGCTGACGGAAGCATAGGCTTCTAGGCAGCCGTTAAGCCCGCAGGTGCATTGCTCGCCGTTTTCGACGATGATGGTGTGCCCGATCTCGGCCCCCATGCCTTTGTTGCCTTCATAGAGGTGATCATTGAGATAGATCCCCCCGCCGACCCCGGTGCCCAAGGTAACCAAAATGGCGTTGTGGTAGTTTTTGCCGGCTCCAAACCTTGCCTCTCCTAGCATCGCGACGTTGGCGTCGTTGCTGACTTTGGTTTTGATGCCCGTTTCTTTTTCTAACAACTCGACGATGCGGAACTCATGCCAATTGAGATTGTTGCTGTAGCGGCATACCCCCGCTTCGCTATCGATGGATCCTGGGCAGCCGATGCCGATGCCTTCGATTTGCTGCTTGTCCATCCCAGCTTGCTTGATTTCGCTAAGAATCGTTTGGCCAAGCAAAGCAACGGTCTGGTCTTGTGTCCGGTCTTTAGCAACAGGGAAACTGAATTTGTGGATCATTTCCCCTTCCATTGTGACGATGGAACATTTGATGGACATGCCACCGATATCAACGCCGATGTAGTATTTCATTGTTTCACCTCCGTGATGACGAATTCCCCTTTCCCCTTGAATAATGCTTTTTGATTTGCGGGAATGAAGAAGGAATCTCCTTTTTTACATGGCTTCCCTTCAAAGAGGACTTCCCCTTCGACTAAGGTCAATGCCTTGAAAGAAGCTTCGCTGGCTTCTATGAGCGCTTCCCCATCGAAAGGATGGATGCTTGAGCTGAAGAAACCGCATTCCCCGATGAGGGGCTTTTCGAAATGAGGCCTGCAGTAGGGGTGGTAGGAAAGGACCTTAAGCCCCTTTTCGATGTGGAGTTCCCTTTTCTTGCCGCTAACGTCCACGCGGTTGTAATCGTAGAGGCGGTAGGTGAGGGTGCTATTTTCTTGAATCTCGATGAGGGTCACGCCTTCTCCGATGGCGTGGACGGTGCCGCTGGGGATGAAATAGTCGTCGCCAGGTTTGACTTCGACGAAATTAAGCAGCTCCATCAAAGTGCCGTCCTCGATTGCTTTGGCAACCTCTTCCGGGTTCGTTTCTTTTTTCCATCCGACGTAGAGGCCCGATCCTGGTTTGGCGGAGAGGACGTGCCACATCTCCGTTTTTCCGAACTGATTCTCGTTCTTTAAGGCGTATTCGTCATTGGGGTGGACCTGCACGGAGAGGTTGGACTCACTGTTGATTAGTTTAATGAGGACAGGGAAGAAAGCGAATTTGCTTGAGGCGGTTCCGATATCTTCCTTGGTCGCGACGTCTTTGAGGGCCTTTCCTGCGTTTTCCCCTGAGTCGATGAGACTAGGTCCCGCTTCATTGAAGGAGAGCTCCCAACTTTCGGCGACTTTATTCGGACCATAGTTTTTGCCATAGGAGGAATACAACTCTCTTCCGCCCCAGATGTATTCTTTCAACGCGCTTTTTAATTTAACAGGTTTCATATCTTCCTTTTGCCATCTCGTGGCCATTGCTTTGCATATATTACTTTTCTTGTCGCGGTTAAAAAAGCCTATGGAATATTTTTGAATTCGATTGGGAGAAACAAGTGATTCATCTTTATGGGTAGGATGAGGAAATACATATGGACCCAAAAGAGAATTCGCTCTCCCTCCCTTTCCAGGAGGATCCGGTTTGCCACAAAATCAAGGACAAAGTCCGTCGAAGCTTGATGGATTTAGGCCATAGCCCAGATGCCCATATCTACAATTTGAATGAGTTCTTCCTAAAACAAAAGGAAGAAAACGCCTCCGCGAAGTATCTCCTTAAGGCCAAACGCTTCTATGATGGCTTGGATTCGTTCCAGAAGAGAGTTCTTCTTTCCGAATGCCTAGAAGCAGGGCGGATTTATCCTTTCTGGTATTATGGCTGGGTATCCGAGCCGGCTTATAGAAAAGAAAGGAAAGCGGTCATCTCCGCTTTCAAGGCGTATTGGAAATGAGAAAGTTTCCACTGGCCTGCCTTCTTCTTCTCCCCGGAAGCCTTTCCATGGACGTTGGCTCGATTGGCTTCGTCGATGTTTCTGGCGACCCTTTGGTGGCGAAGCAGAACCAAAACCTCCTTTTTTCGTTTTCCCATGAAGGCGCAGCCTATTCTTGCTTCGAGTTCGTTTTCGCAATCAGCAAAGAAAACGAAACGATCTACGAGAAGAAAGTCACTTATTTCAAAGCCCCCGATGGAATTGAACAAATTTCGTTCACTTTGCCGGGCTCTATTTTAGAAAACGGCGTTCCTTTGCGTTTCTCCGCCAAATTAGAGCATACGTCCACGTCCTTTTGGGGGAATTCCTATGTCTGCTACCAAAAGAAGGAGGTTGTGGCGACGCCAAAAGAAAGGGGAGGAGTGCTCTTTCCTGATGGAGAATACGACTTTTATTCCTTTGAAAGCCTTTATTACCCCCATTTTGGCATGGAAGAGTCCTCTTTCCGTTTTCTGGGCATAAAGCAAGAAAAGGAGGAAAGGGAATCCAGGCTGCATTTAGAGAGGATTAGGCTGACCCCCAATTACGTTCCGGAAGATTTCGTTTTCCCCGAAACGGTGGGCGAACTTCGTGTTTATGCTTCTCCGGATATGTGGAGAGTCGGCGAAAAGAAAAAGAAATTCATCTCTTTGCCCCTTTCTTTGTCTTACGTTGGCGATGGCTATTACGGACTCAAATTGGCGAAGCAATATTCTTTTTCTGTTAAAGACGGGACGATGATGGAGACTAGAGACGGTCTTCCCAAGACCAGAGATCTCATTTTGCCCCGCTGGGCCGAGGTTGAGGAAAAGATGCATTTTGCTATCTATCTCAACAATTTTTCTGCCGGGGGAGAAAGCGTTCTGTTTTACAAAGACGCCTACCCCGATCCAAACGCGTTCGGCAGTGGCGGATATTACATTTCTTGGGAGGAGCTTTGATGGGCAATTTATTTTTAGCCTCCGCGTTCATGGCCTATTGTTTCCTCTTCTTCGACTTCACTTCCGTCTACATGAGCGCATATCGCGCTTTCTACAGTTTGTTCGGCGAGGTCATTGAGGCTTCGGTGATTTCGTATTCGGAGTCTGGGGAAACGATTCCGCCTTATTTCGATTATGGTTACATGAAAGAGAAAATCGGGTTCTTGCTGGATGAAAGACTAAAGGGGAGATGCGACTACGATTATAGGGTCTATTCCGCAAACCCCATAACGAAGCAGCCTGAGGCAAGTTCAAATCAAGGGGCTTTGGTGGAACTGGATTGCTCTTATATGTTTGGGGAGACGATCCTTTCGAAAAAAGCCTTCTTCGCCATTTCGGAGATAAGCGATGAATGAGGAGAGCGCTTTGGTGAATTATCTTGAATCCTCCTTCCTTCATGAAGCCTTGAAGGAACCCGGACTCAACGACATCGCATATAATGGCGAGGCTTTTTTCCTTGAGTCGTCATTGTGCGGAAGAAAGCCGCTACATATAGCCGCAAATAAGGAAGCCGTCGGCGCGTTTTTGAGGCAAATCGCCAATCTTTCGGAAAGGCAGTTCTCCTACCTCAACCCCATTCTAGACGTCAGTTTCGGCCGTTATAGGCTTTCGGCGTGTTTCCTTTCTTTGACCAGGGTCAATGACGAGAAATCCTATTCCTTTTCATTGCGAATCGAATCCCGGGGCTCGATATTGTCTGATGATTCCTCCTTCTTCCCAAAGCAAAGCAAGGAGATCCTCCTTGATTGCTTGGACAGAAAAGAAAGCCTTGTTATCGGAGGGGAGACGGGGAGTGGGAAGACGGAATTGCAGAAATTTCTTTTGCTTCAATTGAAACCATCCACCCGTGTGTTGGTTATCGATAACGTCGAAGAGCTTGAATTGATTCGCGGGATTGGCGACATTGACCTCACGACATGGGTTACAGATCCGCAAGGAAGAGGAGGCGACTGCGCTTCCTTGATCCGCACGGCTTTGCGTTTCAATCCGGATTTCTTGGTTTTGGCGGAGGCTAGGGGCGGGGAGATGTTTGAAGCACTGAATTGCTCGATGAGCGGTCACCCCGTTATTTTGACCGTCCATTCTTCTTCTTTGGAAGCAATGCCTTCCCGTCTTGCTCGTTTAGCCCAAATGAGAGGGCAGGCGATGGTCTATTCGGATTTGCTCATAGACGTGATGGAAAGCTTTAAAACCTATGTGCTGGTGAGAAAGAGGATGCAGAACGGAAAACTTGAAAGAATAATCTCCAAAATCGGGAGAATCGAAGGCAAGGAAATGAAGGTTCTTTATAAGGAGGAAGAAGCATGAAGGGCGTTCTTCTTTGCTTGCTTCTTGCCGCGGGCGTGGCATCGATTTCCTATCTTGTTTCCTCCTCTTTTCTTTTAACGGGATTCGTGTTTGTTTCTTATTTCGGTCTGACGTCTTTGCTTTGCCTTCCTCGATTTTTAGCCTTAAGGAAAAAGAGGCGAGCCAGACGAGACTGCTATCGCTTCATGAATTCCTTCATCACCACCTGTTCCGTCACCTCCTCCCTTATCAAAAGCTATGAAGTGGCCAGCGATGGGGCGATGGGCGAAATGAAAGAGGCCATGTCGGGGATCGAGGGGAATAACGTGGAGGATAAGCTCGTTTTCCTCTCCTCTTATTTCCAAAGCAACCTCTATGAAGTCTTTTTGTCCATTGTCACGATTTACCAAAATCGAGGTGGGGATATCCTTAATCTCTCCAGCGCACTTCTAGAAGAAGCGACGAAAGCGGAGGCGGATGCGGACAAACGCCTTAAAGGAGGCGCCTCCAGAATGTTGAAACACGGTTTGCTTTGGGCGATGTCTTTGGGAATCGTCGCTTTCCTTCGATTCGCCCTCTCTTCCTTTTATGGACAGTTGCTTGCTTCTTCGACGTTTATGCTGAGCCTCTGCTTTTATTTTCTCTTTCTTTTGCTGAGCCTTGTTATTTATTGCTTTCGTTACACCGAGGAAGTGAGCGGAGGCCTATTCGGATTAAAGTAAAGGAGAATCCAGTGAAAATGGGGAAGAAAGAAAAATCGCCCTATGCTTTCTGGCTATCCCTTTGCTTGACCCTCTCGCTTTCTTTGGGGGCTTTGCTCTACCTATGGAAAAGGAAAGTCGTTTATTTCTTCATCCCTCTCGTCCTCTTCCTTTTGTTAGGGTTTTACGTGGGTTTGTCATTAAGCAAAAAGAGGTCTGAAAATCAGGAAAGGCTCGAAAGCGAGTTCATTGATTACTTCTCTTATTTTTCAATCTACGTCCAGGATGGTTTCAACGTCTACAAAGCCCTTGAGGCCGCTCTTCCTTACTCAAAAGGGGAAATGAAGATGCATCTGGAGTCCCTTTTGAATCAAATAAACCAGGATAAGACTCTTGCCCCCTATCTTTGCTTTTCCTCAAAGTTCGCCTCGCTGGAGATCCGCGAAGTGATGCTTGCGATTTATCAGATGGTCGATCAAGGGGCGTGTGGGGTTTATTTGCAGCAGTTCCTGCGTCTTTTCTCAAAACTCGCCGACCAAAAAAGGGAACGCGCGCAGAACCGCTATCTCGAAAAATTGGACGCCTTGGACTTTCTTCCTTTATTAGGAGGTGGGATATCAATGCTTACTCTGATGATCGCCTTGCTTGAAATAATGGGAGGTATGCTCAATGGCTTATAAACTCGGCCTCATGCTTTCGATGGTGTTCCTCATATCGGTGATGCTGCTTGGAGGGGACATCATCGCCGTTAGCTCCATTCATTCTTCGCTAGACGCCCTTTCCCTGGTAATAAGCCGCAACATTGGAAGAGATGGCTACGTATCCTCCCTGACTAAGGCTTTGGCCGATGAGCATGGCGCGATCCTGATCTATCAAAGCAACAGAATACCGGCGGTAGGCGAAAGCCTGACTTTTCTTCTTCAAAAGGAATACGCGACCATGGTTTTATCCAAAGACCCTTTGATGATTACCGTTAAAAGAACGGCGATTGTTGGATATTACAGGGTGAACGAAAGGAGGTGAGGGCATGAGCGAGATCAAAGGACAACTGCTGGGCATGGTGTTGGTGCTGAGCATCTTTGCCTTGGTTGCCGGAGTCCTTTATGGGACTTTCAAGAAGACCACGGAGAAGATCGACCAAACCGTGTCTAGTCAGGTGAACCACGAATACGTTTACGTCGCTTAAAGAAATGGACCCGCAAGGGTCTTTTCGTTTGCCATAAGCGATTTGGCTTGCCTATAATTGGGGAGGAAAGAGGGAAATACAATGACAAACAACGATATAATGCAGGAAATCAAAAAAAGCTTCGCCGACAGGCTCAACGTCAAAGAAGTCGACGAAACCAAATCGCTCAAAGACCTTGGACTGGACAGCCTCGACGTCGTCGAGATGTGCTTGACCCTCGAAGACAGATACGGAATCCAATTTGAAACCGAGGAGCTTTCGTCAATCAAGACCGTCGCCGATCTCTACGGCTCCATTGAAAAAAAGCTTGAAGCCAAGTAATCGAGCCTCGATTTTACAGCAGAGGGCGAAAAGCCCTTTTTCTTTTGAAAAATGGGTTGCAAACACTCCGGAGTGTGACTAGAATGTTTCTCGCCCGTTTGAGGGCGATGCGCTCAGTTAGCTCAATGGCAGAGCAATCGGCTGTTAACCGATCGGTTGTAGGT
>CAVGXP010000019.1:0-5271 GCA_963633165.1 bacterium
CATTGCATTGTCTTTATCAGTTTGATTCGCTGCACTAATGAATACATTTCGAGATAAAAAGCGTGATTTAAACATGAACTCAAAAAAGCATCTAAGACAAGAAGATAAACAAAACAGTATGATGGTTCGACTCTAGAGATTTTTTATATTTACCATCAAATAACAACTATGAATATAAAGAAAAGAGGCATTTTGTGTTGCCTCTATATCTTTTTAATGGTGCGCCCGAGCCGACTCGAACGGCTGACCCACGGCTTAGAAGGCCGTTGCTCTATCCAGCTGAGCTACGGGCGCGCTAGGAAATTATGGACTCAGGGAAGATGAGGTTCAACCTTTTTATGCCTGCTCCGGGTGCAATTTGGTAAACAAAGCCTCCGCGCTTTCTTTGGGGAGAATCTGGCAAAGTTCCTGCTTCGAAGCCGAAAGTAAGGCATCGATGCTCGCGTAATGGCTTTGGAGAAGCTCTACCCGTTTAGGCCCGATTCCGCTTATCCCATCGAAGATCGATGAGGTCATCGACTTGCTTCGTTGCTGCTTATGGAAGGAGATGGCGAAACGATGGACCTCGTCCTGCATTCTCATCAGAAAGAAGAACAAAGGGGATTTTCTATCGATAGGATACTTCTTGCCATCCTTATCGATAAGGCCTTCGGTTTGGTGCTTATCGTTTTTATAAAGCCCGAAGACGGGGATTTCCACCCCCACTAGCCCGAGTCCTTCTAAAGCCGCGTGGACCTGAGGTAGACCTCCGTCGGTGAGAATGAGGTCAGGGTATTCCTTCTCTTCTTGCTTGAGGCGACCATAGCGCCTAGAGACGACCTCGACCATGGAATGGTAGTCATCCCCTCCGTTATCTTCCCTAAGGTGGAATTTACGGTACATCTTCTTGCAAGGAACCCCATTGAGATAGCAGACCATCGCCCCGACGGGGGAGGAGCCTTGAAGGTGGGAGTTATCGAAAAGCTCGATGTAGAGAGGGGGGTTATCAAGCCCAAGTATCGCTTGCAGTTGCTCTAGAAGCGCGAGCTTGTCTTCTTCTAGACGCGCGCTGTAGAAATGGGTGTCTAGACCTTGCCTAGCGTTGAGCTCGGCTAAATTAAGCGCATCAAGCAGCCTTCCTTCCTTAGGAAGGACGACCTTAGCCCCATCAAATTCCGCCTCAAGGCGCTCTTTTGCCTCCTCTAGCCCAACGACGATCTCTTTGGGGAGAGGATGGCTGAGGTAATATTGCTCAAGCAAATCCGATATTTGGGAGGAGGCATCCAAAAAGGAAGGGACGACGTGGACGCTTTTCCCTAGTAGCATCCCATTTCGATAAGTAAGGATGGCCAAGCTCCTATAGCCATCTCTTTCAGCGTAAGCAAACACGTCCCTAGGCGTCTTATCCCCCGTCATCTCCACCGCTTGCTTGCTTTTGACGTAACGGAGGGAATCAAGCGTCTTCTTGTAATCGGCGGCGCGTTCGAATTGGAGGTTCTCGGAAGATTCCTCCATCTTCTTTTTAAGCTTCTCCTCTTCTTCCTTACCATCCCCCAAAAGGAAGGACTTGATGCTTGAATAGAGTTTTTCAAGCTCATCTTCAGGAATCTTGTTAATACATGGGGCGAGGCATTGCCCCAAGGAATAATAAAGGCAGGGTTTCGAAGGGATGTTGCGGCATTTCCTGGTGGGATAGATGCGGTTAAGCAAATCAATCGTCGAATAGCAATATCCCGAATTGGGGAAAGGGCCGAAATGAAAATAGGTTTTGTCTTTGTCGCTTCTAGCGATCTTAAGATGGGGATCCCCCTTCTTCTTAAGCGCGATGTAGGGATAATGGGAATCGTCCATCAGCATGATGTTGTAACGGGGATGGTGGGTTTGGATGAGGTTGGACTCCAAAATGAAAGCCTCCCTATCTGTCCTAACCACGATGATGTCGAAGCTATCGACGTGGCTGACCATCGCTTTGACTTTGCCCACTTGAGGACGGAGGAAATACTGGCTGACCCTTTTCTTGAGGTTCTTCGCTTTCCCTATATAGATGATCTTCCCCGCCTCGTCTTTCATCTGATAAACGCCGGGCTTATTGGGGAGAAGGGCGATTAGGCGGCTAAGTTTCTCAGTTAGAGGCTTCATTTTAGGTGCACCACCGTCGCCCCGCCGCCGCCTTCATATTCGCCACCAAGCTCAAAACTCGCAACGAAAGAGGAATGCTTCCTTAGATAATCGTGGACGGCGTTCCTAAGCGCCCCAGAGCCAAAGCCATGGACGATCTTGACCCTTTTGAATCCTTTTAAGCGGCATTTATCAAGATACCTATCAAGGGCGTCGATAGCCTCATCTACATGCATTCCAATGAGGTTGAGTTGAAGCGAAAGGGAGGAAGAGCCGACGGAATCGAGGACATTTCCCCTCATGGCGACTTTCTTAGTTTCGGGTTTGGAAGTTTTGACAACCCTATCCTTGCTTGTTTTGAAATCCATCCCCTCCGGGGTGGTGATGGTGATTTTGCTGCCGTCCATCCGGGTTATCTTTCCGACGATGCCTAGGCTAGGGAGGCTTACGTAATCGTTGAGCTCGACCTTGCCGGAGAAGGATTCCTCTTTCATGCTCCTTTCCTCTAGCTCAGCGATCTTCTTCTTCGCCGCGATGGCCTGGTGGAGTTTGACTTCCGGGGATTGGAGGGTCGAGATGATCTCGTTGACCCGCTCCTCGGCCTCCTCAAGGATTCTCTTCTTCTCCCCTTCCACCGAAGAGAGAAGCTTTTCTTCCCGCAGGGAGATCGCTTTCTCTTTGGAAGAGACTTCCTTTTCCTTAAGCTCAAGGGCGTTTTGCTTTTTGAGGTTGCTTTCTTTCAAAGCCTCGTTTTCTTTGGCAAGGCTAGATAGCCTAGCGATGGATTCCTCAAGTGAGAAATCCCCATCCCCGTTTTTGTAGGATTCGGCTTCTTTGAGGATGGTCTCATCCACCCCATAACGCCTCGCCACCGTGATGCCATAGCTTTCTCCCGGCAATCCCATTTTAAGAATGTAGGTTGGGGAAAGGGTGGCTTTATCAAAAAGCATGCAGGCGTTTTCGACCCTTTCCTCGCTCATCGCATAAGCCTTAAGCCCCTCGAAATGGCTCGATATCAAAGCGCAACAATGCTTGGAAAGGAGGAATTTGACGACACCATAGGCAATGGCCTCCCCTTCTTTTGGGCTCGTTCCCGTGCCGACCTCATCCAAAAGCACGAGGTCTTTCCCGCCGACCCTAGAGGCGATTTGTCCAAGATTGGACATGTGGGCGGAGAACGTCGAAAGGTTATCCGAAAGCGATTGGCTGTCCCCGATGTCGAGGAAGATGTTTTTGAAATAAGGGAGCATCGCCCCTTGCTCGGCGGGGATGAAAAGCCCGCATTGGTTCATCAAAGCGGCCATCCCTAGGCTTTTGAGGGCGACGGTTTTTCCGCCAGCATTAGGCCCGGAGATGATGATGACCCTTCTTTTGGGGGAGATGCAAAAATCGTTGGCGACGACTTTTTCGCATTCTAGCAAAGGATGGCGGAAGCCCCGGATATCGATGGAGCCGTCCTCGCTATCGCTAGCGATATGGCCCTTCATTTTGTTCCCTAATAGCGCCTTTGCCTGCAGGAAATCCAAATACCCTAACGCGGAATTGCTGGCGATGAGGGATTCCCCCGCCCCGCCTACTTCTTTAGACAATTCGCCTAGCAGCCTAGCGATCTCCTCCTTCTCCTTGTTCTTGAGCTCGACCATCTTGTTGTTCATGGAAACGAGTAGCTCAGGCTCGATGAAAGTCGTGTTGCCTGAGCTTGAGATGTCTTGGACGATGCCTTTGACTTTGCTTTTGTAGGAATTAGAAACCGGCAAGACGTAATGGCCGTTTTTCATGGTGAGCGTCGTATCAGAGAGGTAGACCTTGTTTTGCTCCAAAACATAGCCAAGCTTGCTCACCATCTCTTTTTCTAAACGCGCGATGGCGATGCGAATATGCTTCAAAGTCGGCGAGGCGTTATCGTAGATCGAAAGGTCGGGAGCGATGATTTTATGAATATCCCTCTCTAAAAACAGCAAATCGGGGATCTTTTCCCCGTATTCCTGTAGCAAAGGAATGTCCTCTCCTTTGGAAAGGAAGGATTTGACCTCGTTAGCGGTCAAGACGTCGGTGGCGACCTTCTCTAAGATGTTGATGGAAAGGGTATATCCCTTTGAGGCCATCTTGACCTCTTGGGTGAGGTCGCTAGAGACGTCTAAAGGGAGGTTGCCGTATAAGGAAAGGCAATAGGAGGCTTCTAGAAGGAAGGCTTGCTCCTTCTTGAGTTCTTCTTTGCCTAGCATCAGCAAATTTTGGGCCTTTTTCTTGCCGATTTCTGTCCGGCAAAGGGCTTCTAGGCGTGCTTTGACTTTGTCCCATTCGAGGACTTCGTAAACGTTCTGCATAACGGGGAGATTATACCACCCTAAAGGGTCGCTCTTCTTCTTCGGTTTCAATGGGTTTAAAATCAGGCGATGGAAAAGCCCTCTTTTGAAACGATAGCCATTTTGCTTGATGAGGGGTCGCTAGGCAAACTCGAGTCCTTTTATAAAGATAGAGGCCAAGATTCCCCAAACCCCTACATCCGCTTCTATGCAAAAACTGAGGACGGGGTCTCCATTTCAGTCTATTCCAAACCCCATAACGGGGCCCATAAAGTCCTTTTCTCCGGAAAAGGCAGCCAAAGCGAAGCCTCCATTTGGAGCGAATATTGCACGCAGCCTCGTCTTTTCGAGCCTAATCTATCCGCCCCAAAGCAAAGAAAAGAGACCTATCCTAACCTCTACCCCCAAATCGGATCGGACGAGGTCGGCACAGGCGATCTCTTCGGCCCCGTCTGCGTCGTCGCCTCTTACGTCAAAGAAAGCGACCTGCCACTGCTAGAGGAATTAGGCGTCACCGATTCGAAGAAACTGAGTGATGATAAAATCGTCGAAATAGCCAAAGAGCTTATAAAGCAGATCCCCTATTCTTCCCTTTCCCTCCCTTTGTCAAAATATAACGAGCTTTATAGCAAAGGAGAGAACCTCAATTCCATCAAAGCCAAGATGCATAACCGCTGCTTGCTCAATCTATCCAAGAAATACCCTAGCAGCCATATCTATCAAGACCAATTCGCCGAGCCTAGGCTTTATTATTCCTATCTAAAGAATGAGAATGAAATCCAAAAAGGAATCGTCTTCAAAACCAAAGGGGAACTCTCTTTTCCAAGCGTCGCCTGCGCCTCCATCATCGCTAGATATTCCTTCTTAA
>CAVGXP010000019.1:5705-31018 GCA_963633165.1 bacterium
TGGTGGGTGCGGCCCGTTTTAAGGGAGCAGTCGACCAAAGTCACGTCGTCTTTGAGGAACCGCTGCTTGACCTTGAAATAGGTCTTCGCCTCTTTCCCGTCTAAGGTCACGGCCATTTTGGTGGGATGGGCTTTGTCTCTTCCTATCGGAGCGGAGATCTCCCCCGCTTCTTCGGCGATGATGCCAAGCACCAAGGCAAGATATTCCCTGTGCATCGAATGGTCTTTCAGCTGAGCCTGCAGGCTTAGCAGGGCCTTTTCGGTTTTGGCGATCGCCAATAATCCAGAGGTGTCTTTATCGATCCGATGGACGATGCCAGGACGAAGGGGATCGCTAGAGGGTGCGAGGAGCTTTTGATGGTAGAGAAGAGCGTTGACCAAAGTCTTGTTTGGATTGCCGTTGCCAGGATGGACCACAAGGCCCACGGGCTTATTGATGATGATGAGGGAATCATCCTCATAGATGATGTCCAAAGGGATGTCCTCGGGCGAAAGGAGACAAACGGGGGCTTCGTAATCTTCGAATTCGACCTTTTGGCCTAGTTTCAGCTTAAGTGAGGCCTTCTCAAGCTTTCCATCGACTGTTACTTTGCCTTCTTTGATCATGGCCTGACATTTGGCTCTAGATAGCGACGCCCCGAAAATAGAGAGAGCCTCGTCTAGCCTTTTGCCTGCATATTGTTCATCGACGAGGAAAGAAGTCATTCCTTGTTCTCCTCGCTCTGCTTGCTTTCTAGGCGCGGGTCTTTTTCATCGGGGTCGTTTTTGGATTTTAGGGCGTCCACCACCATGGCGATGATGAGGACGATAACCCCCAAAGTCAAACAAGCATCGGCCACGTTGAAGGTCGCGAAGGGGTTGATCGAAGAAGAAGCTTTAGAAGGGCCACCCCCAAGGTAGAACTGCAGGAAATCGATGACCCCATTGAACCCAACAAGGCCTTCCCAATAGAAAGAACGGTCGATGAGGTTGCCGATGGCGCCGCTAGAAAGCAGCATCAAAGCGGCTCTTTCGGCGTTGTTGATCTTCTTGTTAGATACTACCCAATACCAGACGATGGCAATGGACATTACCAAGGAAATAGCAATGCCAAGCACCCTCCCCCAGACGCCCCAGGAGGCGCCTAAAGAGAAGGCCGCCCCGGTGTTGTAGGATTTGGTGAAATAGAAGAAATTGGGGATGATGGTGATGCTACCACCAACCGGCAAAGTCTTCTCGATGACCCACTTGGAGATGATGTCTAGCAAAAACAACAAGAAAGCTCCAAGCCCGAAATAGATTCCGGACTTGGTGCTTTTAGAAAGTTTGTTCCACTTCTCAAGCAGGGACTTCATTCCTCTCCCCCTTCTTCGATGGAGGTTTTGCAGCGGGGGCAAATCGCCTCCTCTCCCTCTCCAAGCAATTCATCGACGTGGTTGCGGCAACGAGGGCAAAGCGGGCGGGAATCGACTTCGACGGAGGCTTTGTCTTCTCCTAACGACAAGGAGATGGAAGAGACCATGAAGGCTTTGCAAAGAGATTCCTCCCCTTCCTTCTTCAAAACTTCCAAATAGTTTTCATCGGAAACGCTTAAATAGAGTTTGGCGTCCTCGGAATTGCCGATGAGGCCTTGTTGACGGGCTTCTTCAAGCGACTTGTTGGCCAAAAGGCGGAGTTTTTTGAAAGAGGCATAGCCATTAAGAGAAGATTCGTCATAGACGTGGCTGCGTTTAGGCATGTCCTCAAGCTGAGGGGAATCCTTCTTCTTGAAGGGAAGATAGCCATAGACCTCTTCCATGGTGAAAGGAAGGATGGGGTTAAGCAACAGACATAGCTCGTAGCAGCAAGTGTAGATGACCGCCTCGATGGCTTTCCTCCTGGAAGAGGAGATGGCGTCGCAATAAAGGACGTCTTTGGCCATATCGAGATAGAAGGAAGAGAGGTCGTTGCCCATGAAGGCGATGATCGCGTTCACCGCGCCGGAGAAATCGTAACGGTCGTAGCAATCAAGGGCTTTGTTCTTGACCCTTTCTTCTTCGGCGAGGATATAACGGTCGATTAGAGAGAGCGAAACCTCATCCAGGCTCTCCCCTTCATAACGGGCGAGGTTGCCAAGGAGGAAGCGGAACGTGTTGCGGATCTTCCTGTAATTATCCGCGGTCGTCGCGATGATTCTCTCCCCGATGCGGACATCGGCTTGATAATCGACGGTCGCGGCCCAAAGGCGGAGGATATCGGCCCCATATTCCCCGGCGATCTTGTTGGGGTCGACCCCGTTCCCCGCGGATTTGGACATCTTCTGCCAATCCTCGGTCATGACGAAGCCATGGGTGAGGCAGGCTTTGAAGCTGCTGTGCCCAGAAACGGCGAGAGAGAGGATTAAGGAGCTATTGAACCAGCCGCGGTATTGATCGTTGCCCTCAAGGTAGAGGTCGGCGGGGCAATTCATGCCCCTTTCGTTCAAAACGCCGTTCCAAGAAGAGCCGGAATCGAACCAAACGTCCATGATGTCCTTTTCTTTGGTGTATGCCCCGTTTGGCGATTTGGGGTTGGTGTAGCCTTCAGGAAGCAGATCCTTGGCTTCTTTTTCGAACCAGACGTTGGAACCATATTGCCTGAAAAGCTCCTGGATATGGGCAAAGACCGCCTCCTCCAAAATCGGGGAGCCGTCTTCGTTATAAATGATAGGGAGGGGGACGCCCCAGACGCGCTGGCGGGAGATGCACCAATCGGCCCTGTCCTTGATCATGTTGGTCATCTTCTCCTTGCCCCAGGAAGGGAGCCACTGGATGTTGTCGATCTCTTCAAGAAGCTGTTTGCGGATGGGCTCGATGGAGCAGAACCACTGCGGGGTGGCGCGGAAGATGACGGGCTTGTGGGTGCGCCAATCGTGAGGATAGCTATGGACGAGGTCTTGCTCCTTGAGCATCCTGCCCTTCTTTTCCAAGGCTTCGATGACGAGGTCGTTGGATTTTTCGTAGAACACCCCATCCCAAGGATCCCCGGGGTTGAAATGCATAATGCCCCTCTCATCGACGGTTTCCTGCGGCTTGAGGCCGTATTTGAGGCAAGTGTTGTAGTCGTCTAGGCCATGGTCAGGATCGGTGTGGACGCAGCCTGTGCCTGAATCGGCAGTGACGAAATTCGCGTTCATGACCAAGGAAACGCGGTCATCATAAAGGGGGTGGATTGCCAATATGCCTTCCATTTCCGCGCCTTTGAAGGTCTTCAAAAGCTCGCAGCGGTCGAATCCGAGCTCTTCCTGCAATTTCTCCTTAAGCGAATTGAGGAAGACGAATTTGCCTTTCTCGGTTTCGAACAATCCGTACTCGAAAGCGGGATTGACGGTGATGCCTTGGTTGCTAGGAATGGTCCAAGGGGTCGTGGTCCAGATGATGATGGAGGCATCCGTTGGCAATAAACCCTTCCCTTCTTTCACCGGGAAAGCGACGTACATCGTTTTGGCGGTCACGTCAGCGTATTCGACCTCGGCTTCAGCCAAGGCGCTTTCGCTGCTCCAGCTCCAATAAACCGGCTTCAAGCCTTTGAAGATGAGGCCTTTCAAAGCCATTTTGGCGAAGACCTCGACTTGCCTTGCCTCGTATTCGGGCAGAAGAGTGAGATAAGGATGGGAATAATCCCCCACGCAGCCAAGCCTCTTGATTTGGGCTTTTTGCCTTTCGACCTGGGTTTTAGCGTATTCTTCGCAGATTCTGCGGAACTCGGGGAGAGGAGTCTTCTTCCTATCCACGCCGGATTTGGTGACGCGCGTTTCGATGGGGAGGCCGTGCGTGTCCCAGCCAAAGACAAAAGGCGTTTTGAACCCGGACATATTCTTGTAGCGGATGACGAAATCCTTGAGGCAGCGGTTCAAGGCGTGGCCGCAGTGCATATCCCCGTTGGCGTAAGGTGGGCCATCATGAAGCATGAATTCAGGGCAATCGACCCTATTTTGATTCATCTTCTCGTAGAGTTTCTCCTCTTCCCACTTCTGAACCAAGACCGGTTCTTTGGCGGAAAGCCCCGCTCTCATCGGGAATGCGGTTTGCATCATGTGCAGTGTTTCTTTGTAGCCCATAAATCCTCCTTTGGATAAATAAAAGCGCCCTGCTTGTCTGCAAGGGCGCTTAGATTGCGCGGTACCACCTTGCTTCTTGGGTCACCCCAAGCGCTTCATTATCTTGCTACCGGCAAGAAGCGGGCTCCCCTACCTCCTTACGGCATCGAGGAACAGGCTCGGAAGTGATGTCCCCTTCCTCTCCCCCTTCTCAACTTCGGCGGGGTTCTCTGTCTTTAGGAAGCGGCGCGTCTTCGTCATCGCCTTGATTATCTTAATGCGGCGGCAAGCCATAAACAAGGACGGTTTTCCTTAAGGAAAATCAATGAATTCGATTAAGCCGCGGACGCCTATTAATAACAATTGATATAGTCAACAAAAAAAGCAGACATAGGCCTGCTTTTTGAAAATATTTAACATTCTTAAGATAGTAAGAATGCGAAGTCGTCTTTGGTGAACGTCGATGAAGTGATGCCCCCAAGAACGGTTCCGAGGTCCTTCTTCTTCTTTTGCAAAGCGAGCATTCTCTCTTCCACCGTCCCTACCGCGATGAGCTTGAAGACGGTGACGTTCTTGTCTTGGCCAATGCGGTGAGCCCTGGCGAAAGCCTGCTCCTCCGCGGAGAGGTTCCACCAAGGATCGAGGAGGAAGACGGTGTCGGCGCCGGTGAGGTTAAGCCCGGTTCCACCGGCTTTAAGGGAGACGAGCATGACTTTGTCCAAGGGGTCCTTGTTGAAGGAAGAGGCCATTTCTTGCCTCTCCTCCGCTGAGGAGGAGCCTTGCAGGAAGCCGTGCTTAATATGGGCTTGATCAAGCTTTTCGTTGACGATTTCCAAAGCTGAGACGAAGCTAGAGAAGACCAAGGCTTTGTGGCCTTCCTCCAAAAGGGAGAGGAGGGAATCCATCAAATAGTCGATCTTGACGGCCTCGCCATCATATTCTAAGAACAAAGATGGAGAAACGCAGATCTGACGGAGCCTGGTGATCGCGGCCAAAACCGAGATGCGGTCACCTTCTCCGGACAAGGCTTTCTTGAGCTCCCCTTTGGCAAGGGACAAATAAGCGTCGTAGACCTTCTTTTGCTCTTCGGATAGTTCTAGGAAGTACTCCTTCTCCTCGCGTTTAGGCAAGTCGATGAGGACCTCTTTCTTCGTGCGGCGGAGCAAGAAGGGCGAGATTTTGGCTTCGAGCTTCTTCCTTTGGGAGGGGCTAGAGAATTCGCCAGAGCCATATTCCCCCTTGAAGGAAGAATAATCGGCGAAATACCCCGGCAAGAGGAAATCGAAGATGGACCAAAGGTCAAGCAAGGAATTCTGGATTGGGGTGCCCGTCAAGGCGAAGCGGCAATCGGCCTCGATCTCTTTGACGGCGAGGGATTTCTTGGCGAAGGCGTTAGCGATGGTCTGGGCCTCATCGAGGATGACGCAGCTGAAATGCTTGCCTTTGTAGAGCTCGACGTCGTTGCGAAGGGAATCATAGGAGGTCAAATAGGCGACCTTCTTGTCGTTTTTGATGGAGCGGATCGTATCTTCCCTCTCCTTTTGGGGCGACGGGAGCAAGACCACGTCCATGCTAGGATCAAATTTAGCGAATTCCTCCTTCCAGTTCCAAAGAACGGATTTGGGGGCGACGACCAAAATCGGGGAGGGTGTTTGCAGCAAGGAAAGGAAACTGATGCTTTCTAAGGTCTTGCCTAAGCCCATTTCGTCCGCCAAAATGCCGCCTAATCCATGGCTAGAGAGGGCCCTCATCCACTTCACCGCGCTTTCTTGGTAAGGGCGGAGCATCTTCAAAGCCGGGGCGCTAGATTTAGGCAAAGTGAGCTTCTCGTAGTCGATGACGTCTTCGAGGATGCCTTTAAGCTCGCCAGAGCTTGTTGCCCCTTCCGCCCCATCGCCGCGGAGCCTCATGGCTTCGGGAAGGGTCAATTTGCAGCTGCTTGAGGGACTCACGCCCATCTCCAATAAGGTGGGGATGAGGCTGCTATCAAGAGAAGAGAGGGAATAGAAGCGTCCCTTCAAAGGGATGTATTTCTTCTTCTCCACATAGCTAGAGAGGGCGAGGTTAAGTTCTTCCTCGCTGAATTCCTCGCTGGAAACCTTGAGGTCGAACCATTCCCCAAAAGAGCTCTTCTCAAGCCTGAAGGTGGGCAAAGGGAGCCTCCGAGGACGGCCAGAGCTAAGCAAAGGATCGATCTCGGCGTCGCAGAGCGCGCGCAAGGGATTGAGGTCTTTCTCGACGATCAGGTTGATTCGCTTAGGATCGGAGATGACTCCGTTTTCCAATAGCCCTAGCAAGGAGAGAGAAGAAAGGAAGATCTCCTTTCTCCTTTTCTCGGGAAGCGAAAGGTAATCGCCCTGGAGCAATTCCTTATCGCCACGGCTATAAACAGTTTTGCAGACGACGCCTTTGCTCTCGTCGTAAACAAGGCTATAGGAGATGGATAAGGGATGATACCCCTCCCCTTCGATTTCGTCTTTAGAAAGGTAAGGGAGCAAAGAGGAGGCGAGGCGGTTCCCCAATTTGTCGTAAGGGAAATCAGGATGGGAATAAAGATAGGCGTAGGATCTAGACGCGGCAAGGGAACGGAAGCGGTAAAGCGTGAGTTCCTTCCTAGCTTTATCAAAGCAGGCCCCATAGAAAGGGGAAGGGAAATAATCCATGTCCGAGGTCGGGGGATGAGGCAAAGAGAAGCTAGACTCGCTTTCGGCGATGAATTTGCCCCTGACGGGCTCATTGACGCTATAGAAAAGCAGCCCATAGCCGACGGTTTCGCCAACGAGCTTGGTCAAAAACAAGGGGAAATCCTCTTCTTTCATGGTAAAGGTGTCGCTTAAAGTCGAGGTGGTCTCAGCCCGAGAACAAAGGAAATCGAGGGATGGGACTTGGTTGAGCAAGGCAAAATCGACTGCAGTCCCGCCCAAAGTCACTTTCTTCCTCTTTTTGTAGAAATCTAGAAGCATCGCAGGGCTAGAGATCTTTTTCCTATCGCTCCCCTGTCCCAAATACATGCAGGCTTTGACCATCCCGCCTTCGGCGCGGATGAAGACGTAGGAGAAAACGGGTTTAGCCACTTTCTCAAGCGTCGGAAGGCTTTGGTAAAGGGTCTTGGCCAAAGCGTCGAGCTCGGCGTTGCTGGAAGCGATTTTATTGGCTTCCTCCAAACTCAGATCGGCGTCTTGCCTTAAGAAGACGTAATCGCTACCGTAGACGGCTTTCCTTTCCGTCTCGGACATGCTTTCTTCTTTTTTGGCGATGTAATAGGCCAACAAAAGGCTCTTGTCTTCCCTTTCGGAGGGGAAGGCGGGGTTTTTGCTGACCGTCTTGCCAGAGCTGACGAGGCAGCTGAAATAATCCCCTCCGCCGGTGAAGGCTTCATAGAGGATCGTCTTCGAATCCAAATCAAAACGATAGGCGATTTTGGTCTTCTTTTCGTCCAACATGGCCAAGTTGGCGGCAAAGTCGGGGCTTTTGGAAAGGGTTTCCTCCCATTTGGAGAGGGTTTCCTGGCCAATGTTCTTCAAATACATCTCATCTTCCCTCCCAAAGCGAAAGCCCTTTTCTATCGAGGAGCTTCTTCTTAAGCAGCAAATACAAATAGATCGAACGGTCGTAAGGCGAGGTGAGGGAGAGCTCTTCGGCCTCCTTCCCTAGCAATAAGCTATCCAAGCAGGGGAAATCCCTGAAGCAGTACCAAATGGCCTCATGGGGATTCTCCTTCTCCTTCAAAGCCTTGCTCATTTTCGCGGTGAGGTAGCTTTCATAAGGATGGCCTTCAAGCTCTTGTTTCAACGCGGGGAAATCCCCAAGGCGGAAGGAGGCCATGTCCTCATCTTTCCCCTCTCCTAGCAGGAAGCGGAACGGGCCTAGTAGCCCTGAGCCTTTTAGCGAGGTGGTGAAATCCTCTTTCTTGGAGGCTTTTTCTTCTTCGCTTAGCCCCCGCCAATACTGGCATAAGGCCGGGAGGTCCCCCTCCCCTTTGCCAAACATCTTCTTATAGCAGCATAAGGCGGCTTCGACGTCGCCTTCTTTTTCTAAGTAACTTCCGATTTGGCTCCAAGTGGCGAAGGAAAGATCGCAATGGGGGTTATCGCAAAGCAAGCAAAGGCCTTCCCCGTCTTTTTGCTCTAGTAGCATCCGAGCCAAAGTCTCGAAGCCCTTGAAGCGGAAATCGGCGCGGCAAAGCAAATGCAAGCTATAAGGGCTAAGCAGGCAAAGCAGCTTCTCCTCCTTGCCAAAATATAGCCTAAGCACATCGTAAGAGGCCCCATTGGTGAGACCTGCCTCGAAGCGCTCGGAGCAAAGCTTCCGCCAATCTTCCGATGACAGCAGCCCGATGTAGAAACCAATTCTAGCGCTAGTAGAAAGCAAAGAAGGGAATTCGGACATCGCCGTGGAGACCATATCCACGCTTAAGCCGAGCTCGCTTAAGAAACCGGGGATCGCCTCCCCTTCTTCCTCTCCCCCGAATCCGCTGTAGCTAGGGGAGGAAGAAAGGATCGCCTTAAAGCCTTCGTAGACGTTGGATTCGTCGAAGTTCCACTTCTCCTTTCTTTTCTTGAGCTCTTTGACGCATTTCTTCAAATAGCTCATCGGCCCTTTGGATAGACATAGAGGGGCTTGGGATTTGACGTAGAAAAGATAATCGGGAAGGGAGGCCTCAGCCTTCTCCCCGACTTTGTCCTCTAACGCCAAAAGCACCGCCGCCATGTGGCGGCAAGGATGGGAGGAATTTCCTTTGCAAGAGCAAGAGGCCCCGCTTAAGGCCCCATCAAGAGAAAAGCTCATGCCGATGGCGAAGCGTTTGCCGTCCTCATCGACATTGCCATGGGTTTCATAGGAGACCTCATCGAAATAAGTGATCGAGGCCTTTCCCTCCTCATAAAGCGTCTTGCCTTGAAGGAAGACGTCATAAGCGAAACGAGGATGATTTTGGGAGTATACCGGAGCTTTTCTTTTACGCATACCCTAGAATATAAGACACAGCCAACCCCACTGCAACCAAAAAAAGAGCGGTTGAGCGATTTCCATCGTTCCCGCCCTTATTTTGAGGCTAACAATTATTTTCCCGGATCTTTCCCGTTCATCATTTCCTTGAGGTAATTTGGGATGATTTTGACCTCAATCCCCTCTTCGTTTTGCTCGTTCTGGCTGTCTTGCTCCTCGATGGAATTGACCATTTTGGAACGGGTGTCGTCGACGCTGCTGCCGACCTCCCCCCTTTTGGGCATGGTGTACTTAGGCACGGCGGTCAAATCGTATTCTTCGGCAAACTGCGAGGCGATGACGGAGACGAGGAGAGTGTCGTCAAGCTGGGAATTCAAGGCGATGCCGAACATCACATCCACGTTGTTCCCCGCGGTGGCGCCGATCTTGTTGACGCATTCCTGGGCGTCGAAGAGAGAGACGTTAGGGCCGCAGGTGACGAAGACGATGATCTTCCTCGCCCCGGAAATCGAGGCTTCCAAAAGAGGCGAATTGATCGCGTTCTCGGCCGCTTCCTCGGCTTTGTTAGGACCCGAGCCAGAGCCAAAACCGATCAAAGCGATGCCCGAATTCTTCAAAGTGGAGGAGACGTCAGCAAAATCGAGATTGATGATGGCCGGCATCAAAATCAGATCGGTGACCGTCTTCACCGATTGGGCCAAGACGGCGTCGCTAGAAGAGAAAGCCTCCGAAATCGGAGCTTTGCCCGCGGCGGAGAGCAATTTGTCGTTAGAGACGATGATGATGGAATCGACGGCGGCTTTCAAATCGCTTAGGCCTTGTACGGAATTTTTAATCCTTCTAGGGCCTTCGAAAGTGAACGGGCGGGTGACGATGGCGATGGTGAGCGCCCCTTCTTCCTTGGCCACGGCGGCCACGACGGGGCAGGCTCCTGTCCCCGTGCCTCCGCCCATTCCGGCGGCGATGAAAACAAGTTTTGCCCCTTTGACGACGGAGCGGATAGCTTCAATGGAAAGCTCGGCGGCCTTCCTGCCGACTTCCGGCTCCCCGCCGGCGCCAAGGCCGTTGGTGAGCTCTTCGCCCAAAGCGATGCGGTTAGGGGCTTTGGAGGTGGCCAAAGCCTGCTTGTCGGTGTTCATGACGTAGAATTCCACGTTGGGGATGTTCTCGTCGATCATGCGGTTGACGGCGTTATTGCCTCCTCCGCCCACGCCGATGACGACGATGCGGGCGACGGGTTCGAAATTGTCTAAGTCCATGGATTGTTCGTAGCTCATCGTATAGCTCCTTTATAGGTTGTCTTCAGAGGGGTTTTGCCTGTCTCTGACGCGTTTGTCCTTTTTGCTAGAGGAAGGCTCTTCCTCGACTCTAGATACGGAGGCGACGCCGTGGTAATTGTCTTCTAATGTCCCCGAATAATGGCTGCAGGCGATCAATAGGCCTAGGCAAGCGGAGAAACGTGGGTCCTCCCCCCCTACGATTTTTAGGCGCGGGATATAGAGGGGGTTCTGGGGACGATGGAGGGAATAGAAATGGCTGAGCCCATTGAGCTTGCTTCCGCCTCCGGTGAGGATGATGGGCAGATTCTCCTTTTTCTGCGTTCCCTCAAAGAAGGAGGAAATGCAGACATCGAGTTTTTCGAAGAAGGTCCTGAAATAGTTTTCGATCGCGGCGTTGAGCTCTTTCGTCCCGACGTCTTTGGCTGCCCCGGTCATGGGATTGACGCCTTTGGCTAGTGGCGGGCGGTAAAAGAAGGTGCGCTCATCGTAGCCAACCTTGCTCTTGAGTTCCTCGGCTTTGTCCAAACTAACGCCCAGGTCGTTAGCGATGGCCGCGGTGAGGGTGTCGCTTCCGATGTGGCTTGTGGCGCTGCGATAAGGGTGATGCCCGATGATCAAGGAGACTTGGGTCGCGTTAGCGCCCATATCAACGAGGATGTAGGTCTGGGGAAGAGTGGAATCCGTCGCGAAAAGCTGAGCCTGGCAATAAGGGGAGACGGAGGACTTCTTGACTCTGAACCCGCAGGAATTGGCGAGGCTAGGATAATCTAGGGCGATGGCTTTGGGCAAAGTGTGCACCATCGCGTGCATGCTAAGCGCAGGCCCGGGCATTCCTATGGGCGGATTGATGAAGGAATTGCTGTCGTTGATGGTGAAACTAGTGGGGATGATATCGACGAGCTCATTCCCATTGGGGATGTTCTCGTTTTTGATTCTATTGATGATCGTGTTGATGTCAGATTTGGTGATTTGCTTGTCCGCCGAGCCCGAGATCGTCGACTCTTGCTTGGAATAAATCTTGAAGCCAAAAGGAGGCAAAACAATGGCGACCTCGCCGATGTTGCAGTTCATGCTGGCCTCAGCATCGCGAACACAGACAAGCTTCTTCAAAACGTTGCAGAGGCCCTCTCTATCCACTATCGATCCGTCTTTGACCATCCCTTCGATGCTTTCCTCGGTCGTGTAGACGACGAAAGGCTGCTCATCGAGGCAATGGCCGATGAGGAGTTTGACGCTTTTTTGGGTTATTTCTAAGCAGGCGCGGAGTTTGGTATCCATAATCGGGTATATTTTAATATACCCATGAGCAATTTCCTAGAGGGGCAAGAAGCCAAATTCAAGCCTATTTTTAGTATTTTTCTAGTTATTTTTTATATAGAAAAACCGCGCATGACATCGCGGTTTTGCTTGTTTTCGTCTTTTTTAGCCTCTAAATAGGTCGCCTAATTTTTATTTCAAATCAAGGCGTCCACGTAGGAGAGGGTTTGCTCAGAGGAGGTGACGTCGCTAGTGACCTCGCTGACGTTCTCCTTCTCTTTCGCCGCTTCGGCGCGAGACTGTTCCACGCCATAGGTGATGAGGATCGGAGCGGACGCCGAAAGCCCTAAGGCGAGGGCGATTAAAGTCGTCCTGGCGGCGAAGCGGAAACGGTAATAGGCTCTCTTGTGGCCGGTTTTGTATAATTTGTCTTTCATGCTTGCTCCCTCCTTTCTCTTTTCTCTATATGGGGAGTTATTTCTTTTCAAGGACCCTCAGCTTCGCGCTTTGGGAACGACGGTTCTCCGCTAATTCGGTTTGACTAGGGAGAATGGGTTTTGGGCTTAGGAGGCGATAAGGCATCTCTTCTTGCCCCGGGAGGCTGATTTGATGACGGTCCACCACCGCTTTCGTATAGCCTGCGAATGAATGCTTCACGAGGCGGTCATCAAGCGACATGAATGTGATGATGGCAAGCCTGCCGTTAGGCTTAAGCAGCGCAGGTCCATCTTTGAGCAAGGCCTGCAAGGCGTCTTCCTCGCCGTTAACTTCGATGCGGATGGCTTGGAAGATCTGCTTGGCGGGATGGCCCTTCTTGCGGAGCTCTTTCTCCGATTTACTGGCTTTGATGATGTCGACGAGCTGCAAGGTCGTCTCGATGGGCTTCTGTTTCCTTTTTAGGCAGATGTTTTTGGCGATCCTTTTAGAATCCGGATCCTCACCGTATTCGTAGAAGAGCTTGACGAGCTTCTCTTCCGGATAAGTGTTGACCACACTCGCGGCAGTTAAGGCCTGGCTTTGATCCATCCTCATGTCCAAAGGCGCGTCTTCTTTGTAGGAGAACCCTCTTTGCCCTTCGTCGAATTGGGGGCTGGAAACTCCTAGATCGGCAAGAATCCCGTCAACCGCGGTCACGCCTCTAGAGGCGAGTTCCTCTTTCAGGTTGCAGAAATTAGCGTGGATAAGGGTGAAGTTG
Organism: bacterium; assembly: GCA_963633165.1. Lineage (GTDB taxonomy): Bacteria > Bacillota_I > Bacilli_A > RFN20 > CAG-826 > Alloenteromonas. The sequence goes on from CAVGXP010000019.1 coordinate 18,420, forward strand.
TCGCCGATCTGGCGCAGCTTCTGCTCGCTTTCCTTCATCGCTTCCGCGTCAAGGTCGAAGCAATACAGATGCCCCTTCTTGGCTTTTGAGAGGATAAGGCTGGAATGCCCCGCCCGTCCGAGGGTGCAGTCGACGTAAACCCCGTCTTCTTTGACGTTGAGGGATTGTAACGCTTCGTGCAGCAGCACGGGATAATGGCTTCCCATCCTTAATGGCTCCTTCCTGCAAGGGATTCGTATTTCGCCGAATTGGCGAGGAGGTATTTGGCATAGGCCCCGGCATCCCAGAGTTCGAGATGGTCGAGGACGCCGATGAGGGTGACTTCCCTGCCGATCGAATAATCGAAGAGAAGGTCTTTCCCAAGCAGCACCCTTCCGACTTTATCCAATTGCATCTTGAACATCGATGCGCTGGCTAGACGGATGTAGGCGCGGCTTTCCTCATTCTCGTAGCTGAGTGAAGTGAGTTTCTTCACCATCGCTTCGAAGGCGTCTTCCTTATAGATGCTCAGGCACCCCTCGAAGCCCTTCATGACGTAAAGGGTCTCCCCTGGGGCTATCCCGAGTTCCTTCGGGAGCATAAGCCTACCTTTGGGGTCGAGGTTTCGCGAATAAGTTCCGTAGAATATGCTTACCACTTTTTACCACCTCGGCTACCACAATTTACCACCGGCGTTCATCCTTGGCAACTCTTTCTTCGAAAAATATGCAAAAACCAAATAGACAAGATAAGGAAAAATCCAGTGACCGTCGAGGTTATCTATAAAGTTTGGAATTCGCCTTCTCTTTATATGAGGAAAGTGTTTTAAGTGGTAAGACTTGTAGAAAAAAGTGTCAGGACGAAAAAAGCGATCACCGTAAGCTTTAAAATTTATATCTTTTCTTTTAATGTTTTTTGGCTAGTCTTTTTAAGTTAGTTTTTATCGCGTTTGCCTCATAGAAAAAAGAGACCGTCGATGAGACGGCCTCTTTTCGTTACTTATTTATCTTCCTCTTTTGTTTCCAAAGGGGTTTCTTCACCCTCGATCTCAGGTTCGCCTTCTTCGATGAAGGATTCTTTCTCCTCTACGAAGGAATACCCTTCCCCGGATTCGGGCAAAGGGGAATCCTCTTGATGGGGAGAGATGGGAACGAGGGTGCGGATGATCTTATGGATGAGTTCTTCACTCTGTATAAACGTCCCTGGGAAGATATAGCCCTCCCCTTCCTCTTCCTCGCTTTGAAGAAGATCGATGAGGTCAGAATCCTCGAATTTCAGCAGGAATGGCTTTGCGGTACGGGAATCGGAGAGTTCCATCTCGCCCACAAGGGAATAATCGCAGGTGAGGAAGTCATCGACGTTTTCGATGAGCAGCTTGGCGTGGCAAGAAGGGATTGAAAGCAAAGGATAATCGTTTTGGCATTCCTCCCTAGAAAAAGCGATGTCCTCTTCAAGCTCTAGGGGATGGCCTTCTTTGACGAGGTTGCGGTAGATCTTCATTGCCTGACCTCGGCGCCGAAATGCTGGGCGAGGATGCCGACGACTTTGTTCATCAAGGCTTTGACCTCCTCATCCTTCAAGGTCTTCTCCTTGTCTAGGAAGGTGATCGTGATGGCCATCGATTTCTTGCCAACGAGGATATTGGCCCCGTTATAGAGATCGAATACCTCGACTTTATCGATGAGCTTGTCGCTCTTTTTGATTTCCCTGGCGATGTCTTCGAAACTGACGTTTTCATCGATTAGGAAAGCAAGATCGCGGGAAACGCTTGGGAAGCGAGACGGGACGCTGGCTTTTAGGGGCGAGGTCTTCATGTCAAGGAAAGCCTGCAGATCGATTTCCCCAACGACGGCGGATTTAAGCCCCCAAGCTTTCAAAGCAAGAGGATGGAGCTCGCCGAAGTAGCCAAGCAGTCTTTTGCCCATGACGATTTCCGCGGATTTCCCAGGGTGGAGTTCCTCTTTCCCTAAGCTCCAGCTCTTAAGGCTGACGCGGTTAGGCTGGATGGAAAGCAAATCGAGGATGCCAAGGAAAAGCGCTTTGGCGTCGTAGAAATCGTAATTGCGTTTCCTTAGCGACCCTTGCTCTTGCTTTTCTCCAAACAAAACGAAGCTGAGGCGGCGGGATTGGACCCTCTTCCCGTCGACGTCGCTGATCTCGAAGAAGGCGCCGTCTTTGTTTTGTCTAGCAAAGTTATAGGACGCGGCTTCCAATAGGCTAGGAAGAAGGCTTTCCCTGACCACTTCCCTATCCTCGGTCATGGGGTTAGAAAGAACAAGCGGATCCCCATCGGTGAGATAAGGGAACATGGCGGCTTTCTGCTTGGAAACCAAAGTGTAGGTAAGCGCCTCGGAGACGCCTTGGCCATAGAAGAAGCTGCGGATCTGCCTTTCCTTTTGCTGGGAAGAGGTGAGGCCTTGGCAGGCAAGGCGAGTTAAGGGCAAGGTGCTGGGGACGTTAGAATAGCCAAGGATTCGGATGACTTCCTCCGAAATATCGGCTTTGCCGTCGATGTCGATGCGGTAAGAGGGAACAGAGAGAAGCAAGGTATCGCCGCTTTCCTCGACTTTGAAATTGTCGCGGGTCAGCACTTCGACGATCTCTTCTTTGGAGAAAGAAGTGCCAAGGCGTCCATTGATGTAGCCAAGGGTCACTTCCACTTTCTTTTGCTCGTGATTAAGGATGTCATAGCTTTTGACTTCGCCAAAGGAAGAGCAATCGCAGTATTGCTTAAGGTAATAGGCGGCCATCTTGAGGACCTCTTTGCTTTGATCGGGGTTGATGCCTTTGCAGAAGCGGCTAGAGGAATCCGAAGACAAACCGAGCCTATTGGAGGTATGGCGGATGGAAGCATAGGCGAAGTTGGCGCTTTCGACGACGACGTTGCGGGTGTTCTCGTCCACTTTGGCGCTTTCGGCGGTCATGATGCCGGCCAAACAAACAGGGACGCCACCGCTAGTGATCAGCAAGTCGCCTTTTTGGAGGGAGTAGGTTTTCCCATCCATCGCGACGAAATCGCCTTCGTAGTCATCGACGACGGTGAGTTCCTTCTCGGGGAGCTTATCCGCGTCGTACATATTCAAAGGTTGTCCAGAAAGCAGCATCACCAAATTGCCGACGTCGACGGTGGAATCGATGCTGCGGATGCCCTCGGCCTCAAGAAGGGAGGAGACTTCCCTAGGCGAAGGCTTGGTCACCAAATCATGGGCGATCAAGACGTCGAACTGAGGGCATTTGGAGGTTTTGGAAGTGATGGCGAAATCGTGTTTCTCCCCTTCAAAAGAAGGATATTCCTTCTCTTTGTAGGGCAAAGAAAGCAAGCAAGCGACCTCGGCGGCAATGTTTTTTAAGGCGTAGAGATCAGGGCGATTAGGCAAAACGGAGAAATCGATGATGACATCGTCCAACCCTAGATATCCAAGGACGTTTGTTTCCCCTACTGGAGCGGAGCCATCAAGCTCTTCGATGCCGCCGATTTGCTTCTCGGAGAGGTATTTCTTATCGACGCCTAGCTCAGCAAGGGAACAGCACATCCCATCGCTTTCGACGCCGCGGATGGTGCTTTTGATGATTTTCCCGCCAGGGAGGTTGGCCCCTTCCCTAGCGACGATGACCTTCAATCCGCTCCTTGCGTTGGACGCCCCGCAGACGATCTGATGGACGCCGAATTCCTTGCCTTCATCGACTTGGAGGATGTGGAGATGGTCGGAATCGGGGTGAGGGAGGCAAGAAAGGATTTCGCCGATGACGAGGTTGTCTCCGCTTGCGAAATGGAGGATTTCCTCCACTTCCGCGCCGGCGAAGGTGAGCTTGTCTGCCACTTCCTCTACGGTATGCCCTTCTAGAGGAAGGACGCTATTAAGGTATTTCCAGCTGATTCTCATTTTCTTTTCCTCACTTTCCCGGGAATTCCTTCAGGAAACGGACGTCGTTTTGGTAGAAGCGCCGGATATCGTCGACACCATAACGGAGCATCGCGACCCTCTCCACGCCTACCCCGAAGGCGAAGCCGGAATAGATTTCGGGATCGTATCCGCACATCGATAAAACCTTGGGGTTGACCATCCCGGCGCCTAGAATCTCGATCCAACCCGTGTCTTTGCACATCGAGCAGCCCTTCCCTTGGCAATTGAAGCAAGAGACGTCGACTTCGACGCTAGGTTCGGTGAAGGGGAAATAAGAGGAACGGAGCCTGATTTCGCGCTTCTCGCCGAACATTTTCTTAACGAAGAGCTCCAGAGTGGCTTTAAGGTTAGCTAAGGAGATGTCTTTATCCACCACCAAGCCCTCGATTTGGGCGAATTGGTGGGAATGGGTCATGTCGTCGTCGTCCCTGCGGTAGGCTTTGCCAGGGCAAATGATCTTGATCGGGGATTTCTCCGCGTTGTTGACCATGGCGTGGGCCTGGGCGGCGGAGGTCTGGGTCCTCAATAAAGTCTCCGCGTCGAAATAGAAGGTATCCTGCATGTCGCGGGAGGGATGGTCCTTAGGGACGTTGAGGAGCTCGAAATTATAATGGTCGGTCTCGACGTCTCTGCCGGAGACGACTTGGTAGCCCATCGAAAGGAAAGCGTCCTCGACTTCGTCGATGATCTGATAGAAAGGGTTCTTTCTGCCGGAGAGGTTCCCTTTCGCGGGCAAAGAGATGTCGATTTTCTCTTTGTTGAGTTTTTCCTGCAATTCCTTTTCCTCGAGCTCTTTCTTTTTCGCCTCGTAGAAGGCGGAGATAGAGGCGCGGACTTCGTTGACTTTCTTCCCGAAGGCGGCTTTATTCTCGCTAGAGACCTCTCTCATGAGGGTCATCAGACCGCTGGCTTTGCCTTTTTTGGAGAGGAAGCGGTTGAAATACTCCGACAGCGAATTTTGGTCTTTGACTTCCTTCTCGGCGGATTTGGCTTCCTCTAAGACGGAGGATGCCGTTTGGATGGGATCCATGGTTTTGCTCCTTAAAAAAATAAAAGACGGCCCGGCGGGAACGGAATACTCCGCGGTGCCATCCCACTTCGATTTCGCCTACATCGGCGAATCGCTCTTTCTCCCGATAACGGTGGGCCCGGGGAGGTCACCCTCCCGTCCTCGGCGGCGAATTCGCGGCTTCCTTCGGGGATGGTCTCACTGCTCATCCCTCCCTGTGCCCGGAAGTAGCCCCGCTACTGCTCCGCTTCATTGGACAAATAGATTCTATCCCCTTCTTATCGCCTTTCAAGAAAAACCCTCCTTAGGAGGGTGAAGAGGGCTTCTTTAGAAGATCCCTGAATTCCTTGCAGGACATGATCTTCCCCGGATATGTGGCCTTGATGGCGTCGTTAGCCTTTATCTTTTCACTCCCATATCCATTGATGAAGATGTCGCTTTGCATTAATGAGGTCGCCGCCCCATAGCCTAGCTTGCGGCAAGCATCGATGATCGCCTCTAGCGATTTCAAATCCTTCTTCAACGTTTTTGAGACATGCACCAAAGGGTGGGAATTCTCGTTTTCAAGGCAGAATTCCTCCCACCGCCTCACCCCTTCCTTCAGGTTGGCTTCGTTTTCCTGCCGTTTTTTCAGACTATCGTAATGCTTCTGCAGCTCTTCTAGGGCAGAGAAAGCGCAATGAGGGGCCTTAGAGAAAAGCTCCGAAGGTGTGGCGTTTTCCTTTTGGCAAAGCCAAGATAGGATACGCATGGACATGTAGGCGTCGTCCCTAGAAAGATGGGGCTGAAGATGGAGGAGCTCCCCTTTGCCTAGTAGCGAGGTGAACAAAGATTCGAGATTCGGCGTCTTCTTTGGCTTAAGCAAATTCTGGGCGAGGCGCTGAATGTCATAGACGTAATAATCAAATCTTTTCAAACCATAACGGGCGATGGCGGCGTCAAGAAAGGTGACGTCGTTGAAGACGGAAAAGCCGAAGACCATCGTATCCTCCTGCTTTAGCAAAGCGGCGATTTTATCGTAATATTCGTCGAATTCGGGGCAAGTGTAATAATAGGAGATGTCGTAGGCCCAATCGAATTCGGGGTCGGCTTTAGGGATGTAACGGTCAAAGCTGGTCCCCTTCCCTCTGCCTGGAGACATCGGGATATCCTCTTTCCTCAAGACCTTGAAATCCTCATCGGTGAGCACGTATCCGAATTCGCATATTTTGGGATCCCCGTTATAGGAATTCGCGCATTCGATGTCGAAGAAAAGGTATTTCATAAAGCAAAACCCATTCTAAGGCGAAGAATGGGTCAAGGCAATGTAAATGGATGGAGAGGATCAGGCTTCTTCCGAGGTCGACTTCATCTTCACCTCGGGGAATTCGAGGTAGGTGGAAAGGTCTTCGGGGAGAGAGAAGGCGGAGGAAGAGAAATTGCTCATGATGGAGCCAGAGAAAGAAAGGGAGGAATCGAGGATATATTGGTAATCCTTGGGGTCCTTGCCCTCTTCAATCCCTTCGGAGGCATCGATCATCCCATTGGGATAAAGGGATTTGATTTTCTCCTCATCGAAGGCGAAATTGACGTCGAAGCGGGTCTGCAAAAGGGAGTCCTCGTTGAAATAGATCTCGATTTTGAAGGCCTTGGGATCGGTGTAGCTGAAGAATTTGTCCGCCTTTTCTTTGGCTTCCTCGTAGGTAAAGGAAGAAGACGAGGAGGAAGTGAAGGCGCTGTAATCGCCTTTGCTTAAAGCGGAGGCGAAGCAAGAGGAGAGGACTTCCTTGTCCTGGCTTTGGAAGGCGATTTTCTTTTGCCCGTCCTCTTTCGTTTCGAAGGAGAAGGAGGTTTTCCCGGAAGGATCGCTATAAGCCCCTTCTAGGAAAGAAGAAAGGGAGGAAATCATCGAGGCGTAATCGTTGGATTCGTCGACGAGGGGGAGATATTTGGAGATCTCATCCCTATCATCAGAGGAAAGGGTCCACTTCCCTTTGTATTTGTTTTGGCTATCGAGCCGGTTTCCTCCACCATAAAGGACGTAGGAATCATCCCCGGTGATGCTTTGGATCGCGGTTTGGACGAGCAAACCCAAAGTCGCATTGGTCTCCCCTTGGGAGCCGGAAGCGTTGAAATAAACCGCCCCATCGTCGAAATAGATCTTGGCTTTGACGGGGGAGAGCTTGAGGAAGTTCTTGACGCTAGAGACTTCCTCCATGTTGGTGTCTAATGCAATCGTCCCACCTTTTAGGAGCAATTCCCCTTCGTAATCGTCGAGGTTGCTGGATTTGAGGCCTTTCGCCCCGGCTTCAAATAGCAAAGAGGAGCCGGAGAGATGGTAATAGGTGTCGTTGAGGTTCTTCACCCCCAGGGCGAACTTCACCCCCGAGCCATTGCTAGAGAAGAAATAGGAATCCTGCTTAAGCGAGGCGGTCGTGGCTTCTTTTAAGGAGGCGATGTAGGTTTTCCCTTCATCCTCCCCATTCCCTCCTGAAGCACAAGAGGCGAGCAGGAAGGTAGCGGTCAATAATGCGATTTGCTTTTTCATGATTTGATTATGGACCATAGGCAAAACTTTGCATCTTTTTTCTTTAAGAAAAAGGGAAGCAAAACAGTTTGGAGAGGTCTATCTTCTTAACGGAATTTCTCCATGAGTATCCCTCCGGCGACCCCGACGTTGAGCGAATCGATGCCGGAGATGGGGATATAGGCGTTGGTGTCGGTGGAGGAGAGGAGAGAAGAGCTCATCCCTTTGCCTTCGTTGCCTAGGATTAAGCAGACTTTTTTAGGAAGAGGGGGCAACAGGTGGTAGTCCAACCCGTTTTCTAAGGCGCTGCCTAAAAGGTAATAGCCCTCTTTTTTAAGAGCGGCCACCGCCGCTATTTCATCATAGCCTTCGTGAAGATTGAGCTTGAAGATAGCTCCTTGGCTGGAGGCGATGGATTTGGGGTTATAGAAAGAGGCGCTGCCAGAGATTGAGATGATGTCTTTATAGCCAAAGCAAAGCGCGGTCCTAAGCAGAGTCCCCACGTTCCCTGGATCCTGCACGCGGTCTAGAAGTAGGACCTTATCGCTAGAAAAAGGGGTCTCCTCCTTCTTCTTGCATACTCCGACGATGCCTTCTGGGGTCTTGCTTGTCGAAAGCTTGGAGATGATCGAAGGAGATACTTCAACGCATTTGCAACTGGCCTTGTAAGGTTCAATTGAAAGGACCTCGAGGAGGCTACTAGATTCCTTAGCCATCTCCACAAGATGGAAGCCTTCGACGAGGAAAAGGTCAGGGTTGTTTTTCTTTAGGCAAAGCAGCTCTTTGATATGGGGGTTATTTACCGAGGTCAGTTTCTCTTTCATACTTTTTGTTTTTCAGCCTTTCGACGCGTTTTTTGTAATCGGGGCAATAACGATAGACGACATCATAGAAATCCTTGCTGTGATTGAAGACGAAATGATGGGCCAGCTCATGGATGATGACGCTGTCGATGATGTCAGGGGGATAGCAGACGAGCTGGGTTTGGATGGTGATCGTGTGTGTGCGTTTGGAATTGACCCCATAGCGCGTCTTCATCGTCCTGACCCGGACTTTGTAGGGATCCTTAACCCCCATCAGATTTTCATAATAAGGCACCTTCTGTTTGCAATAGCTAAGGGCTTTTTGCTTCAATAGCGAGTTTAGGTCTTCTTCGTTAAGCTGCCCGACATATTGTCTTTCCCCGAAGAGGTAGAGATATCCACCTTCATATGGAGAACGTCGGTTGATCCTCGACCAATAAAGTTTGGGCAAACACCGTTTAGCCGCGATCAAAGCCCCACCTTCGTTTCCTCTATTTGGATAAGCGACAGTCAAAGCGTCCTCATCTGGATCAAGAGTAACGACATACCCTTTCGCGTGAGGATCAAGGGTCAAAGTCACCGTGTAAGGCTTCCCTTTGTATTTGATGTGTCCTTTATTCTCCATGGCTAGGAAATTATAAAGCAAGGAGATGGAAGCGCGGTAAAAGGAAGTGATGTCATCGCTTATGATTTTTATGGAATTTCCGAAGATACCCCAGCTTCAATAAGCGATAAGATGACGTCGATTTATCCGCTTTGTTCTTCGTTTCCAAAATATCAATTGATTTACAAATTGCGTGTAATGGCGCCCCATTTATCAATCCGAATTGAGGAAACGAAAAACAAAACCGATTTCGCGTCGCTTTCTATTTCATCAAAGGCGGATAGCCCCTTGTTTTAAAATGTTTTTAACTCGCGACTCTCTAAGGGTCCAGAAGAGAGGTTTCAGGCTTAATTTAACGCAAACGTCAATCGAAAAAGTATCGATTAGGAAAGGAGAAAATTGCCTCTTTTCTATTTTTGAAGCGGCTTTATAATCCGCACGTTCTTAATAAGGAGAAAACCATGAACAGCAACAAAAAAGGCCTATTGGTTCTAGCTTCGTTGACCCTTATCGGGTTGCTTGCAGCTTGTAACCAAGGCGGAGGAAACTCTAGCGATAGTTCTTCTTCATCCGCAGATTCCTCTTCCTCGAGCACTGACTCTTCTAGCAGCAGTCAATCCCCATCATCCTCTTCCCTTCCGGAAACCATGACCGGATCGGGCACTCAAACCGACCCCTACGTCATCTCTAATGCCACCCAGTTCCTGAACTTCGCCAAAACCTACAACGCCTCCACCGAGCTTGGCGACTTCAAGTATTACACTTTGGGCGATGACATCGATTTGGAAGGAAAATCGTTCGACCCCATCGGCAACGACACCGTCCCTTTCTACGGCTCCTTCGATGGCAAAAAGCATTCCATCACCGGCGTCTCCCTTTATAACTTCACCAAAGGCACCACCACTTATGGCTTATTCGGCTCCGCCTCGTCCAGCTTCATCTACGACCTGGCTTTGAGCGTCGACTTCGACTTCAGCCCGATGGGCGCCAAATCCTACATCTACGTCGGCGGATTGGTCGGCAACGCCTACAACACCGTCATCGAGAACGTCATGGTCAACGGCACCATCTCGCTTAGCTCCGCCCAAAATAGCTCCTCCGTCCTCGTCGTCGGAGGCATCGCCGGCATGCTTCAAGCTGGCGAGAATACCTATGTCGGCCTCACCAACAGCACTTCCATCGTCGACGTCACCTGTGACATGACCGATTCTGACGACACCACCAACGCCGTCGGAGGCATCGCCGGTGCAGTCGTCAACGAAACTAGTTCCAGCAGTGTCGGCCTCTACGCCATCACCACCTCCTATTATGAAGGCTCCTTAAAAGGCGGCTCGGTGGTCGGAGGCGTCAGTGGCACCGTCTCCACTTACACCAGCATCGTCGATTGCTATGCGACCGGGGAGAGCTTGGAGACCACCGATACCGACGCTTCTTATGTCGGCGGCATCTTAGGGCAAGGCTATTACGAGACCGCCGTCCTCCACAACTTCTCTTCCTTCGCCTCCATCAAAGCCGCCCCTTCGAGCAACACCTATTACAAATCCTACGCCGGGACCTCGATTGGCTATGCCTACAAAAACGGCTATGACTACAGCAGCAACATCGATGGCACCGTCAATTACGCTAACTATTCCACCGACCTCACTCCCGAAAGCGACAACATCGGCGTTAACGGCATCGTTACCGAAGAAGGGGCGAAAGCCCTCGAAGACGCCGGGCTTTCCTCTTCTTGGTCCATCGTTAATGGCGAGGTCGCTCTTGCCGCCAAAGGGGAAGAAGAAAAAGTCAACGTTACCTTCTCCAGCAATTTTGATGGCGGGACTTCTCAAGACGAGACCATCAGCTGGGCCAAAGGCACCTTCGATAACACCTCCGTCGCCGCGGCCATGAACAAAGAATTCGTCCGCTCCGGCTATTCCTACGTTGGGCTTTTCTACGATGAAGAAGGCCAACAGCCCTTCTGCTATTTCGCCCCCGTGGTCACCGAAACGAACCTCTACGCTTCCTACGGCGACCTCAGCCTGATTGAGGGCACTTGGACGGCGAACCTCCAATATTACACGACCACCCTCACCAGCACCTGGTACTTCACCGAAGACACCTTCTATTGGCAGAACCGTTATTACGAGACCAACAGCTATTCCTACACCTTCGATGGCACTTATATCTTCATCGGCGAAGGGACTGGCGGATATGATGGCGAGATCTTCAAATATGAGAACGGCCAAATCACCGGCTACGACATCGCTACAAGCAACGAATATCTCTACACCGCAACCAGAAGCTCAACCGCTTTCGTTCTTCCTGACTACAAAGGCGAATCCTTCATCGGGGATTGGTATTTCTCCAATGGCAAGCACGTCGTCTTGGGCGAAGACGGCAATGGCGTTGGTTATTCGGATTCCGGCGTTGCCTATTATGGCGGCTTCACCAAGCTTAGCGATGGTACCTTCAACATCCGCGTCCCCGCGATCTTGATGGCGGATGGCCTCCATTACGACGCGGATAAAGACGTCTTCTACTCCGATTCCTATTTCGGGGCCAGGGAGAAAATAACCGCCACCTATTCCACCAGCGATTCCACAGTCAAAGTCTACCTCACTGATAGCGCCTCTTACGCGCTTAGCTCTGGCGAGCTCGTCGAAGTCTCCGGCAGTTTCGAAGACGGGGAAACCGTGACCATCGATGGCAATGAGTACACCGTCTCTGGAACCACCCTCACCGCTAAAGCTTCCCCGACTCCCACCCCTTCGATCCCTGAAGAAATCTGCGGCACTTATAAATCCTCAAGCAACATCACCATCGTCCTCAATTCCGATGGCACGGGGACTTATGATGGAAGCTACGCCTTCACCTGGACCTACGACTCCTCAACCGGCACCGCCAAACTCTCCCAATTCGGCGACTGGGACACCGATTCCAACTCCATCACTTGGAATAGCGATGGCAGCATCACCGTCCATCTTGAGGACGAATATGGCGAAAACATCGTCTCCGCCCTCAAAATGACCAAAGTCGAGGATAAGGAACAAACCGCAGGCTACGTCGGCACTTGGGCGGCGAAAACCCTCGGAGGAACCAACACCATCGTCCTCAACGAAGACGGCACCGGCACTTATAACGGCACAAGCTTCAGTTATACCGTCTCCGGCTCCACCATCACCTTCTCCGTCGGCGATATGGACGTCACCCTCACCTACAACGAAAGCGCCGGAACCATGACCGGGAGCTTCGAGCAGGATTACGAGACCTATAATTTCACCTCCATCACCAAGGTCGAGGAGGAAGAGGTTCCTGGCTATGTCGGCACTTGGACCGCGAAAACCGCCTTCAACACCATCACCATCGTCATCAACGCCGATGGAACTGGAACCTACAACGGGAACAGTTTCAGCTATACCGTCTCCGGCTCCACCATCACCTTCTCCGTTGGCGACACCGACGTCACCCTCACCTACAGTGAGACCACCGGAACGATGAGCGGAACCTACGAATACGATTACGAAACCTATAGCTTCTCCTCCATCACCAAAGTTTCCTGATCCCCATAAGCTCTCTTGATTCTGTGTGGGTTTAGGTGGGTTTTCTGAAAATTTACATTCGTTGAGCCCTATTGCTCGAATAAAGACAACCCGCTCCGATTTGGAGCGGGTTTTCCGTCAATAAAAAAGGAAAGTTTATTTGCCCCCGCCGTCGCCGTTCACGACGATCATGACCCTCTTCCTATACCGCGGGAAATCGGTGCATCCCTTCGAGAAGCGCTTGATGTCCTTGGCGTCCCTGTTCCTCCCCT
>CAVGXP010000020.1:0-39752 GCA_963633165.1 bacterium
ATAGAAAAGCGCACGCCTTTTGAGCGTGCGCTTCATCATTCACGTTTACTCCGCGCTGGAGGAAGAAGAGGAAGAAGAATCGAGTTGTTCGATCCTAAGCAACCTGATGCCCGCGCCGACGCTATCGGGGATACGGACGTAGAGATCGAGATCCTCGCTATAGAGGGTGGCGATGTCGCTAGAGAGGCTGCCAAGAGGATATTCCTTCTCAACGAAGCCATTCTTCTTGAGCTTGGCGGCGAAGGCCTCCATGTAGGCTTTGGAGATACCGGTGTCGCCTTCAACGAGATAGGAATCGTTGCAGAGCATCATCCAGCGGATCGCGTAGCCATCCGTGGGGAATTCGTTATAAGCCTCTTCTCCGCTTAACCAGTGGCCTTCGATGTCCTTCTGATAGAGGAAGGGAAGCTTAGAGGCGGTCTCTTCGCCAAAGCTAGCGACGATCCTGTCATAGACCTCAGGAGCGCCTTCTTCCCAGGTTTCGGGCTCGACCCAATCCTTGAGGGTGGAGAAGTCGACATCGCTCGGAGCCGACGTCGCGCCATAACCAGAGAAGGTCACGGATTCCTTGCCTTTGTAGAAGTCCTCCGCGTTGAATTCGTATTCGAGCTTATCGAGCATCTTGAGGTTATAGCTCACTCCTCCAACAGCTTGAGAGGAGATATCCAAGGTCAAGGAAGAGGGAATGAGGTAAGAAGCGTGGGAACCACCGATGATATGGGAGGAGACGTCTTTGGCCTCTTTCCTGAGGCGGTACTGCCACTTTCCACTATCAGAATCCTCGGAAACCTGCTCGAACAAACGGCTATCGAGGTCGAAGCCAAGGATGTCGCCAAGGTTGACGCCGGTCATGGTCGCCTCGGAGGCGATGGCTTCGCCATTGTCGTTGACTTTGAAGGGGATAACCTCTTTGCCGGCTTCGTCTTTGAGGTAATAGCCATAACGGATGTGGATGGGATCGCCAGAGGAGCCCTCGCTGGTATCCACCGATTCGCGGTCATAGAGGAGGACGTCGTTATAGGAGCTTAAGGAGTCCTTCTTAAACAGGCTGAGGGTGGTCTTGTAGTTGTTGGCACCGGTTTCGGTGGCGATGGTCGCGGTGAAGCTATAGTACAAGCCATAGTTATAGGCGTCAGTGAAACTACCAAGCGCAGCCTTGACGGTGTAGTCGGTAGAGGAAGTAGGCACGATGGGAGAAATATCGTTATCGGAAGAGAAGAACACTTCGACTTCGTAATGCATCTGCTGCCCATAGGAGTCGTAACGGGTCGGGGTGATGGCTTTCAAAGAGGCGATTGCGCCATCTTCGACGGTGACTTCGATCGAGAGGATGGAACCGCAGTCGAAATCAACGAGGTCGTTGATGAAGGCGCGGCCTTGGTAGCCGTAATAGGTGTAGACATCGCCGCTATTGGCCCTGAACGCACCCGCTTCGAACAAGGAAGAGGGGGTAGCCATATCCTCGTCGAAATCCCCGCCGAGGTCTTTGGTGGCGACGGTATTGTCATAATTCAAATAATTGTCGATGACATGACCGGTTTCCTCGTCTTTGGTGTAATAGCTATAGGCAGCGGAGGAGACGCCTTTGACGTTGCGGCTGATTTGCCTGGCCGTAGGAGAATAATCGACGTAATCCTCTTGTTCAACGACGTCGCTGACGTTAGCTTCATAGGAATAGGTGACGATGGAATGGTAGGAGCCCGTGGTCGGGATCGTCGCGATGAGCTCCTCATCAAGGGCCTTCTCAGGGAGAGAATAGGAGGAAAGGAAGCTATCGAGGGTAGCGATGGAGGTCGCTTTGACGCTGGTGAGGACGCCAGAGAGGGAATCGATGGTCTCGACATCCGAATCCGAAGCGCCGGAAGAATAATTGGGGACAAAGGAGAAACTGAGCTCGGTTTTGGCCTCATTCAAGGTGAATTTGACCGCGTACATCTTGCTGGCAAGGGTGCTGGCACCAAGGAAATAGCTAAACGCTTCGATCAAGGTCGCATCCTGGCAATAGTAATAGGAATAATTGAGCTTGATGTCATCGACGGAGAGTTCCTTGACCCCATCGACGAGGGGGTTGAGCGTGGTGACGTCGCGGATGGCCGTGGCCTCGGGGTTCTGGGAATCGAGATTATAGGACAAGGCGTTCTCAATGACGGGGTTAGTGACATTGGAATAGTTGTACATCAAGGTGGATTCACCGGTGTAGTCGGTCAATTTGACGTAGCCCGCGTTGGCGTAGCTATAGTGAATATAGTTGTCGTTGTAATAGGTATAGTAATCAACCGGGAGGATGCCTTCGCTTAAGATGGTCTCCTTGATGGTGAAGTTGTTGCTATTAGCGGCTTCTTTTACCAAAGAATAGATGTCGCTCGCGGCGTAGCTTGGGGTGGGGTCGATATAGGGTTCGGAGGAATCGGAGGAATCCGAGGAGGAAGACGAAGAGGAATCGACATCCGGGGTCATGCTGCTGTTATCGGGGAGAGAAGACTCACCCGAAGAAACGGAAGAGGATTCGCTGGGGGAAGTCGCACATCCAGCGACAAGCAAGGCGCTGGCAAGCACGAGGACGGCTTTTCTTTTGTTCATTGTTTGCTCCTTAGGCAATGGAGTAAAGATAGACCGAGGAGAAACAATGTAAAGAAAAAATCACCTTAGGAACGAAGAATTTTTGCCATTTGGATAGAAAAAACAAAACAAAGGCGACATTTTGAGGAATTCCTCCGTTATATATAATGGAAGCATGGGAAGTAAACGCGAAGAACAACTGCTCCTAAAGGCCCTCTCTAGTCGCGACAAAACGGAGGCCGACGCCTATTTAGGCCAGTATTTCGACGCGACCAAAAGCCTTTGCTATTTCATCGCATCCGCCTTCTTAAATAACGAGGAAGACGTCGAAGACGCGGTGATGAGCGGGTATGGTTCTTTCTTCTCGTCTTTGTTCTTAAGAAGCAAAGCCATCATGGCAAACCCTAAGGCCTATTTGACCAAAACGATCAAAAACGCCTGCCTGGACATCCTGAGGAAACCCTCATCCGACGATCCTCATCTTCTCCTTGATAACCAGGGCAGCCATGGCACCCCATCCTTCCACGCGATAAAGCAGGATCTGCTTGGCTATCTCTCCCCCATAGAGACCGACGTCGTCATCTATTCCCTTATGGGGTACACCGAAAGCGAGATCGGGCAGACCGTTGGAAAAAGCCGCGGGAGGGTGTCCTCTATCTATAAAGGGGCCCTTAAGAAGCTTGCTGAGCACAAGGAGGATTGGCGATGAAAGAACAAGACAGTTTGAAAGAGTACCTAGATAGCAAAGAAGAAGGCGCGAAGGACCTTCAGTATCGTTCCGAATGGCTAAGCCAAGAGGCCTTAGATAATAACCTCAAAGCCCGCAAAAGAAAGAAAATCAAGAAGCTCGGCCTAGGGATAGGGATTCCTTTAGTCGCGACCGCTTCCCTGGCCGCGATGATCATCATCCCCAATCTAGAGATCAAAACAAAAAGTCATTCCAAGACATTACAGAGAAAATCCTCCAGTTTGTCCAATGATACCTTCAAAGCCCTCAACTCCGTCGAATACCCCTCTTATTCAAGCCCTGAAGAAGCCGCGAAGAACAACACCTTAAGCCAGGATTACGTCTCCTCCGTCAATTCCTTTACCTATTCTCTATTTGAAGGTCTAACCATAGGAGAGGAAAACCTCGCCTTATCCCCTTATTCAATCTATAGGGGGCTAGATATCCTCTCTCTTATTGGGAATTCATCCACGAAGGACACTTTCTCCGCCTTGCTAGGCAGCGAAAGCGTGAGGAAAAGCAACCGGGCCAAAGGGTTCTTGTCCAACAACTGGAGCTACGACGACGAAGCCGTGTTGATGCGCGACGGAGTGTTCTTCCACTCCTTCTTCGGGGACGTCAAAACTTCTCTCATCGATAATCTCACCTCCGCTTACGTCGAAGCCTACCAAATGGATTTCCACGACCAAAGCCACCTCAACAAGATAACGGAATGGCTGAACGGCTATTCCCTAGATGAGGGGATGTTCGCTTTAGACGACCTCCCGAAGATGGGTTATGACGAAGAGCCCTCCTTCTGCTTATTCTCTTTGCAGTCAGTAAAACTCCACTGGGACACCAGATACAACGAGAAAGACAACAAGAGGGACGTTTTCTACAAAGCCGACGGAAGTGAGACGGAAAAGGAATTCATGTGCCACACCTCCATGGGGGTGAAACTCTATGACTACGGCTCCTATTATTCGGCCTACGACGCCTATAAACATGGTTATTACGTCCAATATCTCATCCCGAAAAGCCTCGATGACAACATCCTTGATTTGCTCGATAGGAATTTCCTCATCGAGGACGAGACAAAACGACTTGAAAGCAGTCGTTTCTCCTCGGGCCTTGTCATCAGTGAGTTCTCCCTGCCCAAGTTCTCCTACACCGACAGAGTCGACCTCTCCTTGGTCTACAAAAGCTTAGGGTTATCCTCATTGATGGATTATGAAGTGGATTCCTTTGGGGAAGCTTATGAGCCGGGGACTGGCCCAACAGATCCCTATAATCATTATCTTAAAGCCGCTAAAAGCGTCACCAAAGTCAGCATGGACGAAGATGGCTTCATCTCTAAATCTCTCGTCTTTCATATGGCCGCAGGGTCAGGGAGTGCAGGACCATTAGACGCGGATAGTTATTACATCAATTTGAATCAGCCATTCATCTACATCATTAGAGACGCGAATGGGCTGCCGCTTAATCTAGGCTATTACCAAGGCTGATCATCCTAAACGAATGAGTTTGGCTTTGGGGGAATTGGTCTTCCCTATACGAGCGATTCTCCCTCCCTTGATTAACGGATTGATAACGAACTTCCCAAATGCCGCCCGGCTCCTATAAGAGCTTTTGACCATGAGCTCCAACGTCGTCTTAGGTCCTGAGGACAAAAGCTCAAGGACCTTTTCTTGCTCGGGGCTCAATTCGTTATTGAGAATCCTCTCTTCGAACACGGAGGGTTCATAAAGGGTATCGAAGAGAATGATCGTGAACGAATCCTTCCCACATATCACATGGGGCTCAAAAGACTTCGGGTAACCCGAATAGAACTTAAAGATATCTTGAAAGCAAGCATCGAAGTCCTTGGTCACCCCCATAATGGACAAACAAGCGTGCATAAGACGATTTTTATTCACGTCCAGGCAAGATGAATCTAGCAAAGGGCCAGAGCATTCGATCTCAAAGCGATTATTAAATAAGCTGATCGTAATCTCTCCAATAGAAGATGAATAATCCAAATGGGAAAGCCCAGCGACTAAAGCGCGGATAAAAGCCATATCCGGATAGGACTTCCGATCAACTTTAATCCCATTCGTATCAATGGCTTTCCCCTTACGGGTGTTTCGTTCAACAAAAGTAACAAAAGAGGAAAACGCACTCGCCAAAGAAAAAGACGATTCCAGAGAATCCAGGATAAACTCGGATTTCTCGTTCCCCCTATATAGATATGCGGATATTTTCGGGCACGGAGAAGGGGGAGAATCGCTCCACAAGGAGAATTCGGGCGAAGGAACTCCGCATGCATCGATTAGGCCAGCCTCATAGAGCTCTTTAGAATCGGGCTGGCTGCCATCAGGACGATAACGTCTGCACAACGACATATAAGAAGAGAAAGCGGAGGCGTCAAAATCAGCAGGCGCTAGAGGCTCGCCACGATCAGATGGCACATAGTCGTTGAAATCTTGATCGGCGTACGTGGCCGATTTAGAAGTCGAGGAGAAAACGGCCCTGATTTTGGCTTCCCCAGGCAGAACATTAATGTAAAGGACACAACGTTCAGACATCGAGTCAACATTCTTGACAACGAAACGAAGCTGAGCCGGAGTGGAGAGTAGAGTCTGGTTGATCAAATTAACAGAAGCTTTCGACTGGATGATGTCTTCTATGGAAACTCCGTCCACTTTTCCAAAATCATCCACGCCGACGAATAGATTCCCACCATTTGAATTGGCTAGTTCAGCAATCAACGTGGCAACGACCTTTTCATCCGATTCTTTCAAAGCATCATTGAAAGCCGAGAATCCTTTTGTTAGGTCTACATCAGGGAATAAATCTCGGATATTCATCTCTACTTCTCTTTTCTCTTCCCTACTCTACTTTCGTTTTCTTCTTTATTCAACAATAGTTTATTCTCTTCTTTTCTCTACTCTCCTCTTTTAAGAGTAGAGAGAAAAGAACGCATATTTGCCTATTTGTCGCCCTTTTAATTCACGGGCAAAAGTCGCGCTGTAACGCTAAACGCGGCCCATGGCCAATATAACAAGGATTTTATAAGCAGAGCCTTCCAAGGTGTTCCTGGCGGCCTTTCTGTCAATGTCTCCAGAAATTCACTTGTCTCCGTTGATGTATATCACAGCCTATGGCCGAATATCCGAAGATTGGTCCGTTAAAATCAGAAAACCGGCATTTCTTTTTATGCGTTATGAAAGGCACAGGCAAGGCAAGGTTTTATTGGGCCTCTTCTTGATCTTTCTTCCTGAAAATTTTCTTTTCTAGCCAGGGATAGAAGATAACCGTGGGAACAAATATGACCGCGCAAACGATTGAAATGACCGCGCCGGCTTTTAAGCCTTTGTCGTTATAGACCAACTTGATTTGATGCTCGCCAGCCTCTAAGCCTTCAAGCGAGACGGCTGAGAAAACATCGAGTCTCTTAAGCGTCTGTTTCTTTTGCCCGTCGACATAGACCTCAAAATCGCTTTCATAGGGCAAGGTGAAGACAAATTCTTTGTTTTCATTGCTAGATAACGTAAACGTGCCCTCATAAGAGGTAGAGGCAAAGGAATTGCTTATTCTCAAATCCAATGCGGATTCTTTTCTAATGGCGGTTAGATATTCATTCAATACATCAAGGTCTTCGTAATAGAGTTCAGGAACGATCTTCACGTTCATCGATGTGGATTTGGAGTTATAGATAGTAAACGAATGGGTGGTGTTTGTGCCTTCGACGAAGGAATGGATGCCGCTGTTCCAATAATCGGATAGCCTGACATATTTCCCATCGATGTAATAATTGAGGTTAGCGGTCAGGTTCTTCTCGCAGACATAGTAGTTGTTTCCTTTGGCGGATTCGGGTATAGCGAAGCTTATGCTGATATAAGCCCCTTTCTCCAAGTGGTAAGTCTTTTCCCCAAAGTTATCAACGGAAAGAACGCTCGCCCCTCCGCTAAGACGCTCGCTGCTGATGGGAAGAGCTTTGAAGATGGCTTTTTTCTCTCCGCTATCGTCTTTGACGGAGTCGCAAAGAGAATAGAAGAGCTCATTTTGATATTCGAAATGGTTGAGCTTATAAGTGCCTTCGATCCCTTCGATTGAAATAGAATCGTTAATGCATTCGTTGCCGCTATTAGGGATAGCAAAGCCTAACGGCAACGCCAGCTCATTCACGTAATAGGAATATTTGGAATCCTCAGAATTCAAATCAATGCGCTGAAAGGGATTCTTAGATGAGGAGTTATAAATGAACTGGGGTTTCTCGCTGGTCATAGAGGAATCATCAATAAGGTATTTAAGCCCTAGGAAGGAATTAATCGCGACGGTTGAGCCAGCGTCATAACGTTCCCAGAATGCGTTCCTATGGAAGCCTATCTTGCTCATATAGGAGGAGATTTCCTTCTTATTGGTAGAGGAATAATGGCTAAGCCCGTTATAGGAATAGAAAAGCGGGTTGTTGTCGATGGTGTTTACCGAGCCATTGCGGTTGAAAGTTGATTCCATGCGGTAAAGGGAAGTGTCTGATTGAGTGACCGCGTTGAAGACGCTAGAAAGCTTATCATCGCTTCTATAAACCTGAATCTTCTGGTATTGGTCGCCGGCGATGTTGACCTCGACAACGTTCTTCGCGCCCCTATAACTAGAAACAACGGTGAGACAAACCAATACCGTCTCCATCATTGGCCTGATGGAAGCGTGCATTTTCCCACCATCGCCTTTTTGCAGATGAAGCCCAAGAGAATAAAGGAACACAAAGGCCAAAGCGGAGAGGAAGATGGCCAAGGAAACATTTGATAAGGGATAAAGGACGGCTTCGCCAGACTTGCCTAGTTCATTGGTTTTGACGCAGCAAAGAAGAGGAAGCAAGATGGCGCAAGCGATCGAGGGTATCAAACTCCCCCAGAGCGGAGTCTCATCAAGCTTCGACATTTCCTTGTTTCCCAAATAGCAGATGTAAAAGCCGATGATGAAAGAATAACGGGTGGGGAACCACGTCGGTTCTCTGCCGCCGTGGAACAAAGCGTTAAGAACGCTGCTAAGCGAGACGATGAAATAAAGAAGCAGGATCAATCCATCGCCAGTTTTTTCTCTCCACCGATAACCCTTGTTCGAGAAATAAAGCATAGAGCATAACAAGGCAGGCACGGAAACGAACATGGTCATATAACCGGTGTTGCGGGATATGGCCCTGTTGGAGATGTAATTGTTCTCAAGCAGCCCCTCAAAGAAAGAAGCCCAGTTAAAAAATTTCGAAGAAGGCAAAGACAAAGAGGCTTTCGTACCGGAGAAATGGGCAAAGGCGGAAATCCAGACAAAGGAAGCGGAGAAGCCCCCAAGCAAAGAGAACAAGACGAAGCGGAGGGCGAAGGACAATCTATCTTGAAGGCCACGCTTCATAAAAGCGAAGCGAACCAAGAAAAAGAACGCCGCGAAGATGCAAATCATCGCCCCAAGATACCAATTGGAGATTAAAGAGAATCCAAGGGTCAAAGGATAGAGCCAAAGCGCTTTGTTATCCTCACAAGCCCTGATGCCTAAAACAACCAAGGGGAGGAGCATTAGCCCATCGAGGTACATGAAATTGCAGAAGTAGACGAAAGCGTAGGAAATCATCCCATACGCCACAGCGAAAGCAACATGGCCAATACGAAAGCCTTTGCCTTCGTAA
The DNA here is from genome assembly GCA_963633165.1 of bacterium. Classification (GTDB taxonomy): domain Bacteria; phylum Bacillota_I; class Bacilli_A; order RFN20; family CAG-826; genus Alloenteromonas. The sequence goes on from CAVGXP010000020.1 coordinate 8,928, forward strand.
CTGGAAAGCAAAACCACGTTCGAAGCGGCGAACGACATCTTGATGATAGAGGTATAAAAGAAGAAGACCGGTATATCTCCGCTTCCTATGAAAACAAGGAAGAGGTTAAACGGAGAAGAGAGATAATAGGTGAACAAGGATTGAAAATCCCCGCCAATGACCTTACCCAAGGTATAAACCAAAGAGCCCCCGTTTTTGAGAATGTTCTGATAAGCCCTCATGTAGGCGATGTATTGATCTCTTTGATCGAGCATCATCGTCGTTAGGCCATCCTCGTTAAAGGGATAGAACCCTAGGGTTTTGAAAACGAGCATATAGGCTAGGAAGGTAACGAAAAAGGCGACAATAAAACCTAAGCCTGCTTTTAAATAAGGGCCATAACGCGAGTCTAAGATTTTACGGTATGTCTCTATTTTAAATATCTTCGCTTTCATATTTGTCTTTAAGCCTCAAGCGGCATGTAGAGGAGGTCATGAACAAAGCGGATGAATAGTCCCCGCTCATTCGGAGAAAAGGATATATCAAAGGAGAGAAAAAGCATACGAAAGGCGGTTTTTAAGGTTTGCGCCTATTTTCCTTGATCGGCGATCTTCGGCGTGATCTAATCAATCTAAGCGAAAGAAGGATCCCTATGAACTTAGATAAATTTTCCGATCAATTGCAGGAACTCGGCTACGCCAATAGCGGGGAGCGGTATAAGCTCGTCGGCCTTTATGCCTATAACGAATTCTACGACGCGGACAAAGACAGGGCCTCCGAGGTAAACGATGGCGTCGTCGTCAGCTCCAACTTCCCCATCGACGGCATCTTCCTCAACCAAAAAGACGATGAGGACACCGTCGAAATCGACGTTGCTTACTGTCTGTCCTCACCCAGCGAATTCAAAATCAAGGACATTACGAATTACGTCTCGCGAATCGCCAATTTCATCAGCAACGTCAAAAGCAGGAAATTCACCTCGGGGAACAATAAAGCCGAAGAGATACTCCGCGAATACCTAAATCCAGACCAAGGAGAGAAAATACCCCCGTTTTGCATTCGAATTCTCACAAACGTCGATCTCAACGAGAATGACACCTACCAAACAAGAACCACAATCGAAAGAATAAACCCCGATGTCAAAGGCGTGGATATATCCATCGCAATTACCTTTGGGCAAGATATTGAAAGCACCATACAATCCAACATCGCCCCGTTTGATTATGTCAAAGAAGGAACGCTTGCTCTTGATAAGAGAGGGAACACGTTGACGTATAGCGAGAATGCGATTGTCACAAACATCAGCGCCCGTTCTTTGAAGGATTTGTGGAAGAAAGAAGGCAAAAGAGGCCTTTTAGCCATGAACCTCCGTTACTACATCAAGAACGGCAACATCGACTCGAAAATAGAAAATTCGATCACGAATGATTACGGCAACTTTTGGTACCTCAATAACGGCGTCATCATCGTCTGCGACTCCTACGAGATCAATGACAATCAACTGAAACTAAAGAACTTCTCCATTGTAAACGGCGGCCAAACCACAAGAATGATTGGCGAGATTCCCTTTGAAAACGATTTCTACATCCTCGCCAAAATTGTGAAATCCCCCGAAGAAACCGGAGAGAAAAACCTCTTCGTTTCCAAGGTGGCGGAGGCTTCCAACACCCAGAAACCGATTAAGGCAAAAGACGTCATTGCCAATAGGGTTGAGCAAAGAAATTTGAAATCCGATTTGGGGAACGCCGGAATATTCATCGAAATCAAACGCGGCGAAAAGCCTGCAAAAGCCATATATCCAGAAGCGTGGCAAAAGACCAAAAACAACGAACTTGCGCAGGATCTCTATGCTTTCGTCTTCCTTCAGCCAGGGCCTGCGAGAAACAACGTCTCCAAAATCCTCCAGGACGAAAAGAAGTATTCTCTGATATTCCAAAAGCATCATTATTCCACCGCCTTCCTCAAAGACCTCTTGTTCCTAGAGAAGGCGTATAGAAAATACATCACGAAGAAAACGGGCAAAAACAGTCCACAAATCGACCCGGAATACGCTGGTCTAATCAAAAACGGCATGTACTACTGTTTGGCCATTATCGGCTATATTTTGAAGACTATCTATTGCCCCGCTTACGAAGAAGCGCTCCATCGTTATAAGATGACGACCAAGAAGGACTCCATCCAAGGCGAGCAGGCTTTCGATTGCAGCTTCATCGATCAAAATCTCTCCTTCTCCACGTTTGAAGGAACTGCCTTTAAGTTATTCGACTACGTCATCACGAAATTAATGCACCCTCTTTTCAGGGACGCTAGAAGCGCCAAGCCAGAACTTGCGTATTCTAACTGGACGAAAACGAACACGGGATTCTCCGCGATCATCGATAGAATCGAATCGGAACGCGAATATGGCGATAACTATCACGCCAAAGCCTTCGCCACGTTCTTCTTAACGCCAAACTCCGACCAAGTGGAAGAAAACAACAAGCTGTTCACTCAAAATACAAAAAGCGTTTTGAATGAGGAAAACGAAAGTAACAACAGCGACGACAAAGGCCTAAGAGATGATTTAATGTTGCTAAGACTCAAATGTTCCCAAGAGAACTACATATCGGAAAAGAAAGTCATGTCCGACAAAGCTCTTAACGATATCGTATCCAAAAAGCCAACGACAAAAGAAGAATTGAAAGAAATCGTATCGGCCACCGCGCTTTATTACATTGGCGATAAAATCATTGAATTGGTGCTTAAGAACGTCAAATAGGTTCTTCGTTTAGCATTCATAAAAACCGTTTACTGATACACGTCTCGCTTAATTTTGCCTTTTAAGGCGAAATACCTACGTCAATCATCGTTTTAATGTCCCTTATCGAAAAGGCCACAGGTATCTAACCCCAATAACGTTTAACTGAAGACGCTTTATAGCCGTGTCTTTACGCATATGTCTCAAATGCGTTTTCTCTATGAAGACAAAAGAAAAGTTTAGCCGTGAGACGGGCGTTCTTTGGTTATCTCCAAGCAGCGTTGTCTTCATCATCTATGTCTTCCCTTTCGCCATCAAGATGAAAAAACGGAACTCACCCGCGCCCGCGTTTTTTAAATATAACGCCTCAATAAAGCTGCAAAATCGTTAATTTCCTCGCAAAAACGTTGAAATTTCAAATTGTTGACAGGCTTTTTTCAATTAGACTATTCTATTTTAAATCGTCTAAGCGCGGTTCCCCTGAAGGGTTTGAAAATGCAACATCTAAGCGAAGACATGCAATGTCGTTTGATGAAAGGCCCTAATAACGCCTCTATTTTCACATTCCTCAATGAAAGCCCAAAACCCGCTTCCAAGCAACGTCTCGAAGAATCTATTGATAATGATGAGGGGGGGTGCGTAATCGCTTTAGAGACGCTTTCAAGCCCCTTATCAACGTCTATGCCGAAGAATGCAAGCAGGGACATAACCCTGTCTCGCGCTCTTCTTTTTTCTTATCTAACAATGATCTCGAAAAGCCAAACAGACGATTTTGATTGCGTCTTATTCGCACCAAACGTCATGTTTGGAAAACGATACAGAGAAAGGAGGTGGATAAAGATGCAGCCACGTCAAAGGCCTATCAGCGTCTATGACCTGATAGCCTTCCATAGCGGCTAAACGAAAACCATGAAGAAGAACAAACGCAAATTAGTTCTCTCCCTGTTAGCCCTAGCCTTCGTAACTACCGGAATCATCGAAGGGACCTACGCCTACTTCTCTAACACCGGGCAGGCTCCAACCCAAATCAAAATGGCCAAAGTCGATATAGGTCTATCCATAGACGAAGGGAGCTTGAAAACTTATTCCATGGGCGTGGAGCAAGAAAGCGGCTCATTCGAAAATGGAGGAAGGGCCAGTTTCCAAAGCATCACCGTCTCTGGAGAAAATCAAAGGTGCCTGATACTTGGTTCTCTCACCCCAGGGGACTCGCTCAGTTTCTCTCTAGGGATAGAGAATCGTAGCAACATCGCCATCCTTTATAGGATCGCCCTCCGCCTAAATAGCGAAGACATCTGCCCACTCCAACTAACCGGAGCAAAGGATTGGTCACAGGTCGATGCCTTAGGGGAGATTGAAGACGAGCAAATCGAAATCGCCTTCCCCGTAGAATCCGGGAACGAATACCAGAACAGGGAATACGAAATCCTCATCCGGGCCGAGGCCGTGCAGGCCAACGCCTTCACTAACTTGCCTTAAACCTCAGGCAAGCAACCAACAAAGCATAATGTTTAAAGGAGAACATTTATGAAAACGACTAAGAAAGTCAGCAAAACCCTCATCCTCTCTGCGGCCGCCGCATTAGCCTTCGGTGCCGTCGCAGCGGGCACTACCTACGCCCTTTTCACCAGCGAGGCTAACAACGAAGTCACCGTTGTTTCCGGTAAGGTCGCCCTCAAGACCGAGATTAAGGATCTCAAGCTTTATTCTCTCAGCGAGACCACCGGTGAAGTCGAAGAAATCGAAGGTGAGACCTTCACCAACGGAGGAACCGTAGTCATCGACGGAGACAAGGTCGCTTTGGATAAAATCACTCCGGGGGACAAGGTCGAGTTCACCATGGTGGTCACCAACGAATCCAACGTCGACATCAAGTATCATAAATTCTTCCAAACCCTCAACGACACGGGCCTTTGCGATGGATTAGACGTTAAAGTCGATGGGGAAGCCTATGACGGCAGCACGGTCAACGGAGAATACGAGAATTGGCTCCAGTCCGATGAAAACAAGACAAAGGAAATCAAAATCTCCATCGAACTCCCCATAGACAAAGGCAACGCCTACCAAGAGAAGAAATGCGAGTTCTCTTTCAAATACGAGGCCATTCAGAAGAACGCGAAAGTCGAAGCCGTAGATGAGTCGACATTCGCCATCTACACCTCGACCGATTTGGCCGCTTTCGCCAAGAAGATCAATACAAAGACCTACAATTACGATAAGACCATTTTGATGAACGACATCGATATGGATGGGTTGAACTATACGTCTCCTATCTACGCAGTCGCCGGCAAAACCCTTGAATTCGATGGGAACGGTCACACGATCAAAAACCTAACGCCAATTGAAAATAAGGATGGTTCCAAGAACTATGGAACCGGTCTCATTGGTAAAGTGAGCGTCGGAAGCCTCAATCTCCATGATCTAACCATGGAAAACGTCACGGCTAAAGGCAAGGTGTTCACGGTTGCAGGCGACCAGTTTGCCGGTGCCGGTGCAATCGTTGGAATCAGCGACGCCGCAGCAAGCAATATAACCATTTCCAATGTTTCTGTTTCTAACGTCTCCGTCAACGGAGCCAAATACGGAGGCGCCATCATTGGTTATAACAGCTTGGCCGTCACAGGCACTATCACTCTTGAAAACATCACCGTCAACAATGCCGATGTCTCGACGTATACAGCCGGAGGCCTTATCGGACAGAACGGCGGCGGCAAAGCCGTCATTAATGGCGTCAAAGGCAGCGAGATCGCCGTCTCTGGATATAAGAGGGAAGGCGGAATCGTCGGCGCCCATTCCGGCGTATCCCTCGACATCACTTACGATGAGGCCCAATACGCTTCAATAATCTCAGACAATGCCATCGCCGAAAGAGGCAGCAAAGTTGGCCTAACAGGAAAGACGACCAAGATAAACGGCCAGAACTACTACACGGTGACGAGCACATCCGGCCTGAAGAATCTCAGCGGATTGTCCGTGGACCATCTTAACGTCGTTGAAATCGCAGAAGGCAGCTATGACGCCGCTGGCTTATCCGTGTTCAATAACGTTGCAGGAGGCGTGCAAATCAACGGCAGAGGCGATAAGGACGAAATCGTCTGGACGCAGACTAGCGCCGCTGATCAGGGCTATTCCTTTAATGGCACGAACGTGACTATGAATAACGTCACCGTCAAAGCCGGAACCACAGCTTCTTATCAAGGCTTCCCTGGCGCAGGCTCAATGACCTTCGAAAACTGCAATTTCCCCGTCAAAGCCGACGGCGAAGCTTTCGAGTATTGGGGCAATGGCGCGGTCAAATTCACCGGCTGCACCTTTGATGCAGAAGGTGGGAACGACAACAACATGATGGCCTATGGCGGCAAGAGCTTTGAATTCGATTCTTGCGCGTTCATAAGTGACGATGCCGCGATCAAGCTTTATCAAGAAGTCAAAACCGAGGCGACTGAAATCAACGTCACCATAAAGAATTGCACCTTCGAGAATAAGAAAGCCACCAAATGGGGCACCGATAAATCCTATAAGACCGCGTTGTCCTTCGACACCAATAGTGCCGAGGACAAAGTCCATTGGAACGTCGTTGCTACCAACATGTCCATCAGTGGCAATTACGCCGACGGCAACGTCGCAGACCACGCCGGACTATTCGGCGTCAGGACGCCTGCAAACGCTAAGAAGAGCCACGTCTCCATCACCTTAGACGACGCGGCCATCGATCTCGGCCTTCCCGAATAACCAATTCGATTTCGATATTACGGCCTTAACATGGGGGCAATTAACCCCCATGTTTTTTTGCGTCATGTCCCAGCGGCGGTTAAAGCACTTCGAACCTTCTAAAACAGCCTAATGCCTTCCAGTTCCAAAAGGCGTTTTTTCCTATCTAACCCCGCGTCGTATCCACCTAAGCCACCATCTTTTCTTATGACCCGGTGGCAAGGGACGATCAAAGAAATGGGGTTTCTTCCAATCGCATTCCCAACCGCCCGGTTGGAAACCCTTTTATCGTCTATCGCCCTTTCTCCGATTTCTTGATAGGACGTCGTCTCACCATAAGGCAAATAAAGCAAAGCCTTCCACACCTTAAGTTGGAACGGAGTCCCTGTTAAAGAAATCAATGGGGTGAAATTGGGTTTGTTGCCTGAGAAATAAATATCCAGCCAACGCCTGGTCTCCTTAAAAATAGGCAACTCAGCATCTTGGGTTGTCGCTTCCCTAACCTCATCAAAATGTTTCGCGTCTTCGAAATAAAGGCCGGTGAGGGAGGTCCCACCACTATAAAGGTGGATTTTACCCAAAGGGGAATCGTAACAACTGCAACAATTCATCGTGGTTTATACGTTAATATCCCCTGCATTCCCCGAGTCCTTTTTCCTACACATGATTTTGTTCTCGATTCTTTTGCTTGCCTCAGCATGCATGATCCAGTGCCTTGAGAACGGCATCTGAATCAACCCGCGGATGTTCTTGTCACACCAATAATCGATTAGCCAACAGGCGTTCTCGTCCTTGCTTACCACGCCTAAGGAACGGAGCCTTTCTTTGTCGGTATCGTTAAATGTCCGTTTCAAATCGCCATAACGAAATGAAGCCAAAAGATCATCTGTGCTTGTCTTCACCGCTAGGGCATAGGCGTAGAGGGCATCCACGTCCAACGCTTTAGAGAAATCAACGATTTGCTCTTCGACCAGCTCATTCCCGGTGGTGATCAAAGGGGAGGCGATAGCATCAACGAAATCCTTAAGCACCTCTTGTTTGTCCCTAATCAAGGAATTTGCGACGATGTCCTCGATGCGGAAGATGTGCCAAATGGAATAAGCAATGGTCTTGCTGTGATACCCATTCGCCTTAGGAAATGGCATCAAGCTAAAATCTTCAAAATTTAACCTCGCCCTCATTCCGAGCAGCTCATCCATCAGTTCTTGCCGAAGCTTCAACAATGTTTCTATGCCCTGCTTAAAACTCGCCTCTTTCCCTAATTGGGCTTGAAACGTCTTATTAAGTAGGGACCATTCTTGATTCATCGCATCTTTTTCCTAAAAAGAACATGGACATCATATCCTTTATTTACCGTTCGATAAATCTTTGGGATTTGCAAAGAAAAGAGGCCGTCTCCAAGTCCATGGAATCCTTGGACTTTTCATCGGCCTCATGTCGTCAAATCAATCTAGGCGGATCGTCTATATCAGAAAACCATCGAAATCTGCAGTTTGCAGTATTCAAACCACGCCAAACCGCTGACGTTGGTCACCACAACTTTGATCGGACGAGTTTGCCTTTTGCCCACGGTGCAAGAATTACTCGAATCCAAGCTAACCTCGGCTCCGGTCTTGGTGGCGTAGACCTTGAACTCAAAGCCTTCTGAAAGCGTGTCCCCATGGATGTCTAAAAGTGAGAATTGGTAGGTAACATCGAACGCCGTCGGCGCCGTGAGGCTGCAGGTGTAGTTTCTCTCCTCACCCGGATAGAAATAATCCTCGAAGGAAAGAACTTTGTTATCAAAGCTACCACTGGTCGTGTTACTTATGCCGCATTCACAGGAACCGTCGGAATCAAAGACGTGATCATGAGTAGCGGCAACCGTCCCTTCGCCGATGATCTGGTTCCCTTCTTTGACGTAGAAGGTTCTGCCTTCCCAGTTCGCGGATATAGAGGTGAAATCAACGACAATGCCTTCCACCGTTTCGCCAGAAGTTATCGAAGTAATTTCGGAAGGGAAAGCGATTCTGCCGGACAAAGTGATGGAGGTATCGTAGAAATTGAATGACGGGCGATCTTTGTTAGAATAAGTGTAGCTTCCCCCGGCCTTATCAACATCGTAGAGTTCTATATCCACGATGGCGCTTCTATACGCTTTAACCGTATTAGGCTTAGAAAGCACCATGCCCTTTTTGACTTCGTCTTTGGCTATGCCATTAAGCAACAAGGCGGCATTGTCGCCGACGGTGGCCTTGTCTTGGGCTTGATTGTATATGCTAACGGCAGTAACGGTTGCTTCCTTATCGAGTTCGCAGATGTAGATCGTATCGCCGACGGCAACGGTGCCTTGCTCGATTTTTATACCAACAACAGCACCTCTACCGGTTACGAATGTAGAATCGGTGACCCCGGCGATGAAATTCTTGAAGTCATAATTAATGATGGTGATGCTTTCAGCGTCTCCAGCGTCGAGAGCGAAGTTATAATCGCCCATAAAGAGCTCGCTTACAGGGACGGTGTGCCTTCCGGCTGCACTATATTTAAGCGGGGCAAGAATGGAGACGAAAGTCGTATATCCATTCGTTGCGGTCTCAATATCCGTCCCGTCTTTGAGGGTTTCAAAGAAAAGGCGAACATAGCCAGAATAAGTTTGGGGATTGACGAAAACGGTGTCGGGAAGAGCAAATTTCATGGGTTCGATGACGAATTCCCCGGTGACGACTTTTTCTTTCCATTGAGTCGTGCCCGCAAGGGTTACCCGATATTCATAAGTACCAGCTGCTTCGGGAGCGTTCGTGAAATATTTCTCACTCTCACCGTCTTTTTCGCGGTATTCGACGGTCAATCCGCCTTCGTCGTTGGTGCGGATGATCTTGTCGTCTGGAATCGCATGACCCAAACCGTCAAAAGTTACATTAGCGATCTCTTCAACGCGAAGTTCCCTATCCTGCGCGGGCAATATCGAATCCGCGATTTCTTTCTCCTCGTGGTAGCCGCAGACCGCACAGTCCCTTTGGTCGATTCTATTTTGAGTGTAAGTCGCTTCTTGCTTTACCGTCCAATTGCCACTGTGCACGGCGTAGTCTTTCTTCTGATCGGTGTGCTCGCAAGTTGCCTCGTGCCAATGGCCCGATTCGTTCTTCGCCCATGTGGTCATGTCGAAAGTGTGGGTGTGCGGCAATTTGGCGATGGATTCTTCCTTTGTTTTGTCGCAAACCGTGCACGTATAGGTTTTAACCCCTTCCGCCTCTTCGGTCGCTGGGGTGGTGATTATGCCTTCGTCCCAGGTATGAGGCGCTAAAGCGTTTTTCTCTTCATCGTGGCCGCAGGTGGAGGGATGCCAATGATTCTCCCCGTCGCTATCCCATTTGGTCAAATCGAAGGTATGCGTATGCGGTAATTTGGCGATGGATTCGTATTTCTGGTAACTGCAGGTGTTGCAGGTATATGTCTTGACGCCCTCGGCCTCTTCAGTAGCCGGTTTGGTGATTTGACCATTATCGAAGTCGTGGGCTCCTTTGTCTGCGACGTCGGAATGGTTCTCCAAAGTGCAGGCGTGCCAATGGTCGCTGGCGTCTTTGGACCACTCGCTGGCGTATTGATGGTTCTCCCCTCCGCAAGCGGATAGGGGAAGAATGAACATCAACGCGGAAGCAAGGGCTATCGGGATTGATTTTCTTTTCATTCATGTGCTCCTTGATGTGTGTGTTTCAAACGGATTCTATCTAGTCCTCATAAGGGCTAAATCGTTGATTGGGATACTTGCTCGGCCTTATGGCGGCCTCATCTTTCTATTTCCTCCTTTTGGTGTAATTAACCCTCAATGACATCAAAGCGTTTTGCGTGAAAACGCATTGGCTTGAGGCGTCGGGGTGACTCGACATAGCTCCATTATGCAAATTCCATAACCCTAGTCCCCTACCCAAACCCCCAAAAGGTATGGGAAATCGTTCTTTTTTCGGGTAATTTATTTAGGATAGTAAAATCACTAGACCTCAAAAGGAGGCAACGTTGTTATGAAGAAAAACGTCATTGTCGCATTAACGCCTCTATTGCTTTCCCTGCTTCCGCTTTCTAGTTGTGGGGAAAACACCTCACTTTTAGACCCAAGCAATCCGGTGACGCTGACCATGTGGCACGTTTATGGCGAGCAAGCCGACTCCCCGATGAACCAATACGTTGATGAATTTAACCGCACCATAGGCGCGGAAAAAGGCATCGTCATCAACGTCACTTTGATGTCTAATGCCTCCCAAATAGGCGATAAGCTCCTCAGCGCTCAGCAAGGAAAAGCCGGCGTCCCCGCGATGCCCGATCTCTTCTTTTGCCACGGCACGAACGCCAAGGCCTTAGGGAGCGAGAACCTCATCGATTGGAAGCAGCAGTTCGATGAAGAAGAACTCAACGGATTCGTATCGAGTTTCCTTGTGGATGGGACGGTGGACGAGAGGTTGTCGGTTTTGCCGGTATCTAAATCCACGCATCTATTGTTTTTAGCAGGAGGAGCTTTCGACCGCTTCGCCTCCGTCAAAGAGATCGGCTATGATTCGCTGAAGACGTGGGATGGTTTCTTCGCCGCGGCGGAAGCTTATTACGACTATTCTGGAGGCAAGCCCTTCTGCGCCTTGGATTACCTATTAAGAAGCGTTGAGCTCAACGCGATAAGCCATGGGGCAAAGGATTTCTATAACGGGGAGGGCTGGTATAAAAACGACGAGCTCATCCTCTCCACTTTCAAAAGATTCGCTTCCTCAATCGCCAAAGGGCATATCGTCGTTTCCGACCTCTATTCGAATACCCAGGTGATGACGGGGCAGACGATTGCCGGTGTCTCTTCCTCGGCCGCCGCGCTTTATTACAACGACAAGATCACCTATTCCGACAACACCTCTGAAGACACCAATCTCAAAGTCTTGCCCCTCCCCCAAGAAGAAGGCTTGATTCCCTACGCGACGCAGGCCGGAGTAGGACTATGCGCCTATAAGACCACCGCCCAAAAAATAGAAGCATCCACGACTTTCGCCAAATGGTTCACCGAAGAGAAACGCAACCTCGATTTCGTCGCAAAAACAGGCTATATGCCCGTAAAAGTCGGCGCTTTTGAGAAACTAAGCGACTATTCCTTTGTCTCCGAAAACCTTAAGAAAACCTATACGGCTTTGAAGGAGACGAGGGAAAACTGCACTTTCCTCTCCGAGCCTTCCATAGACGGCTATTACCAAAACACCTATTCCTTTTACGATTCAATAAGGACACTCCAGAAACAGTTGAGCGACAAATACGCCTCTGGCGAAACATCCTCTCAAATCGAAGAAGAGATCGTCGAACTATTCAAAAACGTGGGAAAATAAACCATGGGGACGGGCAAGAAGGACAAAAACAAAAAGACGCCGATGTGGCGGAAGTTGTTTTTGTACATGTCCGCTTTGGCCCTGATTGTATCCATTTCCCTGTTCTCTGGGATTTTCCTATTAGGGAATTTCTCTACCGCAAGACAAAACGCCGAAACCGCATTGTCGTTCCAGCTGAGTTCCTTCGACCGTCAAATTGAGAAATACTACGAAGACCTGACGCGAATGGGCAGCGCTTTGTCCGTAAGCCTAGGTGAGAAAACCGATACTTTCCTCTCCGAAAAAGGCATAGACTTCGCGCAGGTCAGCAACGACGAAGAGACGATCGCCTCCCTTCAAGAAGCCGTCTTCGACAAACTCGGGACGGAGCTATTGAAAACGCATTGCTCCGGCGCTTTCGTGATGTTCGACGCCACAGTCAACGAAGCGCTAGAAGGCGCGGAAAAATCGAAAACGGGGCTCTATTTCCAAAGAGCGTCCTTGGATGAAACGGATGAGACCTTGCTGCTATACCGCGGCATCGCTGAGCTAGGAAGAAACAAAGGCATCATGCCCCACCGCAAATGGAGGCTTGAATTCGACACCGATGTCTTCTCTGGCTATGAGAGCTTCGCCTCCAGGGTCGAAGCTTCGCCACTAGACAAGACGCCCATGCTCTCAGAGATGAATGAGCTCTACGGAACCTCGGAGAAAACGATGAACTTCATCCTCCCCATAATCGGAAACAAGGGGGACGTGTACGGGTTATGCGGATTTGAGATATCGGGAAGCTACTTCAAACAATACTTTGCGCAGTCTTCAAAGCTTGAACACCTAAGCTGCCTTTTCCTGCCAAAGAACGGAAACACCCTCAACACCGATAAAGGATTCTCCTGCGGCGTTTATGGCGGCTACTATCTGCCTCCTAAGGGGATGCTTAACGTCAACGACTTAGGCGGAGGGCTGGTGACTTTGGAAGGGGAATCTTCCTTCGTGGCGAAAACAAAAGAAAGCCACGTGTGCGGATCAGACTATTTGCTTGTCGTGGCCTACCCCAAACAGGAATACACCTCTTCGGTATGCAAAAGCATCGCCTCGGCGTCGTTGCTCGTTTTAATTCTAGTCGGCGCGACCACGGGCATCTGCATTTTCTTCAGCAAGAGGTTCCTCCGCCCGGTGATAAAAAGCATCGAGCAGATCAGAAAACAAGAATTCCCCAATGCAAACTCCGAATATGAGGAAATCGATGACCTGTTCGCCTTTTTAGACGCCCAAGACAAGCAACGCGAGCAGGAAACGAAAAAACTCCAGGAAAAATGCGATGAGCAAGATAACCTCATCAGCAAAAACCAAACCGACATTCAAAGGCTTGCCTATTCCCGTAAAAACGAAATATGCCCAGACGATTATGAGATGTTCAAAATAGGGCTTAAAACCCTGACAAAGACGGAAAAGCAGGTTTTCTCACTGTATTTGGAAGGTAAATCGGGTGAAGAAATCATGGAGATTCTCCACATCCAAAAAGGCACGCTCAAATATCACAACCACAACATCCTGAATAAACTCGGTGTCCAATCAAGGAAGCAAATGCTCCGCTACGCCACGCTCTTAAAACAAGAAGCGAAGGCTTGATAACGACTGTGCACCAAATTAGAAAAGACTGTTGTCTGCCAAAAACCGCTTAACCAAAAACGCCAAGAAATGCGGCAGCGTCAGAACATTATTTACATAACCGATATTGGCATCCGCAAACTTGATTCCGTGTTTTATCAACGCGTTTTCGTTTTTGATAACCGTGTTTAAGGAAACCGTCCGCCCCTGTTTGGCTTTGACCTCCAAGGGGAGAATCTCGTTTTTGTAGCGAATGATGAAATCCAATTCTATAGAAGAATCCTTGCTTCGGTAGAAATATAAATCGTAGTCTTGCTTCAATAAGGACGAAGCGATGATCGATTCGTAAATTGCCCCATTATAGATGGAAAAGTTATTATTTTTCCTTAGATCATTTTGCGCCTCGTCTTCTAGCGAGGCCATCAACAACCCCGTGTCGGAATAGTACATTCTGAAATTATCGATCTCTTCGTTGCCCTTAAGTGGCAAAGACAAGGCGCAATTATTGGCGAGGATCACGCTTCCTGAGCTTTTCAACCACTCACTGACTCCATAATATTCGCTGAACCTCGCCCCGTGCCCTAATTTGCTTAGCTGGAACTTATGATTGTCTTTAGCAAGCTGCGATGGAATTGATTTGAAAACGCGTTGGGCTCTAGCAACGTCCATCCCGTTTAGATATTTCGAGATATCGTCGACGTAATCGTTGTAAAGCTTCCTCTGCATATCCAAGCAAAAGGTGAAATTGCGGTTTTGGTCAAAATAATTGGCCACAACCTTGGGATACCCACCCAAAACGATGAAATCTTTGTATAAATCGTTGAGCGTTGAGAAATAGAGTTCACCCAATTTTTCGCCCTTCTTCATGCAACCTAGAAGGTAATCGACAAGGTCGTCTTTATAGCCAATCGCCCATAAAAATTCTTCGAAATCTAATGGATACATACAATATTCGTCTTTGAAACCGACGGACACGCTGGAAACCTGTGACATGTTTATCCCTAAAGCAGACCCGGAACAAATAACATCGTAGCGGCCATCTAATTTGAAAAACTTCAACGATGTCGTCGCATTCATGTATTCTTGGATTTCATCGAAGAATATCAAAGTATTATGTGGTTCAAAGACGAATTGGGGATTGATGAAAGAAAGCTTTTTAAGAATTTCATCCACATTGAAAGAAGAAAACGCCTGTTTATATTCAGGGTTCTCAACGAAATTGATCTCGATGAAGTGCTTGTATGTCTTTCCTAGTTGCTCAATCGAGGTCGTTTTCCCTATTTGTCTTGCACCATATACGATCAACGGGTTATGGTCTTTAGCTTTTTTCCATTCAAACAGGAAGTTATCTATTTTTCTTTTTAGCATAATTCATCCCACCACAAATAGATTATTACACTTTTTTGTGGCGTTTTTAACCACTTGAACACACTTTTTTGTGGCGTTTTTCGGCGTTTGAGCACACTTTTTTGTTGTTTTCTTTTACCGATATATTAACAAATCACCCGCTATCGCCTAGAAAAGACCGCCAAACCCGCATCTTTTGCCTATTTGGATTCTTCCGCCCAAACTTCTTTTGCAAGATTAAATGCAGCCCAGGCTTTTGGCCATCCGGCGTAGAAAGCAACATGAGTGATGATGGAGGCGATTTCCTTTGCCGTCACACCATTCTTCTTCGCATTTTGCAAATGGAACTTCAAAGAGGAATCCGTGATCCCCTGTGCGATTAAGGAAACTACGGTGACAATGCACCTGGTTTTCAAATCGATGTCCTCGTTATTCCAATTCTCACCAAAGAGGACATCGTCATTGAAATGTGCGAATTCAGGAGCGAAATCCCCAAGGGCGTCTCTTCCTGCTGTCTGTACAATTTTAGCCATATCTGTTCCGTTATTCCTCATCTTCGAGTTTAGCGTATTCTTCATCACTTACGGGTTCGCACCACTCATTATGACAATCTTCCCCCGGAACTTCGATGGCGATATGGGAGAACCAGCTATCCTTTTTCGCGCCATGCCAATGTTTAACGTTAGCGGGGATCATCACTACGCTTCCTTCATGCAGGCTGATGGCTTCTTTTCCCTTCTCTTGATACCACCCTTCTCCGGATGTGCAAATCAATAACTGCCCACCGCCGCTTTTTGCGTGATGGATATGCCAATTATTACGGCACCCCGGCTCAAAGGTCACGTTCGCGGCGAAAAGCCCGCTTTTGGGGTCAGTGAGAGGATTCAAATAGGATTCGCCGATAAAGTACTGCGCGTATGCCGTATTGGCCTTCCCAGTCCCAAACATGTTGGCATGCTCGAAAGCAATCTTGTCTTTAAATTTCATAACCAATCTCCAATAAATGGTCAAATAACCTTATAACGGAGCCATACAGCCCCGCTTTCAAATGATTCAACACGCTCCAGCTTCAATGGAGTTACCCGCTTATCCATTGGCAGGCCATCGAACAAAGCGCCCATTCCGTTTCGTCCATCGATGCCCGCTCCAATGACGACACTAATCTCGTCAATAAGCCCCGCTTCAAGAAATCCGGCATTGATGCGCCCACCACCGACGACGGCCATTCTTTTAACGCCGAAATCATCGTAGAGAATCTCGCATGCGCGTTTGAGGTCGATGCGCTCCTTACCGCAGGCAATCCAGGAGACGTGTCTCTGCTTTAAATAATCTAAATACGCTTTGTCGACTTGCTCGCAAGTCAAAATAAGCAATGGCGTATTCGCCTCTTTTTGATCTTCCCAAAGCAAGGTTCCATGAGTGTCGGCCACAATTTCGTAGCCATTCGCGTTCTTCGCCTTATAAAACGCTTCCTCGCCAAGCGGGATGCCAGCCTCATTGGAGAATTTCCCGGGCAACGCCATCTCCAGTTCCGCCGTCACGCGCCCGCTGACGTGGGTAGGCGCATTGAAGGAATGCAGAGTGGAATAATATTCATCCCCAGGCAACTGAGTCGTCATGGCGCAGTCGATTCGTCCATCAAGCGACATCATCATATGGCAAACGATATAGGGTTTATTCATCGTAGAACCTCCTTGGTTTGTTTCCTTGAAGCGCAATGTCTGTTGCGTTAGATTAACGTTAGACCCTAAACTTGACTTTAGGTCAATGGGTTTCTTGATATCGGAGGCATTTTATGTACACGATTGGACAAATAGCGGAGATGTTTGACTTACCCATTTCCACACTGCGTTATTACGACAAGCAAGGGCTGTTCCCTAGTCTTCAAAGAGAATCGGGAATCCGCAGATTCAGCGACAACGAAATCGAAGCCTTGCGTGTGATTGAATGTCTTAAGAAGTCGGGCCTTGAAATCAAAGACATCAAACTCTTTATGGATTGGTGCGCGCAAGGCCCATCCACCTATTCCGATCGCTTCGCCCTCATCCAAAAGCAAAAGGAACGCGTAGAAGCGGAAATCAAGCAATTAGAAAAGGCGTTGGACATGCTTAAATACAAATGTTGGTATTACACACTAGCAATGGAAGAGGGGAACGAGAACAAAGCGAAAGCATTAACTCCAGACGGACTTCCAGGGAATATCAAAAAAGCATACGCCAACTCACATAGACAAGTGGCAAACAACGATCAAAAGCCAAACATTCATAAGCGTTAATTAGCGATGTCAAAGAAGTCGTTCTCAACTCCGCTTAAAGGCATCTAACGTTGGGAGAAAACTCCCCTACTCACGGTTTTAAGCTTGTTTCATTTATGGCCAAATAACCCCTTGAGGTAAATATGTTTAACGTCAACATGGAGGAAACAAACACGTTTGTTTTCTCACAATGAATTAAGTGCCTTTCCTCAAAATCTGAAGATATGCATCGTAAGAGAACGTCCGTCCACGACCCGTCGTTTTGTTTGCTATGAGAATCCCCGCGCTTTGCAGCGTTTCTATCGCGGATGAGACTGTGTTATACGAGAGATTGAGGGCAATCGCAGTTTTCGTGATATCAATAATTGGGCTCGTTTCTAGATATTCAAATAATCTCAAGACGGTTGATCTTTGGCGCGTTTGGACCGAACCGACAATTTTTTGATAATTAGCCTCATGTAAAGACACAAGCTTCTCGATCGTTTCCGTTGCGTCGTCGGCCAATGCGGAGAATGCATTTAGGAAAAACTCTATCCATTGCTCATAATCACCAGTATTTCTGACCTGCGTCATTCTATCGTAGTACTCAACCCTGTTCATTTTCAGATAATAGGAAACGTAGAGAGCCGGAGCGTTTAGTATTTTCTTTTCCATTAAGAAAAGAGTAATAAGCAGCCTGCCCACCCGACCGTTTCCATCCAAAAACGGGTGGATTGTCTCAAATTGATAATGAATAAGCGCGGCTTGGACCAGTGGGTCAAGGGTTTCATCTTGGTTGATGTATTCTTCTAGATCGAACATGGCATCAAGCATGTCTTCTGGATTCGGCGGAATATACCGAGCATTCTTCAGCGAGCTTCCTTGACCGCCAATCCAATTTTGAGATGTCCTAAACTCTCCAGGAATCTTTTCCTGCCCACGAGTCCCAGAAAACAAGACTGCATGAGTCTCTTTGATAAGGCGATTACACAACGGCAAAGTTTTAAGCCTTTCAACCGCAAATTCCGTAGCCTTGATGTAGTTTAAAACATCAGAAACATCGCGATTCGTGTTTCTATCCAACATAGGGTCAAGAACATCTTCAAGCGTACATTGAGTTCCTTCAATTTGGGACGACAGCAGCGCTTCTTTTCTAACATACATTGAAATTAGTAGGTTAATGTTTGGCACTCTTGACGACCAACCATTCAAATAAGCAATCTTGCGATTGGCCGAAAGGAGGGCATCTAAAATTCGGCCACCAATCTCTATTTGTGGTTTAGGTGGCAATGATGAAGGCTTGAATGATTTATAGGCAAGTTCGCCAGTTAAGTTTTGTACGAATTCCCCTGAACGGTTTCCCATTGCTTTTGCCCCTCAATTTGAAATTTCTGTCCCTATTTTATCATCTTTATTTCAATAAATAGAGTTAAATTGAAAAATTAAGCATATGTTATTTCAATAAGTCGCATTATTTTGAAATTTAAAGACGAAAACGAATACCGAAATTTCAATGACCTTGCGCATTGGCCTTCAATCATCCAATTTGCTTTCAAATTGTCCAGTTAAAGCGAAATGGCGCTCAGACACTCTCGGCAAATAATCGACATTGATGTTATCAATGCGTTTTATTGTCGCCTAGCTTCATCAATTTTAGAAAAATCGCCGTCGGAAATTACTTCGAATAGCCCCGCGCACCCCTGCTGTTTCAAAACAGATATCAGCAAATCAAACCTATGGTCGACATTAACAATGAAAATTGGTTTATCGAGTTCGCCATATTGCTTCAAAAGCAATGTTTCAAACAATTCATCAAGCACACCAAGGCCTTCTGGAAGAGCGACAAAGATGTCGGCGTGCTCTTCTTGCATCCGTTTTCTTTCCCTCTTGTCCCCGCTTCTAAGGACTACTGAAGAATAAGGAAATTCCGTATGTCCTTTCCTGGGATTTATGGGCAATACGGAAATAACCTGTCCTCCATTAACCCGCGTCTGTTCCGCGACTTCGCCTAGCAAGCCATCGCCAAATCCGCCATAAACAAGCGTATGTCCTCCTTTGCCAATATAAATGCCAAGTTCTTTTGCTGCATTCAAACAGCTTTGATCGATGCAACTAGCGGAGCCATATACGCAGATATTCATTTTCAATGTCCTTTAGATACCCACAAGTTTACACCTTTGCTTTTGCCAAATACTGATTGTCTTTATCAAAATGGCGTCGCCTTTGAGAAACCATTAACCGAAATCGATTTATTGCGTTTTTAATAAAAGAAAACGCTATTTCTTGGTCATTTTTCCAACATAAATCAATTTACCGTCGGTTGTATGTATAATGGCGAAAATATCGTTTCCAAGCAAAAGCAAGAGGACATATTCATGCAAAAGAAAATCAAAGTCGGCCTAATTGGCTTAGGACAACGCGGGGACATCTGGGTTAAAGCCATCCTCAAAAATTTCACCGACGACCTTGAAATCGTGGCTCTTTGCGACGTTTATGAGGACCGGGTCGAAACTTGCGCGAAAGCGGTCGAAGATGCCAAACAAGGAGAACCAAAGAAATATCTTAGCGCCCATGATCTCTTCCGCGATCCAAGTGTTGAAGCCGTCATCATCTCTGCCTCTTGGGAAGACCACATCCCTTTGGCCATCGAATCCATGAACGCTGGGAAAATTACCGCCCTCGAAGTCGGAGGCGCCTATTCCATCGATGATTGCTGGCAATTGGTGAGAACCTATGAAAAGACCAAAGTCCCGTTCTTTTTCATGGAAAACTGCTGCTATGGCAAAAAAGAGCTTCTAGCGACCAACATGGTGAGAAAAGGGCTTTTAGGCGAAGTCGTCTACTGCCATGGCGCCTATTGTCATGATTTACGCAGCGAAATCGCCTACGGGGTGAAGAACAGGCATTATCGGTTGAGAAATTACCTCACCCGCGATTGCGACAACTACCCCACCCACGAATTGGGGCCCATCGCCAAATTACTCAGCATCAACAGAGGCAACCGCATGCTTTCCCTCGTCTCCGTTTCCTCTAAACCCAGGGGTTTGGCAAACTTCGTCCAGGGAAAAGAAGATTTAAAAGACCTCCATGATCAAGATTTCAGACAAGGAGACGTCGTTGAGACCCTCATCAAATGCGCGGATGGGTCCTTGATCTCTTTGAAACTCGACACCACATTGCCCCACGCCTATAGCCGTGAATTCTCCGTCAGCGGCACCAAAGGATGCTACCAAGAGGTTGGGGACATCGCTTTGATCGATGGAGCGGATTTCAATCACGAAAACGACGTGAATGAATATCTTGGCTCTGCCAAGCAATACGAGAAAGACTACCTCCCCAAGATTTGGCAGGAAATCACGGAGGAACAGCTCAAAGGCGGGCATGGCGGAATGGATGACCTTATGCTGAGGAGCTTCATCGACGCCATAAGGAGCGGCAAGGAAATGCCCATTGACGTCTATGATGCGGCTTGCTGGATGGCCATAACATGCCTATCCGAAGAATCCATCGCCCAAGGAGGAGCGACCATAGCCATCCCTGATTTCACCGGAGGCCAATGGGTAATGCGTCAAAAGAAAGACGTCATCGATCTATAAACGGTATTCGAAAAGGGCTCGATGAGCCCTTTTTATTCACTAAGAGAAAATCACTTAAGTTTGAAATCATCACAGATAGATGAGAACGTCCCCGCCGTCCAGCCCATCATCTCGTTGGCGGGATATTCTTTCTTCTCCGCACGCCCGCCTTTAAGCGGATCATAGGTCTCCCACAGCTTCCCCGTCTGGATATAGGTTGATGAGAGGTTCTTTATCCAAGTTTCGCCAACGTCTTTCGCCTCTTCTTTTAGCCCCGCTTTCTTAAGCCCCCAATAAGCGAGGTAATTGTCATAAGGCCAAGAGAAGGGATAAGCGGCTTGGTAAGCGATTGTTTCTTCCTCGTCTTTCTCGGTGGAAGTAATCCCGAAAGGGTATTTAACAGCGGCGAGAATTTTCTTCGCTGCTTCCTTATCTTTGCTCATGCCTACGATATAGGGCATGAACTGGCCGGTGAAATGGTAATTGGGGCGGTATATGAGCTTATTTTCGAAATCGTAATCATAATACACGCCATCATCGTCAAGCATCAAAGCGTCCATCTTCTCTTTTCTTTTGTTAGCAGCATCAAGGAATTTCGGCGCCTCGGTCGGCTCGAATCTTTTAGCAAACTCCGCCAAATCGAGCTCCAAGCCATAGAGGTTAGCGTTCAAATCCGCGGGATTAATGTAGGCTCCATGATCGCGGAAGCGAGGCGAAAAATCGAGCCCCGCCTCAGCAGCGGCGCAATAATTGCTACCAAGTTCCGCTCTTATCTCCGCGGGAAGGTCGATGCTTAGCCCCAAACGCTCCGTCGCGACATAATGGTAATAATCACATAAATCCTGCTGGGTCAAACGATTATGGAGATGACGGTTAAGCCCATTGGGCGAGATTCTCTCTTTCATCCAGAAGGCATATTCCTTCTTCAACAAGAAATAGGCTTTTTTAAGCCATTCGTCATCGTGAGAATAGGCGTAGATGTCTTTGACCATGAAATGGAGATAAGGCGGCTGGGAGGTCCATTTGATCAGGTTCTCGCTGTAGGCGTTTGGAACAAAGCCAAGTTTATCCAAGGCGTAGAGGAGGTTGTCGACATTCCATTTGGCGTATTGGAAATGCCCGTCCGCGATCATCCCGCGATTGGTATAGAACGTGTCCCAATAAAACAGGACATGGAAATCCCCGCAGATGCACGGGGGGACGAAAGGATAAGGCAAACGATACCCATCATCGGGCTCATTCTCCGGATAGTGCACTGCATCATCCCAACGCGAAGCAATGTAGGCGCGAGTTTTAGCGATTGCTTCCAATTCTTTTTCCTTCAGCATATCGATTCCTCCATTTTAGATGGGCGAAGTTTAATCATCACCAAGACAAAGGAACGCTTCGCCAAAGGCGCCAGCGTCCAAATCGCTGTGCTCGATGGCGTTGGCCTTGACCATACCGACTTTCAGCAACACTTCATGCTCGCCTTTTCCAAGGGTTCCAACATGGAAACGGAAAGGCGGATAAAGGCGCGTAGAGGCTTCTTTCCCATCGACATAAAGCGTGGCGAAATCCTTGATGTCATCAAATTCAATGAAGACGTGTTCGTTTCTTTCGTCTAGATAGAAGGAATAACGTATCTCGATCTCGCCTACGAAATTGACCAATCCATTAGCGTGAGCAGACGATTTTGGATACCCCGTTCCGTTGAAGATCGCTTCTTTGAAAGAAAGGGGCAATTTCTTGAATCCTTTTTTCTTAACCGCTAGAGATTCGCCATCGCAGAAAAATAGCAGCTTGGCCTCGCCTTTAACCAAGACTAAAGGTTCCGTTCTGCTTTCCCCTTTATCATAAAGCTTAAAGGACCCTCCCGTTTCGGCGTTCAATTCCTCGACGGATTGCCCTTCTTCAACATGGATGGAGAGACTGTTCTCCTCATCGAGTTCATTAACTAAGAAGAGAAGTTTCCAACCCTCCCCTTGACGGGAATAAGCAAGAACATTGTTCCCGTCGAAATCTCTTCCCAATATGGGAAGAATGCTCTTAACGACGTCTTCCTCATCAAAATAGAAGTAAGAATGGGGTAAGAAATCCGCGTTCTTCTTTTTATTGAAAATAACCACACGCCCACCGCATTCAGAAAAACCTTTGATGAGGGAATAGATGCTTTCATCTGGAGAAGAAGGAAGAAGCAAGGTATCGAAAGAGAAATCCCCGACTTGAAGTTTTCCTCCTTTTACCGTCCCTTTCTTCAATTGCTCTTCGTTAACCAGCAAGAAATCGACACCCGAAGAATTAAGCGTCCCGACGAGGCGATCTAGGCAGTCGTCGATATCGCAGATCTCACGGTTAGAAAGAGGCATGAAGAGCTTTTGACAGAGCAATTCGGGGTAATATAGCGCAACATGGGGGCGATGTTTGCCCTGGCTTAAAGCGTAGGAAAGTCGGCTGATGTAGTTGGATAAAGAGGAGAAATGCGGCCAATAGTCGTTTTGGTAAAACAAAGAGGGGGGCGACTCTTTCTCGCGGAATCCTTCGATCGAGGAGAAGAAGGCATGGGGGACGATCATGTTTATGCCTTGGACGAACTCACGGTCGAGGAAACGCTTCATCTCCGTGGGGGTCAATGCCCATCCAAACGAGCCGAAGATCTCGCACATCGAACGCTTCTTCCCTAGCAAATCCGCAGCGCTTCCACAAAGTCTCTCCGTCACGCGGGGATAAGTCCTTTCAATGCAATCAATCCCTGCATAGTCCAACCCATCGATGACTTTGAAAAATCCTCCTTCGGTTTGGACGAGCCAGGAAAGTTTGTCCTCCCGATGCAGATGGCCCATAAGCAATAACCCATCTTGATGGAGGTAAGAAGAGATTTTGTCGAAGAAGGATTCCCTATAGAACTGGTCCAACGCCGCATAATAATCCGCCCTGATTTTCTTAGAAGAGGGCATGTTTTGCCATAGCACCGGCAAATAGGGAAGGATGTCATATCCAAAAGCTTTCTTAAACCGTTCCGGGAAAGAAGGCGTCCAAGCGATCGTGTTTATGTTTTTGGCCTGCTCGAGGTAATTCTGGTAGAAACCAGGCTCATCGGTGAAGAAGCCTTTGATGACGTTCCCCCAATATTGAGGGAAACGCTTTTTGTATTCTGCGTGAGTGAAGGAAATGAAAGTCTCAACCGCTTTATCATTCATCAAATCGACGTAAGGGGCATCGGTATAGGCAGGGTGATGAAGGCATTCCTCCATGCGGAAAACGAAGACTTCCCAGCATAAGGTAGTGGAATGCCAAGGGTCCTTGCCGTTCCTGCCATAAGAGGTGATGTCGGTGAATTCCTTATCTTGATACACCGCCACCACGGCGACAATTGGGGAACCCGGCTTCTCTTCGATGATGACAGGCTTGCCAAGGACGGGATAGATTTTTTCAACGGAAAGGCATTTGACGCTATAAGAAGGATCGCTGGCGATGACCTTCCCTCCAGCGTATCCGCTCGGCCAGTCGCTTTCGTCGTAAATCCAAAGACGCATACCAAGCTTAGAGGCGGTCTGTAAGGCCAAACCGACTTTATAAAACCAAGTGGAGGAGAGGTAATCAAAGGCAAGCCCTTTCCGGGCGTGGAGAATGGCTTCGTCAATCCCCTGCTGCTTCATTTGCTCCAGTTCGAAGACGATTTCCTCATCGTTCATATCCCCGTTCCAGAACCAAAAGGGGATGGGGGGATATTCTTTCGCTGGATTGGTAAAGAGGTTTTTGTCAAACATGGTTTCTTTCCTTGGGTGGAATGGAGGTTTGTTCACTAATGTTAGTTTATACTCAGGATAATGATTTCTTCCTTTCTTAATCCTTATGGAAATTGTCATTTTTGATTGAACTCGTGGAAAAGGTTTTTTGTTCCCATTTGATTCTTCAAAAGCGTTTTTTGCCAAAATAAAAGGATAAAATTGTTTTTTCTGTCAAATTCTTTAAGATAATGCAAAGGTCTCAATACATGGAAAAAAACTATTTAGGCTATCTCCAGCCTGAAGACAATCAAATCACGAAGAAATACAACACCCCCTGTCCAAGCCACAATCACATTCTTTGGGAGCTCGTTTTCTTCTTCGACGGCTTAGCCCAGACCAAAATCAACGACAAAACCTACGAAGTCAGCCCCGGCGATGTTTTCCTCATCGGCCCTCCTCACCTTCACGCGATACGCCCATTATCCGAGAACCCCGTCCATCAAGACGTTTATTTTCAGCAAGATGACCTTGAGAAAGCCTTTTGCAATCTGCCACCAACATTCCGAAGAGACATCCTCTCAGGCGAACGCGTTATCCATTTCAAACTCAGCGGCGACAATTTCGGGGCAGCGATAAGGTTCTGCGAGAACCTTCTCAAATTCTCTTTGGTGGACAGCCCCCTTGGAGCGACGAGCACACGCGAATATCAAAAATATCTGAGTATCTCCTTGCTGTCTTGGATTACAGGCCTATACGTATTCAACTATTCCGACCGGCATACGAAAACACCAGCATGGCTGGTGAATTTCATCAACGAACTCCAGAAGCCGGAGGTTTTCTCCATGCGCGTCAATGACATCGTGGCGTTGACCAATTATTCTCATTCCCAAGTCGGGACAATCTTCAAAAACTACAAAGGGGTGTCTTTGGTCGATTACCTCATCGCCACGCGCATGAACTACGCTCGCGAGCTCCTTGAAACAACCGACAAAAGCGTGCTTACCATCTCGCAAGAATGTGGGTACAACTCGCTTTCGACTTTCATCAAAACCTTTCGCGAGAAATTCGGCTGTTCGCCTCTGAAATATAGGAACATAAGAAATAGGGAACCGAAAGAAATTTCATCCAGTGCAAAATAACCCGTTTTAACTAGTCATGGCGGTTAACCGCCATCCATTTAAACAGACTTGGCTTTCAAGCAAGGCCAAAGGAGCTAAATGTCATGGACTTCAAAAACGAACTTTTGCAATTTCAAAAAGAAAACGATCTCATTTAATCAGGAACAAGCGACATCTTCAAAGACATATCGTCTCTGTTTGAAAAAGCCAAACACGCGGCCTCTTTTTTGGCTTGTGGAGTTTTATAAAAATTACCCAAACATTTTGCAAACACCGTTTGCACAATCTCTCTTGTCCTGGTCCCACTACTTAGTCCTTCTGCAAGTTGGAGACCAACAAGCAAGGGAACGGTATGAAAACGAAGCAAGATATTCCACTTTGCACGTCAACAACCAGTTATTCGCGGCGAAATACAAGACCTATCTGCCAAGCGAAGAAGAACTCAAAGCAGAGATAGAAAGGCAGAAGACGTTCTTCTACCTTCAAAAAGGCAAAAAATAAATCATGGATCGGTGCCGCTTCTTATATGACCCCGGCATAACAAAAAAGCGGCATTAAGCCGCTTTAGAGTTAGAGGAGATACTACCCTTTGACCCCGTCGGATGCGGAGAGGCCGTCTTGAAGTGGCTTTTGGAAAATGCCATAGACGATGAGGATAGGGATCATCGTGATAATCAACGCGGCGAATTTGACGCCGGTCCCGATCGTCGCATCGTTCATGAGGTTGTTTAAACCCGCCGAAAGCGTGTAATAAGTCGAGTCTTTTATGAAGGTGATCGACATCGCGTATTCGTTCCAAACTCCGGTGAAACTAAGCAAGGCAACGATGTAAAGAGGCTGCTTGACCATCGGGAGAACGACTCTGAAGAACCTTTGGAATTCATTGGCCCCATCAATCGTCGCGGCTTCGAGGATTTCGTTGCTGACCCCTTTCATGAAAGGAAGGGCGAGGAAGATGTTGAAAGGGAGGCCTTGGATCGCGCCAAGGAGCATCAAAGTTGGAATGACCATCGCCCCATCGGTCATATGAAGCTTCTGGCAGAATTTAAGAAGCGGGATAAGCAACAATAGTTGCGGAACCATCATGAACAGGGCGTAGAAACGGTCGAGGAAACGGAAGAACCTTCCATGGTATTTGGCAAGGACGTAGCTAGAGCCGATCGTCATCAACACCGTTAACAGGACCGTTCCAGCGGAAAGGATGATCGAATTAAGGAAATAGCGGGAGAATTGAGCCTCCTTCCACGCGGTCACGTAATTGGAGAAAAGGAATTCCGTGGGCCAAAGGAAAGCCCCGGCCATATAGTCCTTCTGGCTTTTGAACGAAGTCATAATGGTCCAAAGCAGTGGAAGGATAACCAAAAGGGCCCAAAGGAAAAGAATGACGCGGATCACCCAACGGGAGGCAACGACGCCTTTCGAATCCGAAACAGAGCGTTTAGTCTTATTCATAGAATCTCCTCCCGAAAGCGTTCATCAAAGCCTTCACCCCCAAAGAGATGACTGCGGTAAGAAGCAACATCACAATTGCCGAGGCATAGGAGTAGGCGACGCGTCCAGCGCTGGTGCCGTAGAGATAAACGTATAAGCCCATGACCATCGAATTGTTGTCGACGCCGCCATTCGGCGTAAAGACATTGACGATGGTGAAGTTTCCGCCCAAAGATTGATAAAGGATAGAAACGACCATAAAGGTCACCTGTAGCCAGACCGCCGGCATGGTGATGTGAATCAGCTGCTGCCAAGAGGAAGCGCCGTCGATTTCGGAAGCCTCATACAAATCAAGTGGAATCTGGTTAATCGCGGATATCATCGTGATCATAAACAAACCCACGCCGCACCAAGAAGCGACGAAGCCGATGCACCAAAGCGGGAATTGCGTGATCCAGTCCACCGGCTGCTTGTTAAATAAACCGATAAAAGCGTTCAATAGACCGCTGTTCCCGCTCATGAAGATGAACCGCCAAATAGAACCGATGATGACGACCGAAAGCATGTTGGGGATATAGAAGATGAATTTGTAGGTGATGACTTCGCCCGTTTTGAGGCGGAATCTCGTCAAAGAGACTGCGAAGAGGACGGTCAAGACGATGATGACGACCTCCTTTATCGCGGTGATGGCAAAATCGTTGCCAAAGGCCTTCCAGAACACGGGGTCAGTGAAAACTTCCTCGTAGTTTGCAAAGCCAATGAAATCCTTTCGCACATACCCCCTCCAGTTTGTGAAGGAATCAATCACGGACTGGATGATGGGATAGACGCAGAAAACAAGATAAATCAAAAATGGAAGCAAACAGAAGAGGGAGGCGAAAAGGATTTGACTCCAATTCGCCTTCATTTTCTTAAGCGGTTGTTTCAGAAGGCCTTGGCGCATAAAACTTATTGACGTTCCTTTAATTCTTTGACGGCCGCCGCTTTTACCGAAGCGATGGCATCATCGACCGTGATGGATTTGTTGACGAGGCTGTTGACCGCGGCGTCGAGCGCACCCTCGACACTACCCCAATTGCCGTTAGTCACGTGAGCGTAAGATTTGTCGTTGAATACGGTTTGGATGTATCTGTTGACATCGGTAACGTTGGGGTCGTTGGAAAGGTCGATGGGGGCGACGGAAGGCGCATCGGAGGCATAGACGAATTCCTTCATGATGTCGTCGGTATAAAGGTAGGTGAGGAATTCCTCGGCGGCCTTTTTGTTCTTCGCTTCCTTGGCGATGGCACAGGAAACGGAAGAGGTGACGAGGGTTTGCTTTTCCTTCACCAAGGGAGAAGGCGAATAACGCATCTCAAACCCATCCGGAATGGCGTCGAGCGCCGACATTTCCGAGCGGAGCCAAAGACCACTGGGAATCATAGTGGCTTTATGCTGCAGCCACTCCGACTGGCTTTCGATATGATTCATAGATAAGCAGTCGGAAACGACATAATCGTTGAGGTTGATGAATTCGTTGAAACGGTTGAGGACGTCTTTGAATTCGGCGGTATCATACACCTCGGCGTCACGGCAATTGATCACGCGATCGAAGAAAGTCTCCCCGTATTCGGCGAAAGCCGGAACCAACATCCCTTGAACGAGGTAGCCGCTATAAACACCAGTATAAATCAAAGTGTTCATTTCACTGCTGGCGTTCCCGGCGAAAGCCTTAAGCTCAGTGAAGTTCTTAGGGTAGTTCCACCCTTTCTCATCAAACATAGCGCCGTCATACCACATGCCCCAAGCGGACAAAATCAAAGGGGCGCCACAGATGGTGGTCTTATTCGAAGAATCAGTGTGAGTGAGGAAATAAGAAGAATTGATCTTATCTTTGATCAAAGTGTCGCTTCCAGCGACCTTAGCGGTCTCCAGCCAATCACTCAAATCATAAAGCAACCCTTCTTTTAGCCAGGTGTTGAGGTCGAGGTTTCCATCGAGGAAAACGAAATCAGGGGGGTTGCCATTCATCCAACTGTCCGCGAAGGTCGCGTTGACGGTGTTGCTCATGTTGGCGACGACGTTGTATTCGGGGTGATCAGCCTCGAATTTCTCCAAAGCTTTCTGCCATGGGGTAGAGCCATAACCACCAACGAAGATCTGAAGGGTGAAAGTAGAGGTATCTTCGCCTCCGCCACCCCCTCCGGCGCAGCTTACCAAAGCGAAGCTAGCTAAAGCCAAAGCGACAATTTTCCTTTTTTTCATACTTTGCTCCTTTCTTTCTTAGATTTAAGTATGTAGAGGGAGAGGAAAGCTCCCATTGCTACCGTCATAACGCCTCCGATGGAAAGGAAAACGATTGCCAAAGAAAAGGAAGGCGTAGAGGCCTCGTTAACGGGGTCTGCGTCAGGCAAAACGTCATCTTTACCATAAGAGTTCGCTTCCATGAGGCGGAACAAGTAGGAGTTCTTAGCCTCGAAAGCGATATCGAATGCATCAATATTATAACCGACTAGGCGTTGATTGAAAACATCGTAGACATCATATTTTTTGGGAAGAGAGATATGGCGTTCTCCGCCATAAGGGGAATCGATGCAGAGATAGCCTTCGGATGAGAAGACGACGTCGGAATAAGATTCATCGTAAACGTGGCAGCCCACCTTCTTCATGATGTTACGAAGAACTTGGGCCGGGACATGCCCAAAGGAAGAGAAAACCGATAAATAGGTTCCATTCCCTTTGCTCACCTCTTTGTAGGCTAAGCCCGCATAGTCGGTGTTTTTGATATGTCCTAGTTCCACCGCCTCTTCATCGGTGGCATAGGCCGCGGGGGAAACCTCGGCTATCTCAGGTTTGCCGTAAGTCATCCCACGAGCGCCAAGGGTCAATGGATCTTCGCTGGATTCATCGATCGCAACGGCGGTATAGACGTTCTCGCTAGCGAAACAGACATCGATGTCGATAAGAGAAGAGACATTGCTAGGGCTCATCGAGCCATCCTGACCATAAATGCCAGGAGTGCCGATCCAAAGCACCGCTTTGCCATCTTTTTTGCATTCTTTGTTGATGCCCTCGATGGTCTCTACGTCAAAGCGGTTGCCGACAACGATGTAGAACTTATATTCCTTTGGCAGACCTTCCTTGAACTGACTGGCAAGATAGGTATCGTAACCGGCCCCAATCACCGCCAAATCTTCCTTTTGACGGCCAAGGTTAACCTCCAAGGCACTATAGGATCCTCCGAAATTGTAGGCGTAATCTGAAGGCATTTTATCTTCGACGATGAAGGCGACTTCGCGGTTGTTCTCATTGTTTTGATGCTCGATGGCGTATTCCCATTCTTTCATGATCAAGGAAACAGCGTTGTAGATCTCAGCATCGTCGTACCAACCGCCGGTCATGTCATAGATCCATGAGCCGAAACCGGTGATCAAGGAATTGCCCGCATCGCGCTTCATCAAATTGATCGTGTCTTCAAGCGTGTACGTCTTGCCCCATTCGTCCATCGTCAAAGGGGATTGGTCTGGCATATCAACCTTGGCCGTCCTCTCGTCGAATTCGACGAGTAACAGTTTTCCGGCGGCGACAATTGAATTGGCGGCCTGCATCGGCGAATCGCTATATCCAGAAAGGCGAGTGGAATAGGAAACAGGGCCGCAGAAGAAATCACATGGGCAGTCCTTATCAAGCAGCTTGGCGAAATAGTTGTTCGCGATGCCGCTAGATTCATAAGTCAAGGCATTGGTGATGTAGCCTTGGTAAGTGCCAGCAAGCCATTTGCCATCGCTGACGTCTTTCACCACTTGGGCAAAAGAATAAATAGAATTAGTGACGTTATAGGCTTTGAAGTCCTGATAATCCAAGACGCTCCTCTGCTTGACGCCATCAAGCAACGAAGCATAGGTCGAGGATTCCCTCTCCCCATAGCCAGGGATAGAGGCGTTATCGAAAGTAACGTGTCCATCGCCCCACGCCTTTTGCAGAGCAGCGTTAGTTTGATAGCGTTCTTTCAAGAATTCGCGGAAGCCCTCTTGGGCGATTTTGGAGAAATCGGCGCAATTGCCAAGCTCCATGCCGTATTC
>CAVGXP010000021.1:0-68276 GCA_963633165.1 bacterium
GGTCAATTAAAACACGCCTGTTAAAGGGCGTTTTGGATTGCCCTATTTTGAAACCAGCGAATCAGACCGCCCAATATCGATGCTGATATATTGTTATTCATAAATTACTAATTCGTAATTTACTAATTCGTAATTTACTATTTAAGGAATACGGCATATGAAATTTATCGGCAGAGAAGAAGAACAAAACTTCATCAATAACATGCTGAAGCAAAAGGGGTACAAAGGCTACATCGTCTATGGACGTAGGCGCTTTGGCAAAACCGAATTGGCAAAGCAATGCCTAAAGAATAAAGGCGTGCCATCGATTATCTATCAATGCAAAGAATCAAGCGAAAGCGACAACACGAGCCTTTTCACGGAAATCATCAAAAAGGAAATAAAACAGGTTTCGAACACGACGATGAACGCGACCAATTTTGGTTTTATGTCCAAAAGCGGATTTGATTTAAAACAAGCGTATCCGTACTTGTTCTTTACTTTAGAGGATTTATATAGCGAAGGATTATGAATCTAAACTACGGCTTTCGTATAAAACTTAGGCCCTTTTAGGGGTCAAGCCTCCAGAACGTCAATCAGCGAAATACGATCCTGAGGAAAAAGCTCGGGCAGGAGAAAACATACTCGTCCCCTTCGTTCCCGTATTCAACTTCAACCTCGCTCCCCAAAGGGATTTCTTTCCGATAGGCAATTTCCACCAAAGAGGGGGTATGGGAAAGAAGATAGGCATCGGGGATCATCGATTCGGCTAAATCAAGATAGGAAGCGTTGTTGAGATGACCGTTGAGGTCGCAGTCTCTCCAACTAGCCACGAAGTGGCAACGTCCAAGAAGGGGAAAGGATTTCATGGGGAATTGAAAGGAGACGTCCCCTTCTAAATTTTCGCCCTCAATGACAATTCCCTTTTCCGCGGGATTGATCATCTGACGCGTCTTGCAATCGATGAGGGTCCAAACCGATCCGGCGGAAAGAAGGGTTTCCTCCCCTTGCTTCATCGTGTAATAACGAGGGAACAAGAATGGCGTTTTAGCCCCGGGATGAGTCGATAACTCGACACGTTCCCCGTATTTTGGCATTCTTTTGATTTCGATACGTTGCTTGCCAACGACCCAAAGCAATCCTCTATCGAGGGTCTTCTGTTTCGGATAACCGAGGTTCTCGGTATCGGAGATAGCAATTTCTTGGATGAAGCGAAATAAAGCGGAGAGCCTAAGCTCGCGGTTAGGCGCGCAGTGTTCTGTTCTTAGCTCAATGATTTTGGTTTGCATGGTTATTTGGCCTTCGCCAAACGCGATTCAATCTCATCAACCAAAGCCCCGAAAGTCGATAATTTGGCCCATTTCCTCTGAGGGATTTCGATGTTGAATCCGGATTCGATCTGGGTCATCAGGAAAATGAAGGACATCGAATCCACGCTGGCGTCCGTGTTGATGTTGGAACTCTCCTCTATCTTGATGTCTTTCAAATCGGGGACGGAGGCATAGATGATGGACAACGCCTTCTGTTTGATTTCTTCTTTGCTCATGGTAATCTCCTTCATTTTCCTAGCATCGAGGGCAATAAGTAACGCATGACTTTGCCCGTTTGGGTCCTTGGCAACGGGCTGGGGAAATAGGCGACTTGGGCAATCTGCTGGGAATAGGGGCAAGTCGCGTTGAAAGAGGTGATCCCTTTCGCGTAATCATCACCCATCTTCGCTTTGCCTAACAGCAGGCCAACCTGGCCTTTCCCGTTTAAGGCAATCGCGAAATCCGAGCCTTCCGGAAGGTAGGACGAAAGCCTCTGTTCGTATTCTGGGCAATAGATTTTGTTCCCATCTTCCAACACCAAGACGTCTTTCTTTCTGCCTTTTAGTCGCAAGCGCCCATTGGAGTCGATTTCCCCTAAATCCCCCGTATGGAGAACTCCTCCATCAAGGGCAAGCGAAGTCGATTCATCGTCTCTATAGTAGCCCTCCATCAAACAGGTCGAGGAAGCAATAAGGACCTCCCCGTCTTCTGCAATGGAAATCTCGTCGTCAGGACAAACCTCCATCAAGCGTGGATCCTCCCCTAGAGAAAGGGCGACGCCGGAGGAGGTTTCGGTGAGTCCATAGCCATAGCTCACCTTTATCCCACATTCCTTAATGGAAGAAATAACTTTGTCCCTGCACTCCCCTGCGCCAATCAAAACCAAGCGCAATTCGGGGTTGAATAGACGGCGGGAAGAAAAGAAAGAGGCCATTTGGGGAACGAAACTCGCCGCCGTTGGATGGAAGGTCTTGAAGTCGTTGAACATCGTCTTCACCCCCGAGGACAAAGCAACGCTGGCCCCGCAGGAGAAGCCCCAAAGAAGAGAACAGACAAAACCGAAGACGTGGCTTAAAGGCAAGCAAGAATAAAGGATATCCTCTTTTTGCAAAGGAAGCAGGCTGGATCCGTTATAGGCGGAGGCGCACAGACTAGACTGGGTCAAGACCACGGCCTTGCTGCTAGAAGTCGTGCCGGAAGTGAAGAAAAGAATTTTGCCTTTCGTTAATGGGGCGCGCTTAGAAAGGTAAGGATGCAGACCATCGACGCATTCTTTAGGTCCAAGCAAGAAATCAACGTCTGTGCTTTGGATTTGATTAATTAAAGTGTCTTTTGGGGAAAGAGGGGAAAGCAAGGCGATCTGAACCCCTTTTGTGGCGTAAGAGAGGATGGCAAGCAGGCTAGACAAGGTACCGTCAGCGAAGATGCCAACGCAGCCATGCTCTTCGACAGGGAAATCCTCAATCGCCTTCGCCAAGCAATCGTAGCTCATTGACCGCACTTCCCCTTCATGGAGGAAAAGCAAGGCGACGTCAGAGCCCGTTTGGGCTTTGATCATCTCCATGAAAGTTGGATAACGGGCAGGTTTCATAAACTAAGGATAATCATAAAGCAATCGATACCGCCATATCGGTATTTTATTCCCATTTTAAAATTTCTTGCTTACAATTGTGGCAAATCGACAACAGGAGGTTGTTTTAAATGGATAAGAATATCCGCATCGCAATCATCGGGGCGGGCCCGGCCGGGCTTTCGGCCGCGATGTATCTCGAGAAGAAAGGCTACGAGAACTACGTCATCTACGAAAGGAGCAACCGCGTCGGCGGCAAGTGCTATTCCCCCACCTTCAACGGCAAGCGTTATGAAATGGGCGCCATCATGGGCGTGCCTAATTACTACGCCGTCCACGACATCGAGCTCTTCGCCGGGGTCAGCCACGAGGATGGCCCAAAGCTCTTCCGTTCCTACAAATACCCCGACGGAAGCATCGACTACCGTTGGGATACCGAAGACGCGATGAAGAATCCCGCGAAATTCTTCTTCAAGCATCCCAAGGAAGCCCTCCATCTCAAGAAGCTCCAAAAGCAAATAAAGAAATTCGGCGAAATCCTCGCGACCAAATATAAAGGCTATGACGTCACCGGCCATATCGGCGTCGCCGAGGGCAAATACGATGGCTACGCGGTGACCCCGGGCAGAGAACATGTTTCCGGCGAGAACCCCAACTTGAAAGACCTTGCCATGCCGTTCAAGGATTTCTGTGAAATGAACGGCGTCCCCCTCGTCCAGGAAGTCTGGATTCAACCTTTCACTTCCTTCGGCTATGGCTTCTTCGACGAAATACCTGCTGGATACGTCATCAAATACCTCGACTTCCAGACCATGATGAACTTCGTTAAGCTCAATCTCTGGACCTGGAAAGAGGGCACCCAATCGATTTACGAAGCCCTCAACGCCCACTTAAAGCATCAGGCCCTTCTAAATTCGGACGTCTCCAAAGTCGTTCGCGGCGAGAAGGTCACCTTGACCGTCAACGGGAAAGAGGAGGTGTTCGATAAGATCATCATCACTGCTCCTCTTCAAATCGCCACCGAGAAGAACCCGATCAATAACCCCTACGCCGTCTCCTTGGACAAATGGCTCGATGTCAACGAGGAAGAGAGAACCCTTTTCTCCAAAATCGACTATGAACGTTATGACACCCAGGCCTTCCAAGTCGAAAAGGACAAATACCCCGACGTTTCCTATTACATCGTCGACAACATGGTCCCGGAGAAGATGCCGCACGTCATGATCTACTACCGTCGCTGGAAGGACGAGGTGGATCAACCGATCGTCTCTTATTCTCTCCGTCACCACAAAACCTATAACGGTGGGAAAGAGCTCCCTTACGAAGGCAACGCCAAGATCATCACCCAGGATATGAAGGACTTCGATTGCCCAATCCGCGTGGTGGACGGGAAAGAGCAAATCCTCACCCGTTATCAGTCCTACTACTTCCCCCACGTCTATTCCGAAGACTACGCCGCGGGATGGTATGACAAAGTCGAGGCGATGCAAGGGAAGAACAACACCTTCTACGCCGGCGAGATCATGTCTTACGGCGACATGGACGAAACCGTCGAGTATTCCCACGACCTCGTTGAGAGATTCTTCTAACATTAATCGTTCTAAGGGCGTGACCTCCCACGCCCTTTTCTTTGTAAGAGAACAGAAAAAGGCCCTTTTGCCGGGTTTATGCAGCAAAAGGGCCTGTTTTTAATGCTTAAGGAAGTTATTTCTCGTCCTTCATCGTGGGGAAGAGGATGACTTCGCGGATGTTGTCTTGCTCGCCAAGAAGCATGCAGATGCGGTCGATTCCGCACCCAATTCCGCCCGCCGGGGGCATGCCGTAATCCAAAGCGTCGATGAAGGTGAAGTCGATGTCGGCGGCCTCTTCGTCCCCACGCTTACGGGCTTCAAGCTGAGCATCGAAGCGGGACTTCTGATCGAAGGGGTTGTTGAGCTCGCTATAGGCGTTGCCGATTTCGCTTCCACCCATGAAGAATTCGAATCTCTCAACGAAGCGGGGATCCTTGCTTCTTTTGGTAAGCGGGGAAACCTCGACGGGGTAAGTATGGATGAAGGTCGGCTGGATAAGGGTCTTCTCGACGAATTCGTCGAAGAAGGCATTCATGATATAGCCAACGCTGTTCCAGGATTTCTGCAAAGGAACGTTGTGTTCCTTAGCCAAAGCGACGGCCTGCTCGTAGGTCATCTGCTCATTGAAATCGATGCCGGTTTGCTCCTTGATGGCCTCGGCCATGGAGACCCAGCGGAAGCCGTTGGAGAAATCGATGTCATTGCCCATCCAATGGAAGGTCGACTTGCCCACAAGGGCACAAAGCCTTTTGAACAGCCCTTCGACCCACTCCTTCATGGAAAGGAGATCACCATAAGCTTGGTAAAGCTCGATGGTGGTGAATTCGGGGTTATGGCGGGTATCGATGCCTTCGTTGCGGAAAATCCTGCCGATCTCATAGACCCTGTCGATGCCGCCGACCATGCACTTCTTGAGATTGAGCTCGGTGGCGATGCGGAGATAGAAATCCTTGTCCAAGGCGTTATGGTGGGTCACGAAAGGACGCGCGCTGGCTCCGCCAAGAATCGGAGAAAGAATCGGGGTTTCAACTTCCACAAAGCCAAGAGAATCGCAGTAATGTTGAATTTCCCTGACGATCTTTGGTCTAAGCAAGGCCATTTTGCGGGAATCGTCGTTGACAATGAGGTCAACATAGCGATGACGGTAACGGTCTTCGGTATCGGTTAAGCCATGGAATTTCTCCGGAAGGGGCTTAAGGCATTTGACGATGTGGGTGTATTTGGTGCAGCGGATGGTGAATTCACCGGTCTGAGTCTTCATCAAGGTGCCCTGAACGCCAGCGATGTCACCCAAGTCCGATAATTTGAAAACGGTATAGTTCTCTTCCCCGGCGACGTCGCGGCCGATCCAAACCTGAATCCTGCCGTATTCGTCCTTCAAATTGAAGAAGGCGGCTTTGCCCATCTTGCGCAAGGAGACGATTCTCCCGGCGATATCGACCTCGATTTGCTTGCTTTCGAGTTCTTCAGGGGTGAGCTCCCCATATTTTTCACGCAGATCGCAGATGCGGTCCTTCCAATCATAACGAGAGCCAAAAGGGTCGATGCCAAGTTCTTCGTAACGAGGTAGCTTCGCGCGCCTGGCCTGTTCCTGGTCTGTGAGTTTCTCTTCCATGGTCTTTCCTCCGGAATGCCAAAGTATATTACTCTACGCCACGCCAAAAAGGAACGCGCGCGAGAAATAGAAACCCTATTATAGCTACAAAATAAGAATTATTCCGCTGCATAAGCAAACAACAACGCCCATAGTCCTCCGCCCTGAGGATATGGCAAATGAGCATGGGTTTTGTTAGGATAACCGCATGGATTTTTGGAACTGGGTTTTGGATTGGCTATATGGCTTCTTGGGTGTCGACTTAATCGCCATAGCCATCCAAAAAGGCGAGGCCATACCCGCTCAGGCATATGTTCAGCTCGTTTTCTCTAGCGTCACTTTGATCTTCGGAGTGCTTTCTTGCTACCGCTTCTTCTACCTTTTGGTGGGCTTATTCGCCAAGGGCAGGAAGTTTCCGGAGCAAAAGAAAGAGAACAGATACGCCGTCTTGCTTTCCGCCCGTAACGAGCAAGCGGTCCTTGGTAACCTCATCGATTCCATCAGGGCTCAGGATTATCCTCAAGAGCTCATCGACATCTATGTGGTCGCCGATAACTGCGATCCTAACGACAAAACCGCGGAGATCGCTAGAAGCAAAGGCTGCGTCACCTTCGAAAGGCATGATCTAGAGCACGCTAGAAAAGGCTATGCCCTAGAATATCTAAC
Source organism: bacterium (assembly GCA_963633165.1). Lineage (GTDB taxonomy): Bacteria > Bacillota_I > Bacilli_A > RFN20 > CAG-826 > Alloenteromonas. The sequence goes on from CAVGXP010000021.1 coordinate 6,691, forward strand.
CGCCGAAATGGCCAAGACGATCAACCTCGAAAAGGATTATTACGCCTATCTCTTCTTCGATTCCGATAACGTTTTAGCCCCCAATTTCATCAGCAAGCTCAATGATGCGATGGTTTCTGAAAATTACGATACCTGCATGGGCTACCAAAACGCGAAAAACCTCAACGAAAACTGGGTCGCAGCCATCAACGGCATCAACCTCTACCGCAACGCCATGACCGTCCGCCGGCCTCGCTCTGTTCTCCACTCGCCCGCGCAGATCCTCTGCGGCTCTGGATTCGCCCTCCGTTCTTACCTTCTTAAAGACGGCTGGAAATCCCATGAAATTGCAGAAGATGGGGAAATCACCGCAAAATTAAATCTATCAGGCGCAAAAATGGGGTATTGCGAGGAAGCCGAATATTACGATGAACAGCCCGCAAGCCTCCGCATCAGCTTCCGCCAAAGGCTCCGTTGGTGCAAAGGAAGCCTCATCAATTGGTGGAAATCCGGCCATCGCGTTCTTTTTTCTTTCCTCAAACGACCAACGTGGCAGAAATACGATTCCTACTGGGATTATTTCCCCTTCGCTCTCTTCTCTTTCATCTGGCCTTTGCTTTACCAAATCGTGACTCTCATCATGATGGCATCGACGGGGTTCGCCGTATGGAAAAGCTTCGGCTACTACGTGACCAGCACCTTCGCTGGCATCTACGCTAGCGGCGTCTTCACCGCCGCCGTAATCCTCATCAGGGAATGGAAAAAGGTCCATTTCGTTTGGTGGCAAGCCATTCTCATCATCTTCCTATGGCCCTTCTACGACATGGCTGGCATTGTCTTAAACATCGTCTGCTTATTCATGAACGTAACTTGGAAACCAATCCCCCACAACACAGTCGCCGATCCAAAGGATTTGGTAGCCTTCGAAGAGGCTAAACAAAATAAAGACAAGAGATAACATCAAAAGCCTTATCTACAAATATTTGTTTGGTGAAGGACTCTAAAAAGCTCAAAGCTATTGTTTTAATTGGGTTTTTAATGCGGCCAAACGCCCCTGAATATAGGTAACATTCAAAACGGAAAACGCCAAAAAGACCTCACATAGCATGGCGAAAAATATACGAGCGGATTAGCTAGAACCTCTTTCAAACCACTATTAGTTTTCCAATTGTTTCAAATTCATTACGTCCTTCCACGTTGCCACGATGGAAGCGACCTTGCTTTTATAGAAGGGGTAATCGGGACTGGGGTCTTTGAGAATATCGTAAATGAGATCGGCGATCTCAACGGCTTGCTCTTTGCTGCAGCCCCTGGTCGTCGAAGCGGCGAAGCCAATGCGGAGACCCGAGGTTTGGTTGGGCTTCAAGGTATCCCCATGGATCATGTTCTTGTTCGTGGTGATCCCCACTTCTTCTAGGCGCGTCTGGGCTTCTAGACCAGTCAAAGAGAAAGAGACGAGGGTATTGAGCAAGAAAAGATGATTCTCACTCCCCGACACAACACATCCTTTAGATGCAAGCTCATCCGATGCGGCTTTGGTGTTATCGAGGACTTGCTGCATATACGTTTTGAAAGAAGGCTGCAAATCCTCGAGGAAATTGACTGCTTTAGAGGCGATTATGTGTTCTAATGGGCCGCCTTGGGTATAAGGGAATACCGCGGATTTGATTGGTTTTATCAAATCCTCGCGATTGGTCATGATGAGCCCTCCCCTAGGGCCGCGGAGGGTCTTGTGGGTGGTCGTGGTGACCAAATCCGCGTAATCGCAGGGATTTTGGCAAAGCCCCGCGGCGACGATTCCGGCGATATGGGCCATATCTACCATAAACAGGCAATGCGCGCCTTTTTTGGCGTTATGTTCATCAACGAGTTCCCTCATCTTTTTGAAATCAATCGCATAGGGATAAGCCGAATAGCCCGCAAGAAGCAAAGCAGGGTCCTCTTCATCGAGCTTTTGGGCGATGATTCCATAATCCAACCTGCCATCATCCCCCAAAGGATAATGGACGAAATTGTAGGTTTGGGCGGAGAAAGAGACAGGAGAACCATGGGTCAAATGGCCTCCGTCATTCAACGTAAGAGAAAGAACCTTGTCCCCTGGCTTTATCAAAGAATGGTAAGCGGCGAAATTGGCTTGAGAGCCGGAATGGGGCTGGACGTTGACATAAGCGACGTTAAAGAGTTTCTGGGCCCTTTCCATGGCTAGGGTTTCCACCGCATCGACATTGACGCATCCCCCATAATAACGGTGTCCAGGATAGCCTTCCGCGTATTTGGCCATGAAAATCGATGAAGACGCCTCCCTGACATCAACGGAAGGATAGTTTTCCGAGGCGATCAGTTCGATGCCTCCGTTTTGGCGTTTCTCCTCTTCCTCAAGGAAATGCTGAATCTCTTTATCTGCAATCATAAAAACAATTATAAAAACGGAGAAGGAAAATGCATCAGGAATTGCGAGAAAGGTTCATCGCTAGACTTTGCCTTGCTCCTTTTAAGGCGGAGAAAACGGAAGAAAGCACGCAGCAAAGGAGAATCATCCCAAGGCAAGCGAGCACGCTCCAGAAATTTAAAGAGAAGAACCTCAAGGACGTGGCCACGCCTTTTAGAAATACCGAATTGAGCAGCCCGGAGAATAACGCACCTAAGATAGAAGACAAAATAAACCCGATCAGCCCGAAAACAAAAGACTGAGCGAACAAGGCCAAGAAAACATCTTTCTTGCTTTCTCCAAGACATCTTCTCAAAGCCATTTCCTTGGCCCTTTCCCCACTGACTTGCTTAAGCATCAACGCAAGAAGAGCGACGCTTAGAAGCGAGAAAGAACCGCCAAGCAAGCCAGACAGCAAGGCGAAATTGCTAAAAACGTAGTCTCCGAAATACTCATATGAGGTCAATGCCGGGGCAGACAAACAATAATGGCCGAGCTCATTATTGAATCCCGAAACGTATCGAGAAACCTGGTTTTTGCTATGGGTATTTTTGACCAACAAAAAGCGAATCGGGCCGGAATCACCAAGAAAATGTTTTAAGTCATCGATCAAATAAGATGAGACGTGCATGGTTTTATCGTCGACGAGATTCAGCCCCGAAATAGAAACGCTTCTGGAAAGGTTGTCCTCGTCCCTTGTTGATCTAGCAAAATCGAGGTTTATTTGTTTGTTTGAAAACCCTTCCTTTTCAAGAAGCGAATCTATGAATTCTTTGGTAATCTGCAAGCCAGACGCTTCTCCGAATTCATTATGGGTATATCCGCCTTCCCGAATATTGAAGCTGCTTGCGCCGTTAAGATGCATTTCAGGCGTAGACAAATACCATACATACAGGCTCTTTAAGTATCCTTGAGCCTTAACGTTACCCGAATCAAAATCAGGAATCTCTCTTTTCAAAGTTTTGGAAGCATCCTCATATTGTTCTTTTGCAAAAGTCAGAAAAGAAGAATAGGCTTCTCCATCCGGCAGCCCGTTTTTGGAAACGTAATTCCCCACGGCCAAAAGCGATAGATTCGAAGCCTTTGCCGGTAAATAATCAGCGAAGAGAAATGATGAGTCAAAGTAACGATTCTCGGAAGAGATTTCATTGAAATCGGAATAAAAGGACAAACAAGAGACGTAATCCTTCGTTTCGATCCCCTCCAACATGAGATCTTGTCCTCCATAAACGGTTCCGAATAGCCCCAACGGAACCGCGCAGCCATCTTCGGCGAAACAAGCCAAAGATGAATTGGCAAGATCGAGTCGGCGAAGAGACCTCACGCCCGTGTTCTTAGAATCGAACAAACACGTTTGAAGATCGCCAAATGCAACATAATTCGTTGAGGCTCCAAAATTTTCTGAAATGACGTCTTCGGAAACGAATAAAAGCGAATAAGGTGAAAACGTGGATTCCTGCGAAAGGATTGATTTTGAAATTTCGGTGGAGAAAGAACCCGTATTGGAAATGTTATACGACGATCTATCAAAGCCAGTTTCAAGAACACCGCTTATGTTCAAGCGAATGGTCTTTTGATTAATGCGTGCATCAATTTTCGGAGAAAAAGAAAGGAACGTTGACGGAGAAGTGATTTCAACAGAACTATAACGATGCCCATCCGCCCCGATGAACCCATATTTGGCGAACAGGGAATATTGAACATCGGAAATCAGACATTCGTTTTCCTTTGGATAAGCGCCAGAAAGCAAAGTCAACCCAAGAGGGGTCAAAGCCGCCTCGCTTCCAGCGGCGATTCCACTTGTCTTCGTCGCAAAAAGAGTGTCAACCCAATCGTTCCTCCAAGAAGTCTCCGCTATGTAATCGCTGGGGATATAGGGTGAAGAGTACCCATAGCCAAGCCCAAGAGAATACTGATAAACAGGCAAATAGGATTCGTCGGTTATACCCGCGACTTCATCCGGAAACATATTGTTAGGAGAATACGCATTCGCAAATTGGCTTTTTTTAATAACAAATGAAGGGGAAGAGGAGGAAGCAACCGACGAAGCTACTAAAGCGGATCCGTTCTTCGTAACCACGCTTAGAAGAGGAATCAAAGCCCCAAACCCAAACCCCAACATCAAGGCCGAGAAAAAACTCCTCACAGGGTGGGAAGAAAAACAATGGAGCAACATCTTAAGATTGAGACGGTTCTTAATATTGTCTCCTTCCGCCAATAAAGCAGGCGCTTCTTCGTTTTGTTGCTCTTTTGTTTCGTCTTTTACAACTTTTCCGCCTTTTAATTCGATAACCCTATCGGCAAAATCGCCGGCCAACGTTTTATTGTGCGTAACAACAATCACCAAACGTGATGAGGAGAGAGATTTAAGAAGCGAAAATACGGACTCCGCCGCGCCTTCATCTAGAGAACCCGTCGGTTCATCACAAAGCAAAAGCGGAGACCCACGGTACAGAGCCCTGGCTAAAGCCGCTCTTTGGGCTTGCCCGCCGGAAAGCGTTGATGCTTTTCTATCTATTTCGTTTTTTATGCCAAGACGTTCGCAAATGGTCTCGACTTTTTTCGGCGAGACGAATTTGCTACAAAGGGTTATATTCTCCCTCACCGTCAAATCAGGAAGAAGATTCGCCTGCTGAAAGCAAAAAGAAACAGCGTCCTTCCGATAATCATCAAGTTCAGAGCCCAAAGGCAAAGGCCCACCCTCAAAAACGATTTCGCCTGAATCCGGATAATCCAATCCACCAAGAAGATTAAGCAACGTGGATTTTCCACACCCCGATTCGCCTATGATAGCCACTAATCCTGTGCCGGGGAAAGAAAAAGAGACATCATCTAAAGCAACGACGAAATCATCGCCGTTTTTATATCTTTTCGTTAAATGGCTGCAATTGATCATTAGTCCTCAGGAGCATCCGCCATAACAATGATTAAATCACACGGAATCCGAACGTTCAATTGACAAAGTGCATCATTTGTCTAAATCCAAGCCATTAGAAAAGGCGCGTCGATGATGACGCGCCTAAGGGTTTACTCCGCTGCGGTGACTTGGCCACCGGTATAGAGCTGGTAGTATTTGCCTTTCTCTTCAAGCAATTGATCGTGTCCGCCGCGTTCAATGATGCATCCTTTCTCAAGGACCATGATGACGTCGGAATTCTGAATTGTGGAGAGACGGTGAGCGATGACGAAGACGGTTCTTCCTTTCATGATGGCGTCCATTCCCTGCTGCACCAATTTCTCGGTGCGAGAGTCGATGGAGGAAGTCGCTTCATCAAGGATAAGGACAGGCGGATTAGCGCAAGCCGCGCGGGCAATGGAGATCAATTGTCTCTGCCCTTGTGATAACCCCGCCCCGGCTCCGGTCAAGACGGTGTCATAGCCTTGGGGGAGCATGGTGATGAAGTTGTCGGCGTTGGCTAGCTTTGCCGCCTGCACCACTTCCTCGTCGCTAGCCTCCGGATTGCCATAGCGGATGTTGTCTTTGACGGTGCCCGTGAAGAGGTTGGTTTCCTGCAAGACCATGCCCATGGCCCTGCGGAGGTCCTTCTTTTTGATTTTGTTGATGTTGATGTCGTCGAAGCGGATCTTGCCGTCGGCGATGTCATAGAACCTGTTGAGCAAGTTGGTGATGGTCGTCTTACCAGCCCCGGTAGGACCGACGAAGGCGACTTTCTGGCCAGGTTCGGCGTAGAGGGTGATGTTATGGAGGATGGGTTTCTCAGGGACGTAAGAGAAATCGACGTCGTACATATTGATCTTCCCTTTAAGCCAAGTGTAGGTGACGCTGCTATCGGCGGTATGGGGATGTTTCCAAGCCCATTTGCCAGTGCGGTGATCAGCTTCGACGGGGTTGCCGTTTTCATCTTCTTCGGCATTGACCAAAGTGACGTATCCATCATCGACTTCGCTAGGTTCGTCGATGAGGGCGAAGATCCTCTCCCCGCCGGCAAGGGCCATGTTGATCATGTTGATCTGGTTGGCCAACTGGGCGATAGGCATGGTGAATTGCTTACCTAGGGTCAAGAAGGAGACGATGATGCCGATTTGGGCGCCAACGGTAGCGTCGGCTTGGTAAGAGAGGTTGAGGCCGCAGGCGATCGAAATACCGCCGATCAAAGCCAACACGACGTATTGGAGGTTGGCCAGATTGTTGGTGATCGGACCAAGGATGTTGGAGAACTGGCCGGCTTTGGTCGTATAGAGGCAAAGCGCATCGTTAAGCTCGTCGAAACCGGCTTTGGCCTGATTCTCATGGTTGAAGACCTTGATGACCTTCTGCCCGGAGATCATTTCCTCGATGTAGCCATCCGCCGCGCCAAGCGCCCTTTGTTGGGCGACGAAGAAATGCGCGGATTGATGGGAAACATAGAGCACAACGGTCAAGATGATGACAAAGAAGGCCAAAACGACAAGAGTGAGAACCCAAGAAGAGCTCAGCATCGCGATGAGGGCGATGACCATCGTCACGATGGATTGAACGACCATGGGAAGAACGCGGCTAGTGAATTCCCTCAAGGTGTCGATGTCGTTGGTGTAGATCGACATGATGTCCCCGTGGGTACGGGTATCGAAGTAAGAAAGAGGGAGGGTCTCCATATGGGCGAAGACCTCGTCGCGGAACTTCTTTTGGAACCCCTGCCCGATCACGGAGACCATGATCTGATAGAGATAAGAAGAGAGGATTCCGACAGCATATACCCCAACCATGACCAGCATTGCCTGATCAAGGGAGAGGGAATTGAAGATGGCTCCATATACCCCGGTCAAAGGCTCGGAATGACCAAGGAGTTCAGGAACGTAATGGCCGATGATAATCTGGCCGACGAAGACGTTGCCAATAACCCCCGCGGCGGAGGAAAGGATGATGACCAATCCCGCCAAAGGGAGCTGCCATGGGTATTGCTTGAACATCAATTTGAGCAAACGCCCCATGATTTTGGCTTCTTGTTTGGGGCTAAGGCGCTTAGCGCGGTTGCCCGGCATTGGTTTTTTATTGCTCATCGAAATCACCTCCTCCCATTTGGGTCTCATAGATTTCGCGGTACACCGGCGAGGACTTCATCAGCTCATCATTGGTGCCTTGGGCGAGGATTTTGCCATCGTCCATCAAAAGGATGACGTCGCAGTCTTTGATGGAGAGGATCCTTTGGGCGATGATGAATTTGGTGACGTCGGGAATCTCGGTGTTGAAGCTGTTGCGGATGATGGCGTCGGTGTGGGTATCCACGGCCGAGGTCGAATCATCGAGAATAAGAATCTTGGGGTTCTTAAGCAAAGCCCTGGCGATGCAAAGCCTCTGCTTCTGCCCGCCAGAGACGTTGGTTCCGCCTTCATCGATAGGCGTGTCATATCCTTTGGGGAAGGTGGAGATGAATTCGTCTGCGCAGGCAAGGTGGCAGGCTTTTTGAATCTGCTCGTCGGTGGCGTTCTCGTTGCCCCAAAGCAAATTGCTCTTGATGGTTCCGGAGAAAAGGACGTTCTTCTGCAAGACGACGGAGACGGCATCACGGAGAGAGACGAGGTCGTAGTCTTTGACGTTGACCCCGCCGACTTTAACCTCGCCCTCGGTGGCATCGTAAAGCCTGGCGACGAGGGAAATCAGAGTCGATTTGGCGCTGCCGGTAACGCCAAGAATACCAACGGTCGACCCACTTTTAATATGAAGATCGATGTCGTGGAGGGTGTCTTTGGAGGCGGAGGCGGAATAACGGAAATTGACGTGGCAGAAATCCACGGACCCGTCTTTGACCTCGGTGATGGCGTTCTCAGGGGAGACGATGTCGGGTTTCTCCACGACGACTTCAGTAACGCGCTCAGCGGAGTTCTTGGAGATGATGATCATGACGAAGGACATGGAGACCATCATCAAGGAGTTGAGGATCATCATGATGTAAGAAAGCAAAGAGGTCAAAGTGCCGGCGTTGAAGCCATCGGGATCGTTGCCGGAAGCCTGGATGGCCTTGGCCCCGAAATAGGAGACCAGAAGCATCGCGGTGTAAACGGAAAGCTGCATCGCGGGGTTATTGAGAGCGAGAAGCTTTTCGGCGTGGATGAAGTTCTTATAGATGAAATAGGAGATCCCGCCGAATTTCTGGGATTCGAAATCCTCCCTGCCGAAGGATTTGACGACGCGAATGCCGTTGAGGTTCTCCTGAACGACGCCATTGAGGTCGTCATAGGCGTTGAAGACGCGGACGAAGGTCGGGTGGACAACGATGGAAATGGCAAACAGCACGGCGGCGAGGAAAGGCAACACGGCGAGGATGATCATCGATAGCTGCCAAGATTTTACGCAAGCCATGATGAAGGCGAAGATCAGCATAAACGGAGCGCGGACGACCATGCGAAGGATCATCTGCACAGAGTTCTGGATGTTGGTGACGTCGGTGGTCAAACGGGTGACCAAAGACGCGGTGGAAAACTTATCGATGTTGGCGAAGGAATAATCCTGGATGTGATAGTACATCACTTTGCGGAGGTTCCTGCCAAATCCGGCAGAGGCTTTGGCGGCAACGTAGCCCGCTAAAATGCCGAAGATACAGCTAGCGACGGCCATGCCCATCATCAAAAGGGCCCAAAGCCAGACTTGAGATAAATCGATGGGGGTAGCTTCAATGGAGTTTACAAGGTACTCCGAGAAGAACGGGATCAAGACTTCGCAAACGACCTCTAGCGCAACGAAAACCCAAGCGAGAACGACGGAGACCCAATATCCCTTCATATACGCTAGAAGCGAACGAAAAATATGAAGGCTCTTGCTGTTTTTGATCGTTTCGTCGTTACGTTTGCTAATGTCTTGAATAATGCGCTCTTCTTGTGGATTCAAGGCGCTCATTCTTTCTCCTTCTCCTCGATGGCGGCCATCAACTTCTCACAAGCGGAATCGAAAGCCTCTTGCTCAGAAGGGGTGAGAACGTTATCGAGGATCGCGTCGAATTCGGCGATGATCGGGGCGGCATTCTTCTCATGCTCAATGCCCTTATCGGCCAAGACAATGCCTTTTTTGCGCGCGTCTTTCTTATATCTCTCGAAATAGATGAAGCCTTTCCTCTCCAAGGAAGAAAGGGTTTCGGAGACGGTGGATTTCTTCAATTGGAAATGCTTGACCAAGTCGCTGGAGATGACCCCTTCTTCTTGATGGTCGCCGATGAAGCCAAGGAAACGGCCTTCGACACGGGTGACGCCACTAGGCATCCTGCAATCGTATTTGGAACGGAACAGACCCCTTAGGGCATTACCCATTCCTTTGATTTTTCTGACGTTGTTGTCTTTTTCCATAATTCCTCCTTTGTTAGGTGCCGAACTATTGTGAAGGAAAAAAGACATTAGTCAAGAGGTTTTAAAACTAAATTATCGCCGCTTTATACACTTTGATTAAACCGTCAAAACTAACGGTTGCGTTGGCTGGAGAAGTCGACGGCAAAACCTCGAAGGGAACGGACCATTTTTCTTTTTGTCCTAGTTCATAAAACCGCCCAGCGGCCTTCCCGTTGCAGAGGACTTTCTTAATGTTTGCCGCCTTGAAAATCAAGCCCAGGTCGGCATAGATAAAATCTTTGATAGAAGCGTCGCTAGAACCCTTGACGCGGCAGCATTCCAAAGTGTCGTAAAGGGCCAGATGATGCTCAAAGCAAAAACGAATTCGCCCTTGCGTGTCTTTTGGGCATGGAGAATCAAACACCCTCGACATGACACCCCAGAACCGATTCCTTGGATTCCCGTAATAAAACCCTTCCTCGCGCGAGATGACCGAGGGGAAAGATCCGAGGATCAAAATCCTTGAATCTTTGTCGAAGATGGGCGGAAAGCCATGCTGAAGCAGTTTTTCAGCATCCGCCACGGGCAATCACCCCATTAAGCAGTTTTTCGACGTCTTCTTTGGTCTTGATGTTCATCGCGATTTCATTGCGGAGTTTCTTATATCCGGGGAAACCGGAGAAGAAATGGGGAAGGATGCCGCGGAGCTCCTTGACCGCGGTCGCCTCCCCTTTCAACGCAATGAGCTTTGCGGCGTATTCTTTGGCGTATAAGGCCTGTTGAGGGGCGCTAGGATCATCCAAAAAGACGCCTTCGTCCAAAAGGGCGTTGATTTGCTTAACTAGATAAGGATGGCCCACGCCTCCGCGAGCCACCATGACGGCGTCGGCGTGGGTGATATTAATGGCTTCCTGCGCTTTTTTGGCCGTGAAGATGTCCCCGGAAACGACAAGAGGAATGGATAATTCCTCCTTAAGCCCGGCGATGGCAGAATAATCCGCCTGCCCTGAATAGCCCTGGGAGCGCGTGCGGCAATGAACGGTGATCAAAGCGACCCCAGCGTCTTGAAGTTTATGGGCGACCTCGAAGACATTGATGCTCTTCTCATCCCATCCTAAGCGTATCTTGGCGGTGACGGGCTTAGATGAAGCCCCCACCACGCCTTTCATATAATGATATAACGCGTCGGGATCTTTTAACCATGCCGATCCAGCCCCTGTCTTGATGACTTTGGTCACGGGGCAGCCGAGGTTGATATCCAAAACATCGTATCCTCCATGGGCCTCGCAGATTTTGATGGCCGGGATGGTGTGTTCTAAACTGAAGCCGAAAAGTTGAATCCCTACCGGGGAATCAAGTTCCGAGGTTTGGAGGTATTCGTATGTTCTTTTGTTTTTGTAATCGAGGCCGCAGTCGGAAACCATTTCGGTATAGGAAAGCCCAACCCCAAAGCCTTTCATGAATTCGCGATACGCTAGGGTCGTCACCCCCGCCATGGGGCCAAGGACGACATGGCCTTTGATTTCGATGTTGCCGATTTTCATAGGACCTGTTTTACAGGAAAGCGGGCAAAGAAGAAAGCGCCAAGCTTTCGCCTGGCGCCATTTCTTATTTGTTTTCGTCTTCTTTCTTCTCTTCGACATCCTCGCTAGAAGGGGCTTCAACGGGTTTGTCCGTTTCTTCCTTCGGGGCGTCTTTGCCAAGGAGAGCGGAGATTTCTTCGGCGGTGATCGTCTCTTTATCAAGCAAGGTCTCCGCGATCTTGATAACCTCGTCTTTGTGCTCAATCAACAAGTCATGGGCGTGCTTATAAGAGGTTTCGATGATCTCTCTGACGGCCTTGTCGATTTCGTAGGCCACCTGCGTGGAGAAATTCTTCTGGGTCGAGGCGTAATCGCGACCGAGGAAGACCGAACCCGTATCCCTTTCGTATTGGATCGGGCCGAGGTCGGACATGCCGTATTCGGTGACCATCGAACGCGCTAAACGGGTGGCTTCCTGGATGTCGTTGCTCGCCCCGGTGGTGACGTCGCCGAAGAAGATTTCTTCGGAAGCGCGTCCGCCAAGCAACCCGGTGATGCGGGCGATCATCTCGTTTTTGGTGAGCAAGAAGCGATCGTCTTCTGGAGTCATCAAGACATGGCCACCAGTATTTCCGCGGGGGATGATGGTGATCTTTTGGACTTTGTCGCTATAGGGCAAGTTGATGCCGATGACAGCGTGGCCCGCTTCGTGGTAGGCCACTTCCTTCCTTTCGTGCTCAGAGAGCCCTTTGGAATTTTTGGCGGGGCCGGAGATGCGGCGATCGATGGCCTCGTCGATGTCGGCCATGTCGATTTCGGGCTTGCCTTCCCTGACGGCGAGGATGGCGGCTTCATTGAGGACGTTGTCCAAATCCGCGCCAGAGAAGCCGACGGTCCTCTTGGAGAGGGCTTTGAAGTCGATGTTGGTGGCGAGTTTCTTATTCCTAGCATGGACTTTGAGGATGGCCTCACGACCAGCGGCATCAGGAAGAGAAACGGTGATGGTTCTATCGAAACGCCCAGCGCGGCGAAGGGCCGGATCAAGGACATCATCGCGGTTAGTCGCGGCGATGACGAGGATGCCCGAATTGGCTTCGAAGCCATCCATTTCGACCAACAACTGGTTGAGGGTCTGTTCCCTTTCGTCGTTGCCCCCGCCTAAGCCGGCGCCACGTTGACGACCAACGGCGTCGATTTCGTCGATGAAGATAAGGCAAGGAGCGCTTTGCTTGGCTTTTTTGAACAAGTCACGGACACGTCCGGCGCCGACGCCGACATACATTTCGACGAAGTCAGAACCGGAGATGGAATAGAAGGGAACCCCCGCTTCTCCAGCGACGGCTTTGGCAAGCAAAGTCTTACCAGTGCCCGGAGGGCCGATGAGGAGGACGCCTTTGGGAAGCCTGGCGCCGAATTGTGAATATTTCTTGGGGTCTTTCAAATAAGCGACGAGTTCGACCATTTCGGCTTTCTCGGCGTCGCACCCGGCGACGTCGGCGAAACGGACTTTGGTGTTGTCCGCCCTTCTAGCCGGGGATTTGTTGAACGACATCGCCTGGTTGTTGGCGCCATTGACGGAGGAATTGATTCTGGTGAAGAAGAGAACGCCGATGAGGACGACGATGGCCGTCGAGATGAGGGTCGGTCCCCAAGTGTCCCACCAAGAGACCTGGAAAGCGTCGGAGACGGAGAACTTCGAGGTGATGTTCTTCAGGTTGTTGGCTTCGATGTATTGGCTGGCGGCGCTTTCGACGCTGCGGAAAACGCTGATGTAGGAATCATGGCTGACGCCGTTGACGAGGAACGAGGTTTCCCATTCTCCCTGCCCAATGACCACCGAGAAGCGAACGAAATCGTTGTTGGCGTTCATGTAGGTGCCGCTGACGGTCACGGCGCGGTAGTTTTGGGAAGCATTGGCGGTGACGATGCGTTTCTTGGCCTTCGAGTAGGATTCGACATCGTAGGTCTTATAGGCCGTGCCTTCGTCGTTGAGAACATAGCCGATGTTGGCGTCGATATCAGATTCGCTCCAAGTTTCTCCGCTGCTGGAGAATTGGGAGACGATGAGCCAAACGAACATGCCGATTGTCGCGGCCATTAGAACGTAGGGCAAGATATAAGAGAATACGCTTCTTTTGCGTGGGGCGTTTCCATCATTCATGGTAACTTATCCTTTCTCTTTCCTTTAAGCCGGAAAGGGATGCTAAGCCTATAGGCTTTGGGTAATTTATATCAAATTCGAATTATTGCAAGAGATTGAGTGAAATTAGTCAACGAACGTTCGTTTTAACATTCAGTAGCGAGGTGTGGTACTCGCGGAAGTTCGTGCGGTAGCGAGGCACGTAGATAATCTTCCCCGATTTGTTGATGAATACGGGCCATCTCTCGCGGAGATCGATAGGCATGTTCCACAGCGAATAGAGCTTGCGGACGGGCTCGACGTAGCCGTGGATTTTGACTTCGTCATATTGCATGGCGTTGCGGATGGTCAAAGGGTAATCCTCCGATTTGATCCCGCGGTCTTCGGCGCCCATGGAGAAATCCAAGGAGAACTGCTCGTTGTCCATTTTCCCAGGGGCGTCGAGGGTGTAGGAAAAGACGATTTCATTGATGTTCTTCTCCAAAGTCAAAACATCGTAATCCTTGACCAACGAGAAGCCACCCATCAGGGGATAAACGCCGTTGCTTTGGTCGTTCAAACAGAATTCACGGATGCGATCGAAATCTTCGGGTTTCAGAGAAAGACCTGGGACTTTCTGGACGAAATGAGTCAGGGTTGTGGCGAAATCGTCGTGAGGCAAAGCGATGAGAGGACGGATTTCCAGCTCCCCGGATTCCTCCGCATCGTTTTTGATGGTGCGAATGGATTTGATCAATCCAAGGGTCTCGTTGGCCTCATTCTCGATTTGGGCGATGAGGTTGGCTCTGTCAATTTCATTAAGCTTGGAGATGTAGTCCTTACGCAAAGCGGAGCGGGTGGTGACGTCCAGCGCCCTTTCGGTGCCGGGATTGAAGGGGACGTGGTTTTCCTTGTCGTATTCCAAGAGGTCCTCTTTTGAGAATTCCAGCAAAGGACGGATCACAAGCATCCCGTCGATGGTGGATATCTTAGTCATGAGGGCGTTTACCAACGGTTTCTTTTTCTCTTTCGCCTTAAGATAGGATTCGATGTAATCATCCTGTTCGTGGGCAAGAAGCAACCCTGCAGCGTTATATTCGCCATAAAGCTTCTTGTACCACCCATAACGGAGCTTTTTGGCCCAATCATGGAAGGATTCACCAATATGTAGCTGCTGATCCTGTGGGAGGCTGGAAGAATCCAAAAGGCGGAAATCCAAGCCTTTTTCGTCGCAAAAAGCCTTTAAATGGACCATATCTTCGGTCGAGGACTCGAATTTGTGGTAATCGATGGCGGCCACGACAGGTTTGACACCAAGCTTAATAAGCATATCCAGCATGGCCATCGAATCCGAGCCGAAGCTCACGGCGGCGATATAGGTCGCTCCTTTATCGAATTTGAATTCAATCATCAGCTTGTCCTCCTAGAATTTCCTCACGGGTGATTTCATAAAGTTTGCTTGCGTCCGCTTTCGAAGCGAAGGGGCGAATCTCTTTGACCACGACTGTCAGACGCTTCCGCCCAAGCGTCAGGGTCAAAGTGTCCCCGGCGTTGACCTCCGTCGATGGCTTGGCCGGTTTCCCATTGATGGAAACGTCGCCATCATCACAGAGTTCTTTAGCGATTTCCCTTCGTAGAATCAGGCGGGATACTTTAAGGAACTTATCAATTCTCACGTCGACAATCCTACCACAAATCCCTAAAGGGATTATTTAGAAATACCGTGTTTTAAAGCGATTTGATGGACGATGCGCAGAATCTTCTCCAAATCGTCCATCCATTTCTCTCTTTTTCGCAATATCAAACGCAGTTTTTTCTCCAAATAGGACATGCGGATGATCTCCAAATAACAATTCAAAGCGTTGAAGAGTTCATACCCGAGGCCATCTTTTGAAGAGAAGGTACTCGATAAGAAGACGTCGATGCTTTTGGGGTTGTCGGAAATGGTCTCGAATTCCGGGTTGTCCAAAAGAATGTCGATGCGTTTCTTTTGCACGAGAAGCTCCACTTCTTTTGGCAATTTCCCATACACGTCCTTGATCTTTTTGACGTAGTTGTCCAAATCTTCCTGGGTGAGGATATCGTCGAAAGCCTGATAGAGTTCAATCTTATCCGAGTCTTCTGCGTATTCTTTGGGGATATAGGCATCGATGTCGAAAAGCTTCCTCGGAGTCCTTTCTTTGGGCTTGACCCCTTTCGTTTTCTCTTCGACGGCTTCATTGAGCATCTTCAAATACAAATCCAATCCCACGGAGTCGATGAAACCCGCTTGCTCGGGGCCGAGGATGTCGCCGGCGCCGCGAATCATCAAATCCCTTTGGGCGATTTTGTATCCACTACCAAGTTCAGTGAATTCCTGTATGGCTTTGAGGCGCTTTTGGGCGTCTTCGTTCATGTTCTTCTGGGGCTTGTACATCAAATAGGCATAGGCAATGCGGTTTCCTCGCCCTACCCTGCCTTTTATTTGATAAAGCTGAGCCAACCCAAATTTATCCGCATCCTCGACGATGATCATGTTGGCGTTAGGCACGTCGATGCCGTTTTCGACGATCGATGTGCAAATAAGGACATTGATCTCCCCGTCATAGAACTTTTCCATGACGCTTTCGGACTCTTCTCTGTCCATTTGCCCATGCACGACCCCTATTCTGGCCCCAGGGATCCGCTTTTCCATCTTAACCGCGACGTTATAGATGGTCTCAACGACGTTATGGACATAGAAAACCTGCCCGCCTCTGGCCAGCTCTTTCTCGACCAGCTCGTCCGCCACGCTTTGCTTAAAGGGGGTGACATAAGTTTGAATGGGCATTCGCGAAGGAGGGGCAGTATTAATCTCAGAAATCGGCCTTATTCCCACAAGCGACATCTGAAGCGTTCTAGGAATTGGGGTGGCGGAAAGAGTAAGGACATCGACGTCTTTCTTCATTTCCTTAATCTTCTCTTTCTGCTCAACGCCGAACCTCTGTTCCTCATCGATGATGAGCAAGCCGAGGTCTTTGTATTGAATCGTTTTGGACAAAAGGCGGTGCGTACCGATAACGAAATCGACTTTCCCTTCGGCCAAGCCCTCAACGGTCTTCTTTTGGATGTCCGCTGGAACTAGCCTTGAAAGCAAGCCTAAACGCACGCCAAAGGAAGCGAAACGTTTCTGCGCCACCTCAAAATGCTGCCTTGCCAAAAGGGTGGTCGGCACCAGCATCGCGACCTGTTTTCCGGCATCGATGGCTTTGAAGGCTGCCCTAAAGGCGATTTCGGTTTTCCCAAAGCCTACGTCTCCGCAGATGAGGCGATCCATAATTTCCGGGCTTTGCATGTCGACTTTTGTTTGATCAACAGCATCTTGCTGATCCGGAGTCAGCTCGTAAGGGAACTCGCCTTCGAATTGCTTTTGGAGTTCATCGTCTTCGGGGAAGCAAAACCCGCGAGTCTTGGCCCTAGCCCCATATAAAGCGATGAGGCGATCGGCCAAATCATTGACCCTTTCCTGTATTTTGGCTTTCCTTTTGGTCCATTCTCCACTGGAAAGGCGGCTTAGTTTTGGCGAAGCCCCCTCCCTACCCGCGTACTTTCTGACTAATCGGAATTGCTCTAGGGGAACATAAAGCGATTCGTTCCCGGCATAAGCGATATGGAGGAAATCGCGGTGATTTCCCTCTACCTCAATCGTTTTAACGCCCAAAAACTGGCCAATTCCATTATATTCATGGACGACGTAATCCCCTGGGCGGAGATCTTCGTAACTCCGCAATACCTGCGCGTTTTTAAATCTCCCTGTGAATCTGGTGTTCACGGACCGATGACCAAAAAGTTCATTTGCGGTGAGGTAGACCAAATCCATCGAAGGGATTTCAAAGCCTTCGGAAACGGGGGTTTGGGTCACACCCAGACTGCCTTCGGGAATCTGGAGGCCTTCAAGCTGTTCGTATTCGAGTTTGGCATCCTCTAAAAAAGAGATGACGGTTGTCCTTTGATGGGGGTCATTAAGGGAAAGAACGACTTTATTCCCTGCGTCGAGATACCCTTTTATCAAGGGAATGATCGTCGCGATGTTCCTAGAAGGAACGTTAATCCCGCGAAGAGAGAATTGATAAGCCTGTTGGTTTGAAGCAAACGTTGTTCCGTAAACGACGTCTTTCGCTCCTAACGTCGCCTTGTCAAAGGACATATATTGTCCAAGCCGGGACGGACAATACCCTTTGAGAAAAATCTCTTGGAAATAGTCCACTGATTCAGCAAGCAGCTGCTTAGTGGCGCTAACGAAATTCTCCTTGTTGGCAACGTAGATGAGATCGGGATCGAAATAAGAAAGAACGGAATTAGCCTCCCCTAAAGCAAAACCATAATAACGGTAAAGGTCGCTTTGATAGTTGTGCTCAATGAAATCGTTCAAAACGATCTCGATGTTTTGATCAAGCAATTGGCCGACTTCGGGAGAAAGAATCTTTTTGTCCTTCTGGACTTGTTCCTTCAATTTGCTGGCAAAAAGGCAAAGCTCATCGTCGTTAAGGAAAATGTCTGTCGCGGGCAGAACCACGGCTTCATCTAGAGTTTGTTTTGATTCTTGGCTTCGTAGCGAGAAGAAGCGGATGGATTCGATTTCGTCCCCAAAGAATTCGATGCGAATAGGATCGAGATAGGAAACGGAATAAATGTCGAGAATGTCCCCTCTTGAAGCGAATTGGAGGCTCTTGTCAACGTGGGAGGTCGCTTGGTAGCCGATGTTGATAAGCCGTTCTTTCAAAGAAGGCAAATCGAAAGAATCCCCGACCCTAAAATGAATAGTCTCCTCCTTGAATCTTCGTTTCGATGGCAAGTAACGCAAAAGCGCCGAAGGGTGGGTCACCAAAATCTTCTTACCGTCTTGACAGCATTGCCCCAATGCGTAAAGCCTTTGGGAAAGCAATTCGCGAGAAGAGGAGAGAGCTTCTGCGCGAAGCAATTCGTCGCTAGGGAAAAATATGACCTCGTCTTCGTTCAGGAAATTGAGCAAGAATTCATAGAGTTTTTGCGCAGAATATTGGTTTGCGCTGATAAGGGCGTAATTCCCCGGTTTTTTCTTGTAAATGGACGCAAAAAGCAAACCAACCCCCAAAGTGTCATTAACGACGAAAGACCCCTTTTTACGCAAAAGGGGGGAGGTCAAATCCGATTCGTAGATTCTATCAAGAAGCTGGTCCTTATCCATTTCCTCTAACCGTTATAATGATTCATCGCATAGGGGAAACCCTTCAGCAGGGCATCTCTTATGGCTTTGGCGGCTTTATTTATGGCCTCGTCGATGAGGGCCTTCTCCTCTCCGCTTGGCTTGCCAAGCACCCAGTCGACCCCGGTGTGCTTTGGCTCACCGATGCCGATTCTTATGCGAGGGAAGGCATCGGAATGGAGATGTGTGATAATCGATTGCATGCCTTTGTGGGAACCGCTGCTTCCGCCAGGGCGCAGGCGGAGTTTTCCAGGTTCAAGGGCCATATCGTCATAGACGACGATAAGATCAGAAACCTCAATTTTGAAATAGTCCATCAAAGGACGAACGAATTCCCCTGAAGCGTTCATGTAGGTCTCGGGCTTAGCGAGTATGAAAGGTTCGGGGAAGGAGGGGTCTTTGACGATGGCGAAAACGCCGTTGAATTTGCTGTGGTCGAAATCCGCTTTGCACATTTGCGCGAACTCCTCCACCGCTTCAAAGCCCATGTTGTGGCGAGTGCCAACGTATTCTTTGCCCGGATTTCCAAGCCCGACGATTAATTTCATTTGCTCTCCTGTATGGCGGATAGCTTATGCAAGACGCTGATGATCTTATTCACGCCTTGTCCGTCATAGAACTCCAAGGGGGAAGACTTGAGATTCTCGACCATCCCTAAAGTGGCCGCCATTTCCGGATCGTTCTTCATCGAGCGCAGCGAGGTGTTCAAAAGGAAATTATAGGGGAAATGAAGCTTCGAATAATCAAAAGAGCCGCGAAGCTGATAAAAGCGAATATGGTAGATATCCAAAACGTTGGTGGTAATAAGGTTATCCCTGGATTCGGGGCTGACCAGGCTCATGCCCGTGGCGAAAATCAAAACATTTTTGTCTTCGATCTCATCGTAATGGGCCAAAAAGTCGTCGATTCCTTGGATTTTCCCTCCCATGACCCAACCGCCATAAACGATGGTGTCATAATCGGAAGCATCCTTCCATTTGTACTTTTTCAATGGGAGAGCGGTACCGCCGACGGATGAGGCAATTTCTTCGGCGTATTTCTTGGTGCTGCCTGTGGCAGAGGTGTAAAGAATAAGGGTTCGCATAGCGATGACGATATTAACATAGCGAGGGAAAAAGGGGCATTCCTTTTACGAGCGCATAAATACTAGAAACATTTGTTAGTTGACAAAAAAATTCGGTTTTTTACGATTAAGCAAACGGAGATACCGATTTATGCCAAGAACACCTGCACAAAACAAAGCCATCAAAGACAAGAGAAAAAAGCGACTTTTGGAGATCGCGCTGAAAATTTTCGCTTACCAAGGCTACGACGACGTAACGATCGATGACATCACTAAAACCGCTCGATGCTCACATGGACTTTTCTACCACTACTTCTCATCGAAGCAAGACATCTTCGAAGCCGTGGTGAATTACTTCGTCTTTGGGCAATCCTCACCGTTGTTGAATTCCGAGGAGATGGAGCAATACAAAGGGGTGGAAGGTTTGACGAAATTCTTCGAAATCGTTGAGAAATTGCAAACCGGTCCCGCCCAAGACCTCTATACCGCTAAGATTCTGTTGGATTTCGAAAGAGAAAAAGTTCAAGGGAAAGCCAGCATTCGTAAAGAAGCTATTTCCAAATATGACATTCGTGGAACTTTCGAAAGACTGATCAAGGAAGGACAAGAAAGCGGAGACGTCATCGACGGAGACCCCAAAAGGATTGCCTCGATCTTCTTCGATTTGCTCATCGGCATCTTCGAATGTCTGCTTTCAAGCAATCCTTCGGTTCAAAAGCCAGTCTCAAAAGATTTGTTGTTGGCAATGACTTTAAAACGCCCGTTATAACTTCGCCTTCAAGAACTCATTTCCTCTTTGAAAATTCATAGAGGTATTTGAGTTCTTTTTTTAGATTCGGATATAGATGCGAATAAGCGTTTTTATAAAGGCCGTCATAAATAAGACGGTTCTTTTCATTAGGGGTAAACGACTTCTCCGGTCTAACCATGGCCGTCACGGCTTCTTTGGCATTTTTATAGACGCCTAAGGCCATGTAGCAAGAAATCGCCGCGCCTAGAGAAGAGGTTTCATTGGTTTGGACTTTAACCACTTTTTTCCCAAGAATATCCGCGGTAATTTGGCATATTTCGTCAGAACGAGAGCCTCCGCCGGAGATTCTCACTTCCTTGAAATCCGTATGGAGGATTTTTTGGAATCTCTCCATCCCAGACCTCAGCTCATATCCAATGCCTTCGATCAAGGCTCTATAAACATGGAATCTCGTGGTCATATCCGAAAATCCGGTGATGGTTCCACGGACTTCGGGTTTTTCCAGTTGAGAACCCCAATAAGGTTGGAGGATCAAGCCATCGCAGCCAGGAGGAACGTCGGTGAGATGCTCATTAAAATCGTTTGGGGAAAGCTCGTCGGACATCATCTCCTGAACTTGTGTCGCGCCGAACTCCTTCAAGAACCAATTTAACATCCAATAACCGCGGTAAATCTGCAAATCCAAATTGAAGCAACCGGGCTGAACAGAAGGGTAGGCGGGCAAGAAAGGATAGGGGGAGACATAACGTTTCGTTGTTGTTTCGATCGTGCAAGCGGTCCCTAAAGAAATCGAGGCAAGATTTGAATCCATGACCCCAGTGCCTAGAGTTTCGCAAGATTTATCACTTCCCGAGGCGAAAACAGGCAAGCCTTCAGGGAGACCGAGTTTAGAAGCGATATCCCTCTTTAAGCAGCCGATTTGCCCTTGGCTACCGATCAATTCGCAGAGCTGGTCCTTCCTAACGGAGAAAATTCTCCCTTGGAAGTGCTTCATTGGGTCTTTGTACCATTTCTTTTTGGAGTATTCGAGGGGGTAATGGCCCGTGAAATCAGAGGGACAATCCTTAAGTTCTCCGGTCAGCCTATAAAAGAAATAAGTTGAAACGGAAACGTATTTAGAAGTCTTTTCCCAATTCTCGGGTTCGTTCTCGATAACCCAGTTCGCCGCGGTTCTTATGCGGTTCAAGTGGATGGTCTCAGTCTTGCCAACCAACGCGAACAAAAACCTGGAGCTCCAAGGAAGGGGCTGTTTGCAAGAAGCCGTCCTTTGGTCAAGCCAAAGAATCATTGGCCGAACGGGCCGAAGATCTTTATCCAGCAAAACCGCGGAATCTCGGAAACAAGTTTGCGTGATACCAGCAATATCCCCAATCAACTCAGGGTGATTTTGGCTTAATTTAGATGTGGCTTTAACCAAGCAATCAAAATAATAATCCGGATCCTGTTCGGCCCAACCGGGCTTAGGGGAAACATAAGCGGGTTCATATTCTTCCTTTTCGCCTGCGAGCAAATTGCCTTTTTTATCAAAAATAGACGCTCTTACAGACTGTGTCCCGAAATCGAGTGTAAGTACCAAAGGGTTATTCGAGTTCATAATTAACAGATGAATTTTACACCCCACGGAAAAGGTTTCGAGATGAAAATAGAGGAAAAACCACTTGTTTTTGAATGTTTTTTGTCATTTAACGAGGACGTATATCTTTTAATTGGTGTTTATATCGTTTGCCTTTTTCTAAGAACGAACACCCTAAAAAGCTTTGTATCAGTGGTTTCTTTTCAAAGAAAAGACCCCGTTTCATCCGCTTTTGTTGCCTTCCCCCACGCCCATCTCTAAAATACCGAAGGAAGGAAGCTGAAAAATGATTATTTCAAGAGCCCCGTTCCGCGTTTCGTTCTGCGGCGGTGGAAGCGACATCCCCTCTTTCTATGAAAAGTACACCGGATGCGTCATCTCCACGACAATTCGTAAATATGTTTATCTGACGATCAACAAAGCATTCAACAAGGATTCGATAACTCTAAAATACTCACAAACGGAGGTCGTCCACGACCCTTCGCAAATACAGCATCGCATCTTTAAGCAAGTTCTAACCGACTTTTCCACCAAGGGCGTAGAAATCACATCCATGGCCGATATCCCCGCCGGTACTGGCTTAGGATCGTCTAGTTCTTTCACCGTGGCGCTTCTGAAAGCTCTTTATGGGTATAACAACCAATCCGTGTCGGCCTATAAGGTCGCCAAGGAAGCCTGTGATGTCGAAATCATCCAACTAGGAAACCCCATCGGCAAACAAGATCAATTTGCCGCTGCTTTCGGCGGACTCCGCTACTACGAGTTCGAACCCGATGGTTTCGTTAAAGTCGAGCCCATTCTAATGAGCAAAGCCGCTAGGAAGCACCTTGAGAATTCAATGATGCTTTTCTACACGGGCGCACTTCATGACGCCAACAAGATTCTTGGCGAAGAGACGAAAAATCTCGCTACAGCGAATGAAAAAATAAACGCGACAAGAAAACTCTGCGAAATGACCCGCGAGCTCAAGTTTGAGCTTGAAAACAATAACGTAGACGCGCTCGGCCCGTGTTTGAAGCAGGGCTGGGAAATCAAAAAAAGCCTGGCCAGCGGAATCACGAGTCCTCTTATCGATAACGCCTACAACCTCGGCATATCTGCCGGAGCTTCGGGTGGAAAACTCTTAGGAGCAGGCGGAGGAGGATTCTTGCTTTTCTACGTTCCTGACGACGCAAAGAAAGAAGCTGTCCGTCAAGCGCTTGCCGGTTTCAAGGAGATGCCATTCGAGCTCGATCAATCGGGCGCGAGCATTGTGTACACAGAATGATTGCCTTAATCCAAGCCGGGGGAGCCGGCACACGCCTCAAAGAAATAACCCATGATTTGCCAAAGCCTATGGTTGACGTTTTTGGCAAGCCTATTCTGCAGTGGCAGATTGAATCCTTGACAAGCTCAGGCGTCGATAAGCTTTATATCATCGTTTCCAAAAACTCGACTGCCGTTCAGGATTACTTCAAAGATGGCTCTGCCTTCAATTGCCACATCGACTACATCGTCGAATCCTCGCCTTTGGGCACCGGAGGAGCTTTGCAATGCGTTGCCTCCAAAATCCACGAAGACTTCATCTTATGCTTTGGCGATTTGATGCTTGATGTCGACTGGAAACGTTTTGTTTCCTATCACAAAAGCAAAGGGGCCATCATCACCGCCTTCGCCCACCCGAATTCTCACCCCTACGATTCCGATGTCTTGCTCGTTGGAGAAGGGGACAAAATACTCACCATTCTCCCCAAATCCCAGAAGCGGGATTTCTTCTATGAGAACCTCACTAACGCGGGGCTTTATGTCGTCTCACCCGAATTGTTAGAGACATTCGACCCCGATGAGCAACCGACGAAAATGGATTTTGAAAAAGACCTTTTGTTGCCGACAATTGGCTGCGAAGGGGCCTACGCCTACAGAAGCTCCGAATACGTCAAAGACGCAGGAACGCCCGATCGCTACCAACGCGTAAGCAAAGACTGCAAAAACGGCATTATTTCTTCCAAATGCCTTAAAAATCCGCAAAAAGCCATCTTTTTAGATAGAGATGGCACCCTTAACGTTTTCGGCAATTTCGTCACGAAAGCCAGCATGCTCACTCTGATTCCCGGAGCCGCAAGAGCCGTTAAGAGGATCAACGAATCCCCTTATCTGGCAATCTGCGTAACCAATCAGCCCGTCGTCGCTAGAGGCGAAACGACTTTAGAGCAGCTTCACGAAATCCATTGCAAGCTCGAAGATATGCTCGGCAATGAAGGAGCCTATCTCGATGGACTTTATTTCTGCCCCCACCACCCCGACAAGGGATTCGCCGGCGAAGTCCCGGAGCTTAAAATCGAATGCGATTGTAGAAAACCTAAAATCGGAATGCTGCTGAGAGCCAAAGAACGTTACAACATCGATCTTTCATCCTCATGGTTTATCGGGGACACTTGCCAAGACGTGCAGACCGGAATCAACGCTGGATGCCGTACGGTTTTGTTGACCGGAGGGGATCCGCATCCTTACGCAAAATACCCCGAGGCCAAACCAGATTACATCTGTGAGAACCTTGAGCAAGCCGTCGAATTCATCATGTCCCAGGAGGCCTGATACCATGGATTTCAAATCAGAAATTGAGAATTACCTGAGCTTAGAAAAAAAGGTGATTGATTCGCTTAGCGTTGACGAAATCAACGATGCGATGAATCTCCTTTTAACTTGCTACAAAGAAGGCGGAAACGTCTATACCTGTGGCAATGGTGGCAGCGCCTCCACGGCAAGTCACATGGTCTGCGATTTCGGCAAAGGCACTTGCTATGATTTAGACAAAAAATTCCATTTCACCTGCCTTAACGACAACGTCGCAACGATAATGGCCATCGCCAACGACGACTCCTATGAGAACATTTTCGTCTATCAACTTCAGGATAGACTTAAGCCAAACGACATCCTTTTAGCGATTTCCGGCTCCGGAAACAGCCACAACATCGTCAAGGCGGCGGAATACGCCAAAAAAGTCGGGGCGAAGATCATCGCCATGACCGGTTATAACGGAGGGAAGCTCTACAGCCTCGCCGATTGTCATCTCCACGCCCCCATTGACGACATGCAGATCACCGAAGACGTCCATCTCATTTTCAATCATTTGATGATGAAGATTTTCTGGGTTTACCTATCGAAAGAAAACGGAAAAGACCCCGTCTACAAAATCAACAAATAAGGTTTCTGACAATCGCTTTCAAACGGGCCCCTTTAGGGGTCCGTTTTCTATAAAATCCCCTTTTTCTCGGTTATTTATTCCTCTACGCAAAGATACGTGTTACTATTCTTCCGCTAGGGCTTTTATAAAGCCCTCAATTGTCTTTAGGAGGACAACATGGCAGAAAAGAAGTACGTCTATTCCTTCAAGGAAGCCCACGAGTATCACTTGGGCAAAGACATCCTTGGTGGAAAAGGCTTCGGTCTTGCTGAGATGACTGCCGCTGGGGTCAACATCCCCGCCGGTTTCACCATTTCCACCGAAGCTTGCACCCTTTACTATGAATCCGGAAAGAAGATTCCTGATTCCGTTTGGGAAGACATCGTGAACCACATTCACGAAGTCGAAAAGCTTAACAACAAAGCTTTCGGCGGAGGAGCCGGCATCCCCTTGCTCGTCTCCGTCCGTTCCGGCGCCCGTCAGTCCATGCCTGGTATGATGGACACCATCCTCAACCTCGGCCTCAACGATGAGACCGTCGTTGAACTCGCCCAAGCCGCCAACAACGAGCGCTTCGCTTGGGACTCCTATCGCCGTTTCATCTTGATGTTCACCAACATCGCCAAAGGCCATCCGCGCACCAAGATGGACGCCATGCTCGACAAGATCAAAACCGACAACGGCTACAAACTCGACACCGAAGTCACCACCGAGCAGCTCAAAGAATTGGTCAAAGCCTACAAAGCCTACTACAAAGAGGTTTTCAACGAAGACTTCCCGACCGATCCCTACGTTCAGCTCAAAGAAGCTGTCGCCGCTGTTTTCCGCAGCTGGGACAACCCCCGCGCCAACGTCTATCGTCAGATGAACGGCATCCCCTATGAATGGGGCACCGCCGTCAACGTCCAGACCATGGTCTTCGGCAACATGGGCGAAGATTCCGGCACCGGCGTCGCTTTCTCCCGTGATCCTGGAACCGGTGAAAAGAAGATCTACGCCGAATTCCTCCCCAACGCCCAGGGCGAAGACGTCGTCGCTGGCGTTCGTACTCCTCTCCACATCGACGAACTCCAGAGGAGAATGCCGAAAGTCTATGATGAATTCATGGCCACCATCAAACGCATGGAAGAGTACTTCCATGATATGCAGGACATGGAATACACCATCGAGAAAGGCAAATTGTTCTTCCTCCAGGCCCGTAACGGCAAACGTACCGCTCGCGCCGCTTTGAAGATCGCCTGCGACCTCGTCGACGAAGGCTTGATCGATGAGAAGGAAGCCGTCCTTCGCGTCGAGCCCAAGCAGCTCAACGACTTGCTCCACCCGACCTTCGACACCGCTGACTTGAAAGCCCATGACGCCGTCATCCACGGCCTCCCCGCTTCCCCGGGTGCTGGCACTGGCGCCATCGTCTTCACCGCCGAAGAGTGCAAAGAATGGCACGACAACGGCAAGAAAGTCGTCCTCGTCCGCGCCGAAACCTCCCCTGAGGACATCATCGGCATGGTCAACTCCGAAGCCATCCTCACCGCTCGCGGTGGTATGACCTCCCACGCCGCCGTCGTTGCTCGTTCCATGGGCAAATGCTGCGTCGCCGGCGCTACCGAAATCGTCGTCAACGAAGAAGCCAAGACCCTCACCGTCGGTGACAAGGTCTACCACGAAGGCGACATCATCTCCGTCAACGGATCCACCGGTCTCGTTTACGAAGGAAGCATCAAGATGGTTCCCGCCGACCTCGGCGGAGACTTCGGCCGTCTCATGGGCTGGGCCGACAAATATCGCCGCCTCAAAGTCCGCGTCAACGCCAACACCGTCGATGACGCCAACAACGGCAACCGTTTCGGCGCCGAAGGCATTGGCCTTTGCCGCACCGAGCGTATGTTCTTCGCCCCGGAGCGCATCCTCCACATGCGTGAGATGATCCTCTCCGACACGACCGAACAACGCGAAGCCGCCTTGGAAAAGATTCGTCCTTTCCTTGCCGATGACTTCCGTCAAATGTATGAGGCCAACCCTGACACCAACGTCAACATCCGCCTCCTTGACCCCCCGCTACACGAATTCCTCCCCGAAATCAACGATGCCAAGACCATCGCCGAAATCGCTGAGCAACTCGGTGTCTCCGAGCAAAAGGTCCGCGACCGCATCAACCAGCTCCATCAGGCCAACCCGATGATGGGTTTCCGTGGTGTCCGTCTCTGCGTCGCCTATCCTGAAATCTATGCCGTCTTGGCTCGTGCCATCATCCAGGCCGCCATTGCCGCTTCTAAGAAAGTCGGCAAGAGCATCGAGCCCGAGATCATGATTCCTCTCTGCGGTGAACTCAAAGAGTATCGCTGGGCCAAGGAAGTCGTCATCAAGACCGTCGAAGACGAACTCGCCAAAGAAGGCGAAAAGCTCGTCTACCACGTCGGTATGATGATCGAAATCCCGCGCGCTTGCATCCGCGCTGGCGAACTCGCCAAAGAAGCGGAGTTCTTCTCCTTCGGGACCAACGACCTCACCCAGCTCACCATGGGCTTCTCCCGTGATGACTCCGGTCAGTTCCTCCCCTTCTACTATGATCGCAAGATCTACGAATTCGATCCGTTCCAGACCGTCGACATCGACGGCGTCGGCGAACTCGTCAAGATGGCCGTTGAGCGTGGCCGTGCCAACAACAAAGACCTCCTCATCGGTGTCTGCGGTGAAACCGGTGGCGATCCCGCTTCCATCATGTTCTATGATGAAGTTGGCCTCGACTACGTTTCCTGCTCGCCTTACCGCGTGCCTCTCGCCCGCTTGGCCGCTGCTCAAGCCGCGATCACCCACGCTCGCAAAGCGAAGTAATCCGCTTTAAAACACTAAGCACGTCTTCTTCCGAAAGGGAGAAAACGTGCTTTTTTATAATTTTCGAAATTTTTAAGAGGAAAAATTTAAAAATCCTAAATTTTAGAGGTGTGAAAAAAGGCGGTTTTAGAACCAACCGCCCATTTATAGTTCCGTTCCGTAGAACAAAAGGTTATTTGCGGCGTCGACTTCCCCGACGAGGCGATCTCCGAAATAGATCATTCCGTCCATCGATATGTCGCCGACTTGCTCGCCGTTCCTGACGATTTTGCCATCAGAGGTGAGCCTAGCGAAGTTCTTGCCCGATATCGTTATCGCAGCGTCGCCATCGCCAAGCCTTTCAACGTAACCAACGACATTGTCATCAATGTAGACGTCATGTCCATAACAGGGAACGCAGTCAAACATAATCACTTGCCTCCTTTTAGGGCTTTTTCGCGGAACCTTATGGCGTACTCTTCTTTATTCGTCTGCTTTTCCCTAGCGATTCCCATCGCGTTGGGAGGAACGTCTTCGGTTATGGTGGATCCAGCCGCGGTCATCGCACTTTCCCCAATTTTAACAGGGCTGACAAGCGTCGTTCTAGAGCCAATGAAGGCATGATTCCCGATGGAGCTTGGGAATTTGGATACCCCATTGTAATTGGCCGTGATGGTCGCAGCCCCGATGTTGACGTCTTCTCCAACTTCGCAATCGCCCAAATAGGAAAAATGCGCCATCCTTGAATCGTCGCCGAAGCGGGTGTTCTTCATTTCATTGAAGTTTCCGATCTTCGTGTTGTTTCCGATATGGGTATCGCCTCTGCTTCTAAAATAGGGGCCGATGGAATTGCTATTTTCAATGAAGGTATCGCATAGATGGGCGGAGAGGATTTCGTTTTTATCGCCCATTTTGACGTTTTTCAAATACGAGAAGGGATAAACTACGCAGTCTCCTCCGATTTTCGTCTGTCCAAAAATATAGACGTTAGGATAAATCACGCTTCCAACGCCGATTTCAACCTTAGGACCGATATAAGTATTTTCAGGATCAAGGATCACCACCCCCTTATCTAGGAGGCTGCGATTGATCTCAAGTTGTTTTTGTTTTGCGAAAGAAGCGATTTCGGAGGCCGAGGAGAAATTAACGCCATAATAAGCGGGCTTTTCTCCCAATATTTCAACCTCATCGAACTTCATATCAGCAAAGCACCTTCGTCAAACGCACGACGTAGCCCATTTTATCGAATTTCTTAAACGCTTCTTTGCAAAGGCTATCGGAAGAAGAAAGGGCAAAGCAGCTTGAGCCAGAGCCAGACATTGAGACAATTTTGAATCCCGTTTCCCTCAACAGCTCGCAGACTTTCCCGATTTCAGGGAGCAAAGAGATCGCGGGGGCCATAAGGTCATTTCCGATGCCTTGGGCGATCTTGTCTTCATCGAATTCCTTAAGCCCTTCTTTAACCAAAGCAGTATCCACGTGCGCCTTGGGGAAGGAATCGCATATCGCGTAAACATCCTTCGTCGATAACCCTTTCTGAGGTTTAACGATCAAGACGTTCCAATTCTTTTTCATTTCAATAGGCGACATGATTTCCCCGATTCCGGAGACCTCCATGGGCTTGCTTTCCAAAAAGAAAGGCACATCGGCTCCGATTTGGAGCCCAAGTTTCCCCAGTTCTTCATTGCTCGCGCCCAAATGGAGCATCTTATTCAAACCGGCCATGACAACAGCCGCGTTGCTGCTGCCTCCGCCTAGCCCCGCCGCGAAGGGGATTTCCTTATGGATTTTGATGAGGAAATGCTTCTTGAAGCCGTATTTCTCTTCCATCAGGGAAAAGGCCTTTTGGCAAAGGTTGTGCTTGAGGCCGGATAAGCCCGGATCATCGCAGACGATATGGGTTCCGGTGGCAATGGGAAGAGGGTCGAATTGCACGATGTCGTGCAGCTTCAAAGGAAGGTTTACCATTTCCAAATAATGGTAACCATCCTCCCTAACTCCGGTAATTTTGAGACTTAAATTGATTTTGGCGTACGATTTGCAAATCATAAACTAGCTTTCATTAGGGATAGATATTGCTCTGGACTCACCTGTTCGGGGCGCTTTGAGCTATCAATCCCGCAAACATTGAGAATCTTAGCGATTTTATCGGTATCTTTCACTATGGTTTTTAAATTATTGGCAATCGTTTTCCGTCTTTGCAGGAACAATTCATTGCACAGAGCGTATGTTTTGCGGTTCATCTCTTTGTCCCTATCGGGATCAAAGACAAGTGAAAGCACGGTGGAATCTACATGCGGGGCGGGGCAAAAGCTTGAACGAACCACTTTGAATTCCCGTTTAAGGATTCCTGAGAGGGCGATGAGGACATTCAACGGACCGTATTCTTTGCTCCCCACTCCGCTCAGCAGTCTGTCCGCGGCCTCTTTCTGGACCATGATTACTAATTTTTCCGCCTTATCCGCGCCTAGAAGAACCTTCTCGAGAATGCCGGAGGTGATGTAATAAGGGAGGTTCCCGATAATTTTGGTATAAGGGGAATAATCCCATTTCATCGCGTTGCCGTGGATAGGAGACAATGTGGACTCGCTAAAATCGTTCTGCAATTTCGAAAGCAGCCCGTCATCGATGTCGATGGCTTCCCCCGATGCACGAGCTTCCTCAAGGAAAAAGGTCAACGAACCCGCACCACAACCAATTTCCAGCGTTTTGTCCCCTTCTTTGAGTTCCAAGGTGTCGACGATTCTAGAGGCCGCGGAGGAATCGATGAGGAAATTCTGCCCGACTTCCTTTTTTGCGAGCAGTTTAAACGATGCGATTTCCTCGAAATAGGCGTCTTTGTTTTTCATTTCATGGCCTCCTTGATGGATTGCTTGCTGATATTCAACGCATTGGCTCTTTTAAGGAACGTTTTCGCGTTCCCATGCCCCAAACTGAGTTTTTCTTCTACTTCCGCTCTTTTTTCTTCACTTCCCGGGCACCCAGCCAATCCTAATTCTAAGAGGTCAGAGAACGTCAAATCGCCTCTGACTGGTGAAGAGGCCGGGACAAGATGAGACAAAGCGAGAAGAACCTCGTCGCGGCTGGACTCTGCCACACCAACCTTATGATGCTTGATGGATTTTTCCTTGCGGACGAAAGCGTGCTGGACCGACGGCACTTCTTTGGCGATGAGGTCTCTTATGCGCTTCCCCGGAGAATCAGGGTCGGTGAGAACGACGATAGACCGCGTTTTGGCGGCTTCCTTCAGAAAGTCTATTGTTTCACGTGAAACTTCAGAACCATTCGTAGTGACGACGTCGCAATCAAGGAAAGAACGCAATAAAGCCTCGTCGGAAGTTCCTTCTACGACAATTATGGATGGATAAGGAATCTTGTTCATGGTTTCACGCGAAACAATGCCTCGAAATTGCGGCACAGCGCCTCCGACATATGTTCTACCGATACGCCTCTTAATTTGGCCATTTCCTCGACGATGATGGGGATATTCTTGCTTTCGTTCTCTTTCCCTCGATACGGGACGGGCGCTAAGTAAGGAGCATCCGTTTCAACGAGTATTCTTTCTTCCAAACAAGCCTGAACGCAGCGTTTTGGCTCAACCGCATTCTTAAACGTAATCGGCCCATCAAAACCAAAGTACATCCCTAATTTAGCCAACTCCGCCATTGTCTCAACCGATCCGGAATAGCAATGGAGCACGCCTTTTCTTTTTAATGGGTGCTCTTTTAGTATCGCCAAAGTGTCTCCAAGAGCTTCCCTAGCGTGAATAGAAACCGGCAAATCCAATTCGTTGGCCAACTCGATTTGAGCGATGAACCACTCTTTTTGGTTATTCCTATCGCTTTCCTGTTTAAACCAATGGTAATCCAAGCCTATTTCCCCGATCGCGAGAACCTTGGGGTCCCTCGCTAAAGCGCGGAATTCATCCAAATCCTCTTTTTTAGCACCTTCAAGATTCTCCGGTTGATAGCCAATTGCGGCGTAGCAGCAAGGGTATTCGTTCGCGATTTCAACGGCCTTGCGGCTAGAAGGGAGATCGTATCCGATGACTAGAAGCGTTCTTACCGAAGCTTCGAGGGCTCTTGCGATAACTTCTCCCCTTTTGGGATAAAGAGCGTCGTCGTTAAGGTGACAATGTGAATCAAAATAGGTGGCCATGGTTATTTCCCTACGCAGAAACGGGAGAAAATCTCCTCGCTTAGATCTTGAGTCGGCTCTTCCCCAAGCAATTTACGTGAAGCGTTGTAGGCTTCCTGCAAACTCACGGAAATCAAATCCGGGGACAGCCCTTCTTGGGCTTCCTCTTGAGCTTGCTTCAAATAGCCATCGATCTCTTTCAAAAGACCTAACTCCCTTTCGTTCCCAAAAGATGGGGTAAGGAAGCTTGATTCCCCGATGCCAAGGCAAGCGAAAAGCCTTTCCTTAAGCGCATCGACATCGTCTTTAATCGCACAGGTATAGACCTTCTCTCCATCCTTATTATTAATAAGGTCGGATTTGTTATAGCAAACGATGAGTTTCTTTCCTTTCGCTTGTTTGATGATTTCCTCGTCTTGAGGCAATAAGCCTTTTTCACCATCCACGACGAGGACCACCACGTCAGCCTCTTCAACGACCTTCTTCGAACGTTCCACCCCAATGGACTCAATAACGTCCTTCGCTTCCCTTATCCCGGCGGTGTCTAGCAAATGGAAAGGAACTCCCTTAATGGAAATATCCCCTTCGACGACGTCTCTAGTTGTTCCTGGAATAGGAGAAACAATCGCTTTTTCCTGTTCGAGCAAAGCGTTCAAGACGCTGGATTTTCCCGCGTTTGGCAAGCCAACCAAAGCCGTCTTCACGCCCTGACGGATGACTTTCCCCTGTTCCCCTTGAGCGATAAGGGCGGAAAGGTCTTCTCTGATTTTAGTTGCCTCTTCAATGATTTTCGTAGAATTGGCTTCCTCGATATCCGTATATTCGGGGTAATCGATATTCACTTCAAGCAAAGCCAGCAAAGAAGCGATCTTCTCCTTCAATGGGGCTACGAGCTTGCTTGTTTTGCCTTCTAAAGAAAGCAACGCCAGATTCTTGCTCTCTTTCGTCGTCGCGTTAATCAAATCATTGACGGCCTCGGCCTCAATTAAATCCATCTTCCCGGAATAGAAGGCGCGCGCGGTAAACTCCCCTCGCGTAGCGTATCTAGCCCCACGACTCAAAAAGGCCTCAACGATCTCCCCGACGATAAGCATCGAACCATGGCAGCAAATCTCAACGACATCCTCTCCCGTCACGGAATTTGGGGAGGGGTAGGCAAGCAAAACAACCTGGTCAATCGTCTTCTCCCCATCTTTGAGATACCCAACATAGGCCGTCCGTGAGGTCGTTTGGCTAACGGGCTTGCTGAAGAGTTGATCGGCAATGGAAAAAGCACCATCCCCAGATGCTCTAATGACGGCGAGGGCG
This sequence comes from bacterium, assembly GCA_963633165.1. GTDB lineage: Bacteria > Bacillota_I > Bacilli_A > RFN20 > CAG-826 > Alloenteromonas. Next base: position 40,006 of record CAVGXP010000021.1, read on the forward strand.
GAATTCAATGGTGGGGTCGCTAAAGCGACGATTGGCTTATTCATGGCAGGGAGATTATACCCGTTTTCCTTTTATATAAGAAAAGACGCCTTGCGGCGTCCTTTCATTTGTTGTCTTAATCAACGTAGCGGATCCAAACGGCGCGGTTGTTGCCTTCGCCGGTGGATTCGGTTTTGATGTGCTCCATGGAAGAAAGCGCGTTGTGGACGATCCTTCTTTCATCCGGGGTCATCGGGTCGAGTTGGACATCGTTATGGGAATAAACGACGCGGTTTGCTTCCCTTTTGGCGATCCTAGCGACCTTTTCGTATTTATCCTCTTTGTAACCGCCGACGTCGAGCAGGACGCGATAACGGTGCCTGAACTTGTTGCTGACGGCCAATTTGGTCAATTCGTTGAGCGATTGAAGGGTTCTTCCCCCACGTCCGATGAGAATGGAATTGTGGTCGGAATTGATCGTGACCTTGATGATGTCGTCCTCGATCTTGCCTTCGGCGGTGATGGTGACGCCCAAAGCAGCTAAAGCGGATTTGAGGTATTCCTGAGCAAACTCAACGGCATCCTCTTCTCCATAAACGCCGATCGTGGCGCTTTTCTTGAAGAGCCCCTTCTTCTCATCAAGAACCTTGTAGTTCAAGCGAGCGGGGTCGACGTTCAGCTCTTTGGCTGCGGAGGCGACGGCCTCCTCGACCGTCTTAGCGGTGAATTCTTTCATATTTTTCCTCTTTTCTTGGCGGAACGGTTCATGACCATCTGAGAAATCAGAGTCTGCAGCATCGAGATGACGCCGCCGATCAACCAATAAATACCCATGGCTGCAGGAAGCATGAAGCCCATGAAGATCGTGAATACGAGCATAACGCCCATCATGATCTTGCCTTGCTTATTGGCATCCATAGCCGCAGGATTCTTCCCCATCTTAGCAATCTTTTTCGTTTTGGCGCTGGCGAGCCATCTTGGGAGCAACATGGCAAGCACCTGAACCCCGGCCATCAAGATGAACAGGATAAGCGCGGTCCACCAGCCTGTGGTATTGGCATACCAAGTGCCGGAAACGTTGAACAAGGTTTCGCGGATAGTGTCGGAAAGCCTCAGATTAAGCATGGAGCCGGAAGAGAGCGCAGCGCTTCCTTCCAAACCGGACCAAACGCAGATGAAGACCGGGAACTGGATGATGAGAACAAGCAACTGCCCCATCGGGTTGATTTTGTTCCTGCGGTAAAGAGCCATTTGCTCCTGGCTCATGCGGGCCTTTTCGGCTTGGTTGGTGTTGGAGTTTGGATATTTCTCCTGCAGTTTGGCAAGCTGCGGCTGCAAATTCTGCATCTTTTGCTGATCCAAGGTGTTCTTGAAGGTCGCCGCCATAAGAAGCAAGCGGACGATCAAGGTAACGAAGACCAAGGCCAACAACTGGCTCCACCCGGCAAGGGAGGCATCCATTCCGAAGGCGAAGGTATCGACCATCCAAGAGATCGGGTAGACAAGCAAGCCTTCCAGGAAGCCTTTGCTCCAAGCGTATCCCCAATTCTTTTCGGTGATGTCGACTTCCCAGTCGCGAGCCGGACCATAATGGCCATAAGTGCCCGTGCGGGTGGCGATGCAGGTGCGGATTGTGTTGACCTTCGTCAACGTGTTGTTCTTATAAAGCGTGGTGAAGTCGCTGGTCGGAGTGCCATCCATCCCCAGCCCATCATCGGTGGTGTTCTTGTACAAAGCGGCAGTCCAAGAATCCAAATAGCCATACATCTTCTCTTCAAGCCCGGTGAATTTGATGTAGCCGTAATGACGGAGAAGAGAATGATTGTAATCGATAGCGTGGGCCGAGGTTCCGTCGGTGTCCTGCTCAAGGTAGGGGTTGATGTACCAGGTCCCGGTTTCTTCTTCGATAGCAGAAACGGTGGCTTTATCGGTTTCATCATCTCCGGTGGCGTTAGCGATTTTGATGCTGGAAACGAAATCGGCGGACACATTGCTGAAATCGGCGATTCCAGTGTAGGCATTGGTAATCTTTCCGCTTTCATAAGCCGCTTGGGTGATGGAAGCCTTCAAGGCGTAGTCATCGATGGCGGCCCAATATTGAACGGAAGGGAGGGCGTAGCCATTAGTGGCGGCGGAGGAAAGAATCGTGCCTTGGAGCAAGCTGGCGGCTTTTTTGGCGGTGTAGCTAATGACGCCGGCGCTTCCTTCGGTGTAAGGCACGTATTTGTAGATATCGTCGTTGTCGGCGAGGGCTTTCCCGGCGACGCTAGTGTCGCCGAAAGTCATCCCCATCTGTTCGGCGATGAGGTCTTTGGTGGCTTCGTCGGTCTGCAGCTTCTCAAAGGTCGCTTTGTCGACGTAAACCGTGACGCCTTGTTCGTAGGGATAAAGCATTCTGGCTTTGTCGGAGTCAGAACAGAAGTTCTGCGTGCAGGACGAAAGCAAAGCAACGCCAAGCCCTAGCGTTGCGATCCCCAGCAGTTTCTTTTTCAAATTGTGCTTATTCAATTGCGGTGTCCTCTATTTGGGCGAGCGCTTTGACGAGCTCTTCTTCGTTGCCCTTCTTCTCTAAGGGAGAAAAGTTTGGGCGGATGACGATGATTAAGTTCAAGCGGGGTTTCCCATCGAAGTGGCGGGAGAGCATGGCCCGAACCTGTCTTTTGATTCGAACCCTCGTCACGGCATTGCCGTTCTTTTTCGAAACGGCCAGGCCGATTCTAGCGTGTTGCTGCTCCTCCGCCTTTTCGACGTAGATGGTGTAGTGTGGGGTTTTTACCTTCGCTCCGGCATGAATGATGCGATCGAATTCGCGGTGTTTCCTAACACGGTATTCTTTCTTCATGCTGGACAGGCCAAAACTTAAGCGGAAAGACGAGCGCGGCCCTTAGCGCGGCGACGGGCCAAGACGCGGCGTCCACCGGGGGTGGACATGCGAGCGCGGAACCCGTTGACATTGATGTGCTTCCTTTTGGAAGGCTGATAAGTTTTCTTACCCATAGTTTTTTCTCCTTTATGCGGTAGCGGTGACCATTATACGGAGCGAGCCCCCTTAGCACAATTGAATTTTCGCACGCGCCATAATACGCGCGCACAAAGGAAGAAATTGCCCACAAGGTATGGGAAACAAAGCCGTGGAAAGTGGGGAGAATCCCATTTTCTATCGATTCGGGCGTCTCTTTTGCTTGATTTTGCTTTGTGGAAAGAAAGGCGGAATAATGCGTTTTCCACAATTTCTAAAATCAGCGGGAGTTTTCCACAATTTATCCACAATTTGATTTCGTGGAAAACTTTATAAGAGCCCGTAATCGATGCTTTTTGACCTATCTATTGTGGATAAATTAAAAACCGCTCTTATTCTAATGAATTTTGTTGTGGAAAATGCTTTAATTTCCTTCATAAAACCTTGTTATTTATGTCCGAAACCATCTCTCAACTCACAGCCATCTGGAACCGTTCGCTCAAACGCATCAAAGCCAAATTGAACGACGACCACGTCTACGACACCTTTTTCGAAGGAAGCTACATCGACTCCGTCCAAGGAGACACGATGCTCATAGCCGTCAATTCGAAGCTCGGGGTCGCGATTATGACCGATAAATACACGGATATAATCGAGACGTGCGTGCGAGAAGAGACGTCGACGAACTACAAAGCGAAGTTCATTTCCCAAGACGAAAAGGGCGTTCCGTCCATAGAAAAAGAGGAAAAGAAACCCGCGTTCTTCTCCCAAGCCAGGCTCGATTCGAAGTACACTTTCGACAATTTCGTCGTCGGCCCCAGCAATCGCGAAGCCTATCAGGCCGCATTGATGATCTCTCGCAACCCCGGCGGACTATATAACCCTTTGCTCATTCATTCGCAGTCAGGGTTAGGGAAAACCCACCTTTTGCAGGCCATAGGCAACGAAATAAAGGCCATGCGCCCCACCGCCAAGGTTCTCTACATCTCCGCGGCCGATTTCGTGGACGAGTACATGAAATTCGTCCAAGGGTATAAGCAAGATCTCACCCTCACTCAATATTTCAAAACCGATGTCGACACTTTATTGATCGACGACATCCAGTTCCTCATCGGCAAAGCCAAAACGATGGAGATGTTCTTCGTCGTCTTCCAGTCTCTTTACACCCAAGGCAAGCAAATCGTCATCACTTCCGATCAGCCGCCGAGCAAACTCGACGGAATCGACGATCGTTTGAAAACGCGTTTCTCAAACGGCCTTGTCCTGCCCATTGAAAAGCCCGACCTCTCGACTTCAAAAGCCATCTTGAGGGCCAAAATCGAGGCGAACAACCTCAACGTCGACGATTTTGACGAGGACGTGGTGGAATTCTTGGCATCGCGGTTTTCCACAAGCGTCCGTGAGCTCGAAGGCTCCTTGAATCGCTTGCTCTTCTACACGATCAATCTCGAGCCAACCAAGCACATCACTATGGACGTGGCCAAGAAAGCCATTTCCTCGCTGATATCGGCCCAAGAAGACGTCGGAACCCTCACCGAGGAGAAAATCATCGCCACCGTCGCTAGTTACTATTCTTTGACGCCTTCTCAGATCACCGGCAAAATCCGCACCAGCCGCATCGCCATGGCCAGGCACATCTCCATGTACCTTATCAGAACCCTGTTGGACACCCCGTTCATAAAAATCGGCCAGGTGTTCGGCGGCAAAGACCACGCCACTGTGATAAATGGTGTAAACAAAGTGGAAAAAGCGTTGAAAGAAGACCCGGACATGAAGAAGGCCGTCAACGAGCTGAAGCAAAGGCTAAAATCCAAGTGATTATTTATATATTATAAATAACCGATGATGAAACCATTGCCGCGTGGTACACTTAAAAAGGTCAACCAAAACCAAGTTATCCACACAATCCACAGCACTTATTATTATCATTAATAAAATTCGTTAAAGAAAAGAAATAAACAAATAGGAGTAAACGAAAAATGCGCTTCACCGTTTCTAAAGAACACTTCCTCAAGGCACTCAATGCCGTTAATCACGCTATCGGATCAAAAAACCCTATCCCGGCATTATCCAACTTTAAATTGGATCTCACTGATAGAGGACTTGAAATCACGGGCTCCAATTCGGAAATAACCATTCGTTCCATCGTCCCCTACCGCAATGGGGATAACGAAATCATCCGCAACGCCGGTCAAGGCGCGAGTTTAATCAACGCGCGTTCGCTTTTAGAAGGCGTTCGCAGGATGTCCGGAAGTGAAATATCCGTTGATATCATCGATGAGACCATCGCCAAAGTCGGCGATGGCAAGACCTCCTATAAGCTCCCCTGCGTCAAAGCTGACGAATACCCCGACATCGACCTCGAGCCCACGGGCGTCAGCCTTGATTTGAATTGCTCCGATCTTATTTCCTTAGTCGAGGCGACCGCCTTCGCCGCCTCCAATAAAGAGCAGGCCCGCCCTGTGCTCACGGCTTTGAATCTCGAAGCCGCCAACGGCGAGCTCAGCGCCGTCGCCACGGACTCCGCCCGTTTGGCGAAAAAGACCATCGCCATTGATTCCGACGTCAAATTCCGCGCCAATATCCCGGCGAGGATCCTCGTGGACGTCACCCACCTCTTCGAAGGTTCTCAATTCGTCTCTATTTCGATTTCCGCCAACAAGGCGCTCTTCCGCTTCGTCAATACCACCGTCGCCAGCCGCCTTATCGCCGGGGATTACCCCGTCACCAAAGCCATCATTCCGCAGACCTTCAATTATTATCTTGAAGTCAACGCTTCGGAATTGCTCTCGGCCATGGGCCGCGTCTCCGTTTTGTCGGTAGATAGGGACCCTGTTGTCACCTTGACGATGCAGGAGGAGGAAGTGATCGTCTCCGCCAAAAACGACGTCGCCGGATCGGCTGAAGAAACCTTGGGCACCTGCCGTTTCTCTGGGCAAAGACTCCAAGTGAGCTTCAACTCCCTCTTCGTCAACGACGCCATCAAGGCTCTCAAAGCCGAAGACGTCACCATCTGCTTCCAAGGCGAGATGAAGCCCTTTGTCGTCCGCGACAGCAACAATCCCTCGGTCGTTGAACTCATTACGCCGATGAGGACCTATTGAGCCTAGAAAGGGGCTTAAAAGGGCAAAGAAGCCTATTCCGTGGATTTGAAAGAGAGACCTTTCGAACTTATAGACGTTTGGAAAAACAGAAAAACAACCAAAGCCGAACCTAAAAAGGGTCGGCTTTTTACGTTCTAGACGCCTGATTTAGTCCTTTTGGAGCTTCCGGAGTTAAAGGATATGCGAAAAAGGCTAAAAAAGTTGGAAAAACGATAGAAAAAACTACCTCTCTTTATTACATAGTAATAAAATACCAAGGAAGGCCCAACGGCCCAAGTTTGCATATGGAAAAAGAGAAACGCACTGTCACCATCACGACCGAGTACATCACTTTAGGCCAATTGCTTAAGTTCGCCAACATCATCCACGAAGGCGGTCAAGCGAAAGGCTTCTTGGCGGAGAACGAGGTTCTGGTTAACGGCACTCCCGATTCTAGGCGCGGCAGGAAACTCCACCCTGGGGACAAGGTTGAAGTCGGCAAGTTCTGCGTCGAAATAGCCTCATGATCCTTACGCGTCTCCGCCTCGTCAATTGGCGGGGATACCCATCGCTGGAATTGCGCTTCGAGAAAGGGCTAAACCTGATCTTGGGCGAAAACGGCGCGGGTAAGACGAATTTAGCGGAAGCCATCGGATACCTCTCCTTGGCTCGTTCCTTCCGCACCTCCGACAATCAGCTCATCATCGCCTCTGGCTCATCGGAAGCTAGCGTGATGGCCGAGCTGCAAGAAGGGGCCATTCATCGAAGCGTGGAAATCACCTTATCGAAGCTAGGCAAGAAAATCCTGATCAACGGGAAGCCTTGCCGGAAGATAAGCGAACTCAGCCGCTTGGTCAATGTGCTGACCTTCGTTCCTGAGGATGTCACCTTGTTCTTGGATTCCCCAAGCAGAAGGAGATCCTTCCTCGACGTGGCTTTGTCCAAATCAAGCCACGATTACCTAAGCCTGATCTCCGCTTATTCCAAGGTTCTCCACGAAAGGAACCTGGCCTTGAAAGCGGATGCTCCAGACGATGCCCTCATCGAGGTTTACACCGACCAGATGGAGTCCCTGGAGCCCTCCATCATCGCCCATCGGCGGCGATACGCCGATTCGCTCAACGCTGTCTTGCCCGGTCTCCTCTCCCGATTGCGGGGCGAAGAGGCCTCCTGCACGCTCGTCTATTCCCCGTTCGTGAAAGAGGGCGATGGACTGCAGGAACGCATCCACAAAGCGCACGAGCAGGCCTTAGAAAGCGAAAAAATGAAGCGCAGCACCTGCGTGGGGGTCCACCGCGAGGACTTCCGCTTCCAGTTAAATGGGAAAGACGTCGCCTTATACGGTTCCCAAGGCGAGAACCGCCTCTGCGCGCTTTGCCTGAAACTCGCCCCCTACTTCCTAGTTGAAGAGGAGGATAAGCCTATCGTCGTTCTTGATGACGTCATGAGCGAACTCGACCAACCCCGACAGGAGAGATTGCTTCTTCTCCTGAAGGACTTCTCGCAGGTCTTCCTGACCGCGACCAACTTAGAAGCCGAAAGCGCGTCGGTGATCGACGTCGCTTCGCATAAAGCCACTAGGAGGAAATAGCATGGCAGAAGAAGAAAAGACTCTAACGCCTTCCGATAAACCGGAAGAAGAGCGTTTCACTTACATCCGCGAATCCGTGGATGACGAAAAGGCTCTGGAGAAAGCCGATTCCCATTACACCGGATCGAACATCCAGGTCCTCGAGGGCCTGGAAGCCGTCCGCAAGCGCCCGGGCATGTATATCGCCACCACCGCTTCCGCGGGTTTGCACCATCTCGTTTGGGAGATCGTGGACAACTCGATTGACGAAGCCTTAGCGGGGTATTGCCACCACATCGAAGTCACCATCAACAAAGGCGACTCCATCACCGTCGCCGATGATGGCCGCGGCGTCCCGGTGGACACCGTCGCCAAAAGCGGCCTTTCCGGCGTCGAGACGGTTTTCACCGTCCTTCATGCCGGCGGAAAATTCGGCGAAGGCGGCGGCTATAAAGTCTCCGGCGGCCTTCACGGCGTCGGCGCCTCCGTCGTCAACGCGCTCTCCACTTGGATGGACGTCACCGTTTGCCGCGACGGCGGGAAATATTTCATCCGTTTCGAAAACGGCGGACATCCCGTCAAGCATTTGGAGAGAGTCGGCGACTCCGATCAGCACGGAACCACCGTCGTTTTCCAACCAGACCCCACCATTTTCACAGAAACCATCGTCTATAACTACGAGACCATCCGCAACCATCTCCGTCAGATGGCCTTCCTCAACGGCGGCATCCGCATCACTTTGACCGATGCCCGCGGCGAGGTCCCCACCTCGGAGGTCTTCCAGTATAACGGCGGCATCCGCGAATACGTTTCCTACATTGACCAAAACAAAGTCGCCATCAACTCCACCCCGATTTACTGCCAGGGCAGGGAAGGCGTCATCTTGGTCCCGGATACCGATCCCGAGGAGATCTATGCCGAAGCGGCTTTGCAATGGACCGACTCCTATTCCCAGGATGGCGTCTATTCCTTCTGCAACAACATCTCCACCAAAGAAGGCGGCACCCACGTCGAAGGCTTGAACCTCGCCGTCGGGCGCGTCATCAACGACTACGCCAGGAAAAACAAGCTCATCAAAGAGGATGAGGACAATTTCCTCGGCGAAGACTGCCGCGAAGGTCTTACTTGCGTCGTCTCCGTCAAGCACCCCAACCCCCAATACGAAGGGCAGACGAAGACGAAGCTCGGCAATTCCGAGGTCCGCAAAATCGTCTCCACCGTCGTCGGCGAAGGCCTCCGTCAGTGGCTTGATGAGAACCCCAACGAAGCCAAAGCCATCGTCGAGAAGATCACCATGGCCAGGAAAGCCAGGAACGCGGCCAGGGCAGCCAGGGAAAAAGTCCGCAAGAACGCCCTTGACGTCACCACACTCCCGGGCAAACTCGCCGATTGCTCTTCCAAAGACCCCGAGATCTGCGAGCTCTACATCGTCGAAGGTAATTCCGCAGGCGGCTCCGCCAAAAACGGCCGCGACCGCGAAACCCAGGCCATCCTCCCTTTGAGGGGTAAGATCCTCAACGTCGAGAAAGCCCGCGAGGACCGCATTTGGGCCAACGCTGAAATTGGCAACATGATCACCGCCATCGGCGCCGGCGTCCGCGAATCCTTCGATGTCAGCAAAATCCGCTATCACAAAATCGTCATCATGACCGATGCTGACGTCGACGGCGATCACATCCGCATCCTCCTTTTGACCTTCTTCTACCGCTTCATGAGACCGCTGATCGATGGTGGCTTCGTCTACATCGCCCAACCGCCTCTATACAAGATCGATTACAAAGGCTCGGCCTATTACGCCTATAACGACGCCCAGCTCGAAGTCCTTAAGAAACAGCTTGGCTTGAAGGCCGGCTACCCCTTCCAACGTTACAAAGGTCTTGGCGAAATGGACGCCCAGCAGCTCTGGGAGACCACCATGGACCCCAAAGCCAGGAAGATGATCCGCATCACCATCTCCGACGCCGCCGAGGCTGAGCAAGCCTTCACCAACTTGATGGGCGACGACGTCAAGGCCAGGCGCGATTTCATCGTGGCCAACGCTAAATTCACGAAGAACCTCGACATCTGATGGAGGAAAAGACAATGGATAACGACGAAAACAAGAAAATCGACGTCGACGAAGACGAAGACAAGGTCGACGAAAACGACATCGCCGAGGAAGCCTCTTCCTTCGTCGGCATGGGCTCGAAGGAAGGGCGGCAAAGCGAAGACGCCATGTTTGGGCATGAGGCCGCTGTTTCAGGCATCATCCCGGGGATGACCGACCGCGACGTGGCTAACGAAGTCAAGACCGCCTTCCTCGATTATTCGATGTCGGTCATCATCGCCCGCGCCATCCCCGATGTGCGCGATGGCTTCAAGCCGGTCCAACGCCGCATCATCTTCGGCATGAACGAATCGGGCATGCAGCCGAGCAAGCCCTATAAGAAATGCGCTCGTATCGTCGGTGACGTCATGGGTAAATATCACCCCCACGGCGACTCCGCTCTTTATGGCGCCCTCGTCCGCTTGGCGCAGGATTTCTCCTTGCGCTACCCTCTCGTTGACGGGCACGGCAACTTTGGCGACATCGATGGCGACGAAGCCGCAGCTATGCGTTACACCGAGGCCAGGATGAACAAGCTTTCTTTGGAGCTTGTCCGCGACATTGATTGCGATACGGTCAATTTCGTCGACAACTACGATGGCACCGAGCTTGAGCCGGAGGTCCTCCCCTGCCGCTTCCCCAACCTCATCGTCAACGGATCTGAGGGCATTGCCGTCGGCATGGCGACGAATATGCCTCCCCATAACCTTTCCGAGACCATCGACGCCATCGTGGCGATCGCCAAAAACCCCGAATTGACCGCCGAGGAAATCCTGCAGAACTACATGTTCGGCCCCGATTTCCCAAGCGGCGGCACGATCCTTGGGCGCAAAGGCATCCTTGATTATTTCCGCACCGGCGTCGGCACCGTGACCATCCGCTCGAAATATCACATCGAGGATATGGCCAATGGCAAAGAGAGGATTGTCGTCACCGAGATCCCCTACCAGGTCAACAAAGCCAACATGATCAGCAATATCGCTGATCTCGTCCGCTCGAAAACGATCGATGGCATCACTGATGTCAGGGATGAATCCAATAAAAACGGCATCCGCGTTGTTATCGAGCTCCGCAAGGACGTGATCCCCGAGGTCGTTGCCAACAACTTGCTCAAGCACACCCAATTGCAAACCAATTTCGGCGTGATCAACCTCTGTTTGGTCGATGGCGCACCGAAGGTGCTTGGCATCGCCCCGCTGCTCAACAATTACGTCAATTTCCAAGTCGACGTCCTCACCAGAAGGACCAAATTCCTCCTCAAGAGGGATTCCGACCGTTTGCATTTGGTCGAGGGTTTGATCCTCGCCCATGACAACATCGACGAGGTCATCCACATCATCCGCGCTTCCAAAGACGACGCCGAATCCACCGCTAAACTCTATGAAGCCTTCGGGCTTGATGAGAAGCAGTGCGCGGCCATCCTCGCCATGACCCTCCGTCGTTTGCAGGGCATGGAGCAAGACAAGCTCCTCGCCGAGAAGAACGAATTGACCGCGAACATCGCCGAATACAACCGCATCCTCTCCTCTCGCGACAATATCATCGACCTCCTCATCGAGGAAATCAGCGAGGTCAAGAAACGCTTCGGCGACAAGCGTAGGACCGAGATCACCGACGAGGCCGCCGATATCGAAAACGAGGACCTCATCCCGCAGAAGAACATTCTCATCACCCTCACCCGCAACAATTACATCAAACGCGTCGATGACGATACCTTCGAGGCACAGCATCGCGGCGGAAGAGGCATCACCGGCATGAAGACCACCGCCGGGGACGTCGTCAGGCTGATGTACCACACCAAGACGCACACCGATATCCTCTTCTTCACCACCTTGGGCAAGGTCTACCGTCTCCGCGGTTACCAAATCCCTGATTCAGGGAGAACGGGCAAAGGTACCCCCGCTCAGAACATCCTCAACCTCGACAGGGACGAAAAAGTCGTCTCCATCGTTCCTTGCGATGACTACCCTGAGGGAAATTACCTCATCTTCGTCTCTCAGAACGGCTTGATTAAGCGCACCGCCCTTTCCGAATACGCCTCCATCCATCAAAATGGGAAAATCGCCGTCGGGCTTAGGGAGGGGGATGACCTCTTCGACGTCAAGCGCACGGCGGGATCCTCCATCGTCTCCCTTGCTTCCAGCAATGGCAAGCTCGTCTCCTTCGACGAAAACGAAGTTCGTCCGATGGGCCGCACCGCGACCGGAAACAAAGGCATGGACCTTTCCGACGGCGGGGAGATCGTCGGCGTCACCACTTCGGAAGAAGGCGACAAGATCCTTGTCTTGACCACTCTTGGCTTTGGCAAGATCAGCTACGCCAAAGATACCGATATCGTCGATGAAACCGGCGCGACCCGCCACTACGACGGATACCGTTTGACCCACCGCGGCGCAAAAGGCGTCACCACGCTAAATATGACCGCCAAAAACGGTCAGCTCGTCGCCGTCAGGGCCGTCAATGGCGATGAGGACCTCCTGGTCATCACCTCCACCGGCATCGTCATCCGCACGCCTTTGTCTGAGGTCAAAATCGCCGGAAGGAACACCCAAGGCGTCAAGATCATCGCCCTTGATGAAAAGGCGAAGGTCGCTTCCATCTCCATTTTGCCCCATGAAGACCCTGTTCCCGAAGATGAGCAAGACCTTGTAGGAGAAGAGGATTCTTCCGCCGTTTCCGAGGAAGAGCCCGTGACTCCAGACGCTTTGGACGCCCCCATCGAGGAATAATGTCCCGATGAAGGTTTGCGTCCATTATCCAAACCTGAAACGCAGCGATTCCTTTGAGGGGGCGCGACTCCGCAAAACCCTCAAAGGCGCCTGCGAATCCATGGGCGTGACTTGGGAGGATGAGCCATCATCCTCCACGGATATCGCCCACTTTTTATCGCCTTTAGACGAGCCTCTTCTCGTTAAATGCAAGGAAAAGGGCATAAAGACGATACTTTCTTGCTTCTATTGCGAGAACGACCCCATCGCCTCTTTCCTAGAAAAGAAAAAAGGCGTCAAGGAAGTGCCCCAAAACGCCGTTCGCATGATGAATGAGGCAGATGTTGTCCTCGTTCCCACCGAGGAGTTCGCTTCGAAAGCCCGTCAAATTGGCGCCAGCGGAAGAATCGTGGTCATGCCTCCAGGCGTCAATCTGGCTCGTTTCTCTTCCAAATCCGTCGAGTCGGATATCTTTCCCCGCTACTTCCGTGTTCCCCAGGAAAGGAAATTCGCCGTCTGCCTCGGTTCTTACGATGACAAAAAGGCAATGTCTTCTTTGATCAAGCTCGCGACTTTGACGCCGAAGATGTATTTCTATTTCTTCGGCACGAAGAAAACCCCGCTGCTGCGTTTCACTTTGTCTTCGCTGCAGAAAAAAGCCCCCAAGAATTTGGTTTATCAGCCGATCGTCCAAGACGATGTCTACCGCAGCGCTTTGATGCATTGCTGCTGCTATCTCCTCCTTGACGATGAGCATTCCGACCAAATGGGTTTGCTCGATGCTTTCGCTTCCGGGGCCGAAGTGGTCGCCATCGGCGATCAAAAGGTGAACCCCGTGCTCAAAAACGGGGAGAACTGCCTTCTCTTCCGCAATGAGGAAGGCGCATCAAAAGCCCTTTCTCGTCTCTACCTTGAGAAAGACAAGGCGATTATAATGGCGGGGTACGGCATCGCGGAGAGTTGCGCGTTGCCGGTATTTGCGAAACAACTCTTCCTCGTTTATGAGGAAACGCTGCAAAAGGAGAGCGTATGATTGATATTAAATTGATTTTGGAGAAGCCCGATTACGTCGCTTCTGCCTTGAAGAAGAAAAACTGGGATTTTGATCCCAAGCCCATCATTGAGCTTTCGGAAAAGCGTTTGAACTTGCTTAAGGAAGTCGAGGCCTCCAAATCGGAGCAGAACAAGCTTTCCAAATCTGTCCCCCAAGTGAAGAAAGAAGGCGGCGACGTTCAGGCGATTTTCGCCAAAGTCAAAGCCCTCGCTGCTTCCAATAAAGAAAAAGAAGAAGAATTGGGTAAACTCGAAGATGAGATCAAAGGCTTGATCGAAGTTCTTCCAAACATCCCTGACGATGACCTTTGCTCTGGCGGAAAAGAGAACAACCACCCCATCTATCACTTCGGCGAAGAACCCAAATTCGAGGGTTTCACCCCCAAAGATCACGTTGAGCTGGCCGAGTCTTTGGGCCTCATCGATTACAAAAGGGCCGCGAAGATCTCCGGGACCGGAACTTGGATCTACACCAACCTCGGGGCACGTCTAGAATGGGCGCTTCTGAATTATTTCATGGAGAACCATATCGCCGACGGCTATGAGATGATCCTCCCTCCCCATATCCTCAACTACGATTCCGGCTACACCGCCGGACAATTCCCAAAATTCAAAGAAGACGTCTTCTGGCTTGAGGGCACCGAACCCAGGAAATTCCTCCTTCCGACCGCCGAAACCGCTTTGGTCAATCTCCACAGGAACGAAATACTTGGTCTTGATGAGCTTCCCAGAAAATATTTCGCCTATACGCCTTGCTATCGTAAAGAAGCCGGTTCTTACCGCACTGAAGAACGCGGAATGATCCGCGGCTATCAGTTCGATAAGATCGAAATGGTTCAGTACACCACCAAGGAAGGCTCGGATGCGGCTTTCGAAGAAATGGTCAACAAAGCAAAGAGGCTGGTTGAAGGTCTTGGCCTTTGCTACCAAGTCGATAAGCTCGCCGCCGGGGATTGCTCGCATTCGATGGCTCGCACCTACGACATCGAAGTCTGGATCCCTTCAATGCACATCTACAAAGAGGTCTCTTCGGTTTCTAACGCCAGGGACTATCAAGCTCGCCGCGGCATGATCCGTTATCGCGACAGCGAGGGCAAAGTTCAATTCTGCCACACCTTGAACGGTTCCGGCTTAGCGACTTCCCGTGTCTATCCGGCAATGCTTGAGCAGTTCCAGCAGGCCGATGGGTCGGTTGTCGTCCCTGAGCCTTTGAGGAAATTCATGGGCGGGATCGAAGTTTTGAAACCCATCAAGAAGTAATCGCTAAACCCAATGAAACGCCTCCTCGTGAGGCGTTTTTTGATGCACGTCTTCAATGAATTGAATAAAAAAGCCAATTTTGCTTAATGTCAGAATTTTGCTATAATCTTTTCGCCATCGCGAGAGACGGACAACGAACCAGGTCAGGTGGGGAACCAAGCAGCCTTAAATTGTTTGCCCCTGTGCGGTGGTTTTTCTATTATTTCCCCATGAACGAAACGAATAAACGAACTGAAGAATCCTATATGCGCTTGGCTTTAGAAGAAGCAAAACTTGCTTATGAAGAAGGTGAAGTCCCGGTGGGGGCGATTGTTGTAAAAGATGGAGTGGTGGTCGGAAAAGGCAGGAACGGCCGGGAAAAGGGATTGGATATCTCTTCTCATGCCGAGATTAACGCTTTAAAAGACGCGAGTAGGCTTTTAGGCCGATGGGATCTCTCCGATTGCGCTTTATACGTGACTCTGGAGCCTTGTTTGATGTGTGCAGGGGCGATTTTGCAGTCTAGGGTTCGTTATTTGTGTTTTGGGGCACTCGATAAAAAGGCGGGTGCCGTGGTATCGAATTACTATGTGTTTGATTCGAAAGACGCATATACGCCCCCGTTAATTGACAAAAACCTATGCAAAGATGAATGCGAGGAAATTCTAAAGAAATTCTTCGCCAAGAGACGAAACGAGGGTTTTTAAAGCGCCCTTTTAACATGTTGATGAATTTAAGAAGGGCAATTTCAGTCCATTGAGCAATGTCGTTTTTTGCATTTTTACCAAGTCTTTACGCTGTATAGAAAAATAAGAAAAAGCTAAACAACATATTGTGATATATTTCTTTCATGGCAGAGAGATTAGAGTTTACATATCGGGTTGATATCGAACTAAAAAACGTCTTTAAGACTTATAAAGCGGGCGAAACAACAGTCGCGGCCTTGAACGATGTCTCTTTGTCCATTAATGAACCGGGCATCATTTCCGTGCTTGGCCATTCGGGCTGTGGAAAAACGACCCTTCTCAATATTCTCGGCGGTCTTGATAGACCTAGTAGCGGCGAGCTTTTGATCAATGGCGCCTCAACCAAAGATTATAAAAGCCGAGATTGGGACGCTTATAGAAACCAACATATCGGCTTTGTTTTCCAAAGCTACAATCTCATTGCCTACAAAACCGTTGTCGAGAACGTTCAACTGCCTTTAGAAATTTCTGGCGTTAGTGCGAAAGAAGCTAAAGAAAAAGCGTTGATCGCGCTTGAAAAAGTGGGTCTTCGCTCATTATCCAAAAAGAAACCAAATCAACTTTCTGGCGGGCAAATGCAAAGGGTCGCGATTGCTCGAGCAATCGTCAATGAACCATCCATAATTTTGGCGGATGAACCTACGGGGGCCCTTGATTCCGAATCCTCTGTTGCCGTCCTTGATTTACTGAAAACCTTATCGGCAGAAAGACCGGTTATCATCGTTACTCATAATAGAGAGTTGGCGTTCCGTTATTCCGATCGTGTTATAGAGATGACGGATGGCAAAGTTGTTAAGGATTCCAAGCCGTGCCAAAAACCTTGCAAAATAGAAAAATCCGCCGTTTCTGCAAAGAAGAATAAACATATGACGTGGCTTTCTGCGTTGAATTCAACTGCGCACACGCTTCTTTCAAAGAAAGCCAGGATTAGTTTGACGGCTCTCTCATGCTCTTTTGGCGTCCTTGGCGTTGCGCTTGTTTTGGCAATCAATAACGGCTTCTCTGATTACGTTTCTAAAGTTGAGAAATCCGTGGCCTCTTCCGTTCCTATAAGTTTGTCTCCGGTGACGACAAGAACCTATGCGAAGGAAGAAACTTCTTTGGAAGAGTTCCCTAGCGGGGAGAACGTCAATGTATACTCTTCAAACAACTCCTATTCAGAAGTTATCTACAACAATTTCTCCGACGAATACTTTTCCTATTTAAACGCGATTATGGACGATCCAAATTGCTCTGCTTATGGATCGGCGATGTCGGTTATGTACTATCGGAAGGGCTTCACTTACCACTTTATGAAGGAGGATCCTTCCGGAGAAATTAGACTTATTAATCAATATAAGAACGCTTCCTCCTCTTCTTACACGATTGCGTCTTTGACTTCTCTGCCGGGAACAATTCTTCATGAACTCTACGGGGATGAAGGGAATATGTCCGCTTTATACGATACAATCGCGGGTAAATTCCCCACTCAAGCCAATGAGTTGGCGTTGATTCTAGATTCTTATAACCGCATTGATTTTTCGACGATGAAAGCACTTGGCTTTTACTCTAACGACGCTGTTCTCGGCGACGAAAATTGCACCCTCACCTTTGACCAAATGATTGGAACGGAATTCAAGTGCTATACCAATTCGGAATATTACGGAATCCACTCCATGGAAGAGCTCGAGAAAAGAACACACACCATCGATGTTTCTTCTTACAACGCCTTAAGCGTGGATATTTCTGATTCTGATGGCGACGGGCAATATGAAGCGAAAGTTAGCGACAACGATGATGCGTCTTCCACGAAACAAGTGAAAACCATCGCAGCCCCAACGGGGGAAGCGGTGTTTAAAGACGAAGAAAACCACAAAGCCATTAATTGCAAAATCGTCGGCATTTTGCGTCCAACAAGAAGCTCCTATTTGCAGTTGATGCCCGCTTCTTTGGCCTATACTCCTGCCTTGAGCCAGCTTATCGTTGCCGATCAGCAGAATCCTGTTACGCAAAAACTCGCAGAATATCAAAAAGATAATTGGGTTATTCCTAGAACTGGGGGGAGCACTTCCTGGGGATTCGATGGAAAGGAGAGAATCCAAAACGCGATGGATTGCCTGGCTTCCGCTTTCACTAAAATTAAGAAGAGCGGATCGCTAAACGATGGAGCGGGCGATTTGACTAACTTCAAAGATAAGCTAAACTCCGCATTCTGCTTCGTCACCGCCAACGGATACAACGAATCGAAGAACACGTTCTCCTATTATACCTCACCGTCTTCTTACCTTAGCCTTTGCCGGAATTTCGGCGCCGAATTCCCGAAAGCGGATTTTGAGAATATCGTTCTTGAGGCTGCTTTGAGCGGGTCGCTTGTCTATGGCCCGGATTTCTTTAACGGGGCGGCGGAGACATCCGTTATCGATTGCCTGGCTTCCATGAATGCCTATTCTTTGATCGATTCCATCCTTATTTTCCCGGCATCTTTGACCACGAAAGATTCTTTGACGGCGTATTTGAACGCTTGGAATACCCTTCACCCAAACGAGAAAAACACCTACGTTGATATCATGGCGGATTTCACCTCTTCGTTGGGGTCGGTTGTTCAGATCCTTTCCGTCGTTTTGGTGGTTTTTGCGTCGATTTCGCTGCTTGTTTCCTCAATTATGACCGCAATAATCACTTATGTTTCCGTTGTTGAGCGGACAAAAGAGATCGGTGTTTTGCGTTCTTGTGGGGCGAGAAAAACCGATGTTGGAAAGCTTTTCGAACTCGAATGTCTCTTCGTTGGCTTCGTCGCCGGATGCTTTGGCGTTTTCCTCTCTTGGATTGCCTCTATCCCCGTAAACCAAGTCCTTAACGGAATGTTTCCTTCCAACCATCTTGGGTCGATTGTAAGTCTGCGCCCGTTGACCGCCTTTATTCTTATTTTGGTTTCCATGGCCCTTTCTTTTATCAGCGGATTTATCCCTTCAAGGATGGCGGCGAAGAAAGATCCTGTGGTGTGTTTAAGGAGTGAACAATGATTACCGAAGCGAAATTCAAATATGCCTTAAAGAGCATGATGGAGACCATGCCCTTAGAGGAGATCAACGTCACCGCGTTGTGTGAGAAATGTAAATGCCATAGGCAAACCTTTTATTACCATTATCAGGATATTTATGACCTCATCGCGGCGATTTTCCTAAATGAGGACCTTTCCGCTATGGCCAATGCCAAAGACGTGAAAAAGACTCTTCTTGCCTTTCTTAGCTATGCCAAATCAAATTTCTCATTTCTCCGCTCTACCTATAATTCCGCCGGTAGGGACCTGACCGACGATTTCGTGTTCGGCAAAATCAACGCCAAGCTTTTCTCTTTGTGGGTCGGCGATCCCAACATCGGGTTGAAGAAAGAAGGGGTTAGGAACGCGGCTAGGCGTTTCTCCAGGGTCGTCGCCGACGAATTTGGCTATTACATGAAAGACATCAAACTAACACCTGAGCGCTTTTCTCACCACATGACTCGTTTCATCGATAACGCCATCGCTTTTATTCTCCCATCGATTTTTGCGATGTGCAAAAAGGAGGAAAATAAATGATTGATTTCGATTTCATCGCCCCGACACGGCTTATCTTTGGCAAGGGCGCGGAGAATAAATTAGGGGATATTTTGGAGTCCTATGGCGTCAAAAGCGTTCTTTTGGTCTATGGTGGTGGCTCCATTCTTAGGAATGGCCTCTATGCTTGCTTGACCAAACAAATGCAAAAGAAGGGGATTGCCTTTGACGAACTCAAAGGCATCCGAGCCAATCCGACTTTGGAATCTGTTCTTGAAGGGGTCAAAATGACCCGCCAAAAACATTATGACTTGATTTTGGCCGTCGGAGGAGGCTCAGTCATCGATGCTTCCAAGGCTATCGGCGTGGGCCATTATTACGACGGCGATCCCTTTGATTTCAACCTCAAGAAAGCCGTTCCTAGCAAAACGCTTCCCGTCGGCGTTGTTCTTACAATTTCTAGCGCAGGCAGCGAAATGTCGAACTCCTGCGTGATTTCTAACGATAAAACCAACGTGAAACAAGGCTTCAACTCCGACTTGATTCGCCCATTGTTCGCTATCGAGAACCCCGAGCTTACCTATACCGTTTCGCCTTATCAGACCGCTGTTGGGTTCTGCGACACGATGATGCATTCCTTAGAACGCTATTTCGGCGATTCCGACGATCTCCAATTGGCTGACGATTGGGCTTTGGATCTGGTCGCAAACACCATGAAAGCCGGGGTTATGGCTCTTAAGGATCCTTTTGATTACCAAGCCCGCGCCTCTTTAATGCTCAACAGTTCCTTGTCTCATAACGGATATACGGGAATAGGAAAGAAGTACGCCTTCGTCGTTCACCCATTGGAGCACGCCTTAAGCGGATACCGTCCAGACATCGCTCATGGCGCAGGTGTGGCGTTACTATTTTCAGCTTGGGCAAACTACGTTGCGCCGAAGCATCCGGAGAAATTCGTTCGACTAGCAAAACGAATTTTCAATTTAGAAGGCAAGGATGACGTAGAAACGTCTATAATGGGTATCGCGGCGATGAAAGATTTCTTTCATTCCGTGGGGATGCCCACTTCCTTCAAAGAAGTTGGCGTTGACGAAAGCGACATAGAAATTCTCGCTGATTTGGCCAGTGGTAACGGAACACGTGTGATTGGCTGTTACCCCCAATCACTGAATCGGCAGGATATTGTATCCATTTATAGGAGCCTGCTTGATTAAGGAGGCTTTTTGTAGTTTATGAACAGTTTGACAAAGAAAAATGATTTCGCGACGTTCTTGGTTTACATCGCCATGTTCGCCATTGCCTTGCTGGTTGGGCTTCTGGTCGTATCCCCGACGATAAGGAACAGCAGCATCAACACCCCCGAAGCCGTGGTCATCGTCGTCATCTCGGTCTTGGTCGGCGTGCTTTGGAATTCCGCAGCATTGGAATTGCTCCATATGCTTGGAGCTGCCTCGGGCGGATATTCCGTGTTGAGCGTCTGCATCCTTTCCATGACGTTCAAGAAAAAGAAACAGAAGGGTGATAAAGCTTTCACGTTCGCCTCTTTCGACGGCCTGACGGGGGAGACCAAAGTCAATCCAAAAGACGTGGAGAAGTCCTCTCCGACGGGAATGATTCTCTTCCCGATGCTTGGCTATCTGCTTGAGGTCATCATCCTCCTTGTTCTCTCCGCTGTTTTCTCTAGCATAGCCTGGATCCCCGTCGCTTCTTATGTCGTCTTGGCCATTGGGGGCATGATCTTCGTCTACAACGCTTTCCCCGCCCACTTGGATTCCATTACCGATGGCTATCTCCTCGTTTTGCTTTCTAAGCCCGCGAACAGAATTGCCTACAACCAAATCCTTTTGGCTGAGCATAGCGATAATAAGGATGAAGAACTCGCTAAGCTCCCCGTTTACCAGGAAATCACCGATTTCACCGCAAATCTTAACTCTCTCAACGCTTATAGAAAAATCAAAGAGGGTCAGCTTGAGGAAGCTTTGACGATTTTCTCCGCAATTGCTTCATCTGAAAAAGGCGTCAGTAATTCCACCAAGCAAGAAGCCGCCTGCCAGCGTCTTGCCTTGCTTTTCTTGCTTGGCCGGACTTCAGAAGCCAAGGATTGCTATGAGGGGATGAGCGACGAGCAACGCCGCTACATCGCCTCCATTCCGACTTTGCCCGCGCTGCGCTGTTACGCTCTCGTCTCTGGCATCCTTGAGGAAAGCGACACCGAAGTCAATTGGGCCTTCGATAAGGTTGAAAGGCTGCAAAAGAAAATCGACGGCGTTCCCTTGGAAGCCGAAAACCAGCTTCTGACGGATATCTATAACTTAATCCGCAAACTTCACCCCGGGTGGGACGTCCAAGCCGACTTTATTGAACATCAAGAAAAAGAGTCTTCGTCGAAATGACGGAGACTCCTTTCGTATTTGCGCTTAATTCCCGCCGATCGACATCGATTTGACGCGCATCGATCCGACGTGAGTGTCCGATCCTTTTTCTTTGATGTCGTTAGCGAATCCTTGGCAATCAAGGAACATCTTCATCAAATTGCCTGAGAGGGTAATTAAATTCAAAGGCTTGGTGACTTTGCCGTTTTCGATTAAGTAACCCTCGGCCTGGCAGGAGAAGTCGCCGGAGTTGTCGTTCATCCCCGTTCCTAGGCCTGCGATTTCGGTGATGTAGACGCCTTCCTTAATGTCGGAGATGAGCTCATCGAAGCTTTTCTTCCCGGGTTTGACAAAGATGGAGAAGAAACTCGTTTTGATCCCCGTTGCCCCAAGCACGGCGTTTCCGGTGGACTCTACGCCGTCTTTTTTCGCGGTCTCCCTATTATACAAATAGGTTTGAAGAATGCCGTTTTTGACAATGCATTTGTTCTTACAGGCCACGCCTTCCCCGTCGAAGGTGATGTAGTTGAAGTCCTTGTGGAGCGGTTTTTCCTCAATCGTGACTTTGCTGGAAGCAACCTTCTGATGGAGTTTCCCTTCAAAGAAGGAGGAGTGCTTTTGGACATCCTCTGCGATGGCTGCCGAGACATAGTAGCTGACGAGCTCTTCGGCGATCTCTTGGCTTAGAACGGTCGGGTATTTCCCAGACTTGCAAGGCGCGCCGCCGAATTTCTTAGCCGTCGAGGTGACGATCCCTTTAACGAATGTGCCGGCGTCGAATTTGCTTAGATCGTTGCCTAAGAAGAAGTCGTAGCCGGTTTTGGTCTCTTCGCCTTGCTTTAGCACGGCACCTGCGCTGATGGAGAAGAAGTTTTTACGGCGGGACAACTTCAAACCGAAGGAATTGCAAAATACCGATTCTGTGGAAACGTCGCTATAAGAGACGCCATCGACGTCGCTGACCCTTGCGTCTGCAGCGTAAATGCCATCTTCGATTTTGTGCAGCAAAGCGATCTTTTCGGCCATGGTGACCTGCTCAAGAGACTTTGAGTACACAGAGCCCTTTTTGTATTTGGGCGATCCCTCAAAAATGCCGACTTCATTTTCCTTTTCGGAGTAGGTCGCGGTTTTAATGATCTCGTCGACGAGATAGGCGAAGGTATCTTTGTCTATCTTCTCGCTATAGCCGGTTCCGAATTTGCCATTATAGATGCCGCAAACGGTGATGCCTTGGGTGGATGAGACGGTGTATTTCTCGAGCTCGCGACGATAGAGCTTCGCGCTCGTCGTGGATTTCTTGTTGTAGGTGAGTTGGCATTCGGCGATGCCTTTCTCTTTAGCTAATTCAAAGAAACGATCGAATTTCATTCTAGTTTACCTCCTCTTCCTCCAACGGTGATCTCCTTAATGCGAATGGTCGGCTGACCAACGTTGACGGGCACACTGCCGGAGCTTGCGCCGCAGTCGCCTTGGCCTAAGCCGACGTCATCGGCCACGCGGTCGATGTTCTCTAAGACTTCTTTGCCCGAGCCGATTAAGGTGCAGCCTTTCACGGGCTCGCAGATTTTTCCATCGCGGATGATATAAGCCTCGGAGGCGGAGAAATTGAATTCCCCTGTCGTCGGTTCGACCGATCCGCCGCCGAAGTTGACGACGTATAGGCCAAGTTTTGTGTCTTTTATGATGTCTTCCTTTTTGTCTTTGCCCGCGGCGATGTAGGTGTTGGACATGCGCGAAGTGGGGGCGAAGCGGTAGCTTTGCCTTCTAGAGCAGCCATTGGGGGCCATGTTGAGCCTTCTTCCGTTGGCCTTATCTACGAGGAAGCCCGTGCAGATGCCGTCTTTGATGAGAAGGTTCTTCTGTGTGGGAATGCCTTCTGAATCGATGCTGTTGGATCCCCATTCATTGGGCATGGTGCCGTCATCATAGGCGGTGACGAGGGGAGAGGCGATTTGCTTGCCGATGGAATCGGAGAACACCGACAATCCCTTTGCGGTCGCAGCGGCTTCCAAAGAATGGCCACAGGCTTCGTGGAAGATGACTCCTCCCCATCCGTTTGCCACGACAACGGGGAAGCGCCCGCTTGGGCATTCCTTCGCCGTGAGCATCATGATGGCCTTTTCCCCAACGTCCCTAGAAACGGCTTTGTAATCGAGGGTGTTTTTAAACCACTCCCATCCGTCGAAGCGACCCGGCCCGGCAAAGCAGGCCTCGATTTTGCCTTGATCTGAGGCAACCGCGGACATCGTCAGCCTTGCGCGCTCCTCGGTGGTCTCGTATTGGAATCCTTCGCTTCCTTCCGCGTTAAAGATCTCGATTTGCTTAACGGAAGATACAAGACGATGGACGATGCGGACCAAGCGTTCGTCTACCTCCGCGGTGGCCTTGTAGCATTCCTTCAGATAGGCGATCTTCTCCTCCATCGGGACTTCATAGATGTGGGTCTTGATGGGGTTGATGTTTTTGACTTTCTTCTTGGTGATTTTCTCCACCGTGATGATTCTTTCCCCTTCGTAGCGAGAGGCTAGATCATGAGCGAGCTTGAGCAGGGATTTCAAACTCAGGTCGCAGGTGTAACCATAGACGCTATTGAGCCCTTTCAAGATGCGGATTCCAGCTCCGTATGATCTTCCTCCTCCACAGCCTTCCACGCGTCCATTTTCGACGATGATGTTGGCGGGATCGGTTTGCTCTAAGTAGATTTCAGCGTAATCTCCGCCTGTTTCGAAGCAGGCGTTTAGGACTTTTAATGCCGTTGTTTTCGATATCATATGCGCTCCTTTGGTGCAACGTTTAGGGTATCACCAACAATAAAATCTACAAGGTCTTCCTCGCTCTAAAACAGCGGATATAATTGCCTCATGGCAAAAATACTTTATCAAGGGCACGCTTCCCTTCGCATCAAAACAGATGGCGGCAAAGTCATTTACGTCGATCCTTATGCTGGGGAAGGATATGACCTTGCAGCAGACCTCGTGCTCATCACCCATGAGCATTATGACCACAACGCGATCAATCTTGTTCCTATGAGTGATAGAACTCTTGTAATCCGGGCCAAAGACGCTTTGAGCGGTGGCGTTTATCAAAGCTTCTCTTATTTCGGCGTCGACATCCAGGCTGTCCCCGCATGCAACAAGAACCACAAGGTCAACGAATGCGTTGGCTTCGTTTTGAATGTCGATGGCAAAAGTATCTACATCGCCGGTGACACCGACTTCGTTCCCGAAATGGAGAAAATAGGACAGAAGGGCATCGATTATTGCTTCTTGCCGATCGATGGAATCTACAACATGGGGCCGGAAGAAGCGACGCGATGCGCTAACATCATCCATCCTAAGCATTTGATTCCCTATCACATGCACCCTGGGATGCTCTTCGACATCAAACAGGATATGAAGGTCAGTTACGAAAATTCCATGCTCGTAAGAGCGGGTGAGGAAATAACCCTCTAAATTCTCCAAACAACGTCAAATAGCCGGAAGCCCAAGAGCCCGGCTTTTTTGTAAGGGCGTGGTTGTTTGCTTTTTTTCGGCAAGCCATGAAAAATTGCCTCCCCGATAGATTTTGCCTCCGTCCGTTTTGCCTTAAATGGGTGGGGGCTTGCTTATTTCTTACCTTCTATTTCTGCGTGAAGATGAAATAAAAACGCAGAATTGAGAAACAAGGTTCATTTATTGACGTTTTGCCGTGAAAGCGAGGCAAAAATCGTCTTGCCCCTAAAGGGAAAGGCGTGTATCCTACCTAATGCGCAACGCGCTAACTCTCTGTGCGCCAATAAGGCGTACGGCGAAAGGAGTAAAGGAAAATGAAGAAAGAAATCCATCCGGACTACCATCGCTGCAAGGTTACTTGCACCACCTGCGGAGCCACCTTCGAGACTGGCTCGACCGTCGACGAAATCAAAGTCGATACCTGCTCGAATTGCCACCCCTTCTACACCGGCAAGCAGAGGTTTGTCCAAGCCGATGGCCGCATTGACCGCTTCAACAAGAAGCTCGCCAAAGCCCAGAACAACGGCAAATAAGTCATCTCGAAATCTCGGCCGCCCTTCGGGGTGGCTTTTTCTTCCTTAAGGAAGGCAATCTTCCTTTCGTTTAATGATAGAATACCCCCGTTAATTTACCGTCCACCTAAAGGAGGACCCCATGAGCAAGAAATTCTACATCACGACCCCGATTTATTACCCTAGCGCCTCCCCCCATTTGGGGCACGCTTATTGCACGACCCTTTGCGATATCATCGCTAGAGGCAAAAGGCTGCGCGGCTATGACGTTTTCTTTTTGACCGGAACCGATGAGCACGGCGAGAAAATCGAAGACAACGCCAAAGCCAAAGGGGTCACCCCTCAGCAGTTCGTCGACTCCATCGTCGAAGACAAGTTCCTCCCTTTGTGGAAGGCCATGGAAATCTCTAACGACGATTTCATCCGCACGACCCAGCCTAGGCACGTGGAGACCGTTCAGAAGATTTTCTCCAGAATGCTCAAGCAAGACGACATCTACCTTTCCTCCTACACCGGTTGGTATTGCGTCCATGAGGAATCCTATTGGACCGAGACCCAAGTCGGCCCCGAACACCTTTGCCCAGAATGCCATAGGCCCGTGGAGAAGAAAGACGAACCCGCCTATTTCTTCCGCTGCTCAAAATACGTTGATAAACTTTTGAACTTCTATGATTCCAATCCCGATTTCATCACTCCCGTGTCCAAAAAGAACGAGATGGTGAATACGTTCATCAAGCCTGGGCTTCAGGATCTCTGCGTCTCCAGGACCTCCTTTGATTGGGGCATCCAAGTCAAAGAGGATCCTAGCCACGTCGTCTATGTTTGGCTCGACGCTTTGACCAATTACATCACTGCTTTGGGCTACCTGCAGGAAGATGATCATCGTTTCAATGAATTCTGGCAGGATCCCGACGCCGAAATCGTCCACGTCATTGGGGCGGATATCACTCGTTTCCACACGATCTATTGGCCGATGTTCTTAGATTCGCTTGGATTAAGGCAGCCCAGCCGCGTCTTCGTCCATGGTTTGCTGATGATGAAAGACGGCAAGATGTCCAAATCCAAAGGCAACGCGATTTCCGCCTATCCCCTCATCGACCGTTATGGCGTCGATGCGGTGCGTTATTACTTGCTTTCTGAAGTTCCTTTCGGGCAAGATGGCACCTTCACCCCCGAGCAATTCGTCTCTAGGGTCAATTTGGATTTGGCTAACAACCTTGGGAACTTGCTCAACCGCACGGTTTCGATGATCCTAAAATACTTCGATGGCGTCATCCCCGCTTGGCAAGGCGATCTTGATGCCTTAGATAGCGAGCTCAGCGCGTTGAACGGCAAAACCAAAGTTGCTTATGAGTCCTATAATGATCAGCTTAAGGTTTCCGAAGCCTATGTTGAGGTCATGAACCTTGTTTCCAGGGCCAATAAATACATTGAGGAGAAAGCCCCTTGGGCCCTTGCTAAAGATCCGGAAAAGAAATCCGAGCTTGAATCGACGATGGCCCACTTGGCCCACGTTCTCTTCAGTGCGGGCATGATGCTTAAGCCTGTCCTCGTCCATAAATCGGATGCGATTTTCGACGCGTTAGGATGTGAGGCTTCTGATAGGGCCTATGAGAATATCGATAAGCCCGGGTTCCTCTCTGGCAAGAAAGTCGTCAAAGGGGAACAGTTGTTCCCTCGCCTTGACGTGGAGAAGGAAATCGAGGCTATCGCCGCCATGATGGCGGCTCCGAAAGAGAAGGCGGCTGCCTGATGGGAGTCTCTTTCCCAAATAGGCTAAAAGGGACGTGTGTCGATCTTTCCTTTGAAGGAAAGGGCGTTTTCAAATCGGGAAAACAAGTCGTTTTCGTCGATGGCATGTTCCCTGGGGAAGAAGGGGAGGTCGAGATCCTCTACCAAAGGGCCGGCGCAATGTTTGGCGAGGTCAAATCCTTGGACAAAGTCTCTCCTGAACGCATTTCTCCTAAATGCAAAATCTGCCATTCCTGCGGAGGGTGCTGCTTCCAGCAGCTCTCCTACGAGGCTCAGCTCCGTTATAAATCAAACAAGGTCAAAGAGCAGTTCAAGCGCATCGGCCATATGGATGTGGAAGTGGAGCCCTGCATCGGGATGGATGAGCCTTATTATTACCGAAACAAAATCCAAATGCCTTTCACCAAAGACAAGAAAGGCAACGTCTATTGTGGCTTCTATAAACAAAACACCCACGTCCTCGTCCCCGTTGACGAATGCTTCATCGAGGACAAACGCTCCGTCCATATTCTCAAAACCATCAAGAAGCTTTGCAAATCCATGCGTGTCGATCCTTACCAAGAGGATCTTAGACGCGGGGTGCTACGTCATGTTTTGATCAAGACGTCTTATTACCAAAAGCAAATCATGGTCGTTTTGGTGACGACCGCGGATTCTTTCCCGGGGCGGGGCAATTTCGTTTCCGCTTTGACCAAAGAATGCCCCGAGATCACGACCGTCGTTCAAAACATCAATTCCAGGGATACGAATGTAATTCTCGGGGAGAAGGAGCGCGTGCTTTTCGGCAAAGGGTTCATCGAGGATTCCTTGTGCGGGCTTTCCTTCCGCATATCCGCCAAATCCTTCTATCAGACCAACCCCGTAATCACGGAGAAGCTATATTCCAAAGCTGTTGAGTTTGCCTCGTTAAGCAAAGACGACGTTGTCTTCGATGCCTATTCCGGCATCGGGACCATCGGCTTGATCGCCGCGAAGCATTGCAAGCAGGTGCTCTCCGTCGAGCTTGTTCCCGCCGCGGTCAAAGATGGAATCGGCAACGCGAAGAGGAATGGGGTCACCAATTTCTCTATGTATTGTGATGACGCCAGCGCATTCATGACACGCATGGCAAGAAATAAGGAACCCGTGGATGTCTTATTCATGGATCCTCCCCGTAAAGGCGCGGACGAGAGGTTTCTAAAAGCGCTCCTTGCCTTGAAGCCCAAAA
>CAVGXP010000022.1:0-16171 GCA_963633165.1 bacterium
TATATTCAGTCAGCTTTGAGAATGGATGAAGAGAAGAAAGAGAACTCGGAATTGGATTCCTTGAAATTGACCCATGACTTCTTCAAAAAGATCATTGTGAGGAACGACATTCCAGGTAGCTTCTATGATGAATCAGGTATTTACAACGTCACCCTAGAGGATTTCATGCTTGATAAGGTTGAACTCTTCTAATAAATATTGATTCTGAAGGCTCTTATGCTTTACGGCTTGGGAGTC
Source organism: bacterium (assembly GCA_963633165.1). Taxonomy (GTDB): domain Bacteria; phylum Bacillota_I; class Bacilli_A; order RFN20; family CAG-826; genus Alloenteromonas. The sequence goes on from CAVGXP010000022.1 coordinate 238, forward strand.
TTTTTTCTTTGTTTACTTTTGTTATTCGATTTCCTTTATACGGAACTGAGCACGGTATCTTTTTAGATAATTATCTTATTCAAAGATTCTAATTTAAATGTAAATATTAAAGTTACAACGAGTCTAGATTATCTACGATTCTCGCAAAAACATATATAAATTACGAGAAACAATAAAGTAATAAGAGAAAGAATTTAAATGATTATGTTCTATTTCAAATGATGTGAAACAAAATCGTTAGCCACATTTCCGCCCCAAAACCCTTGAGGGGGTTCGCGCCGGAGCGGAAAGAAAAGGTGCCTCGCCTTATGATGTCTTCGACCAAAAAACACGAAAGAGGGTTATTTCTCTAATAAATTGGTCAAATACAAGTTTTTCGTGTTTTGCCGCACTCATTGTTTGGCCGTGGGGCAGTGTTTCAAACACTTATCATCTTCATCGAGCTGTGGCGGCGTGGCCCTCAAACAATCAAAGGGGAGGGCGGACTCGCAAACAAAAGCGGAAGGCCGCGGCAAAACATTCAAACTCAATGGACGAAATAGACTAATTCTAAAACAACGCCTTACTTCTTTTTGTTTTCAAGAATTAGATTAACCCAAACAAGGCCTTCCCTGGTCTTGTCGTTATTGAATGAGATTTCCTTGGTATAACGTTTGAGCGCGTTTAGGTCTTTCTCGTTGAAATAGGAGAAATATCTTCCTTCCTCATCCACCCCGTCTTCTTTGTTTGCAAACTTCATCGACAAAAACAAAACGCCATTATCGTTTAAAAAGGATAGATATTTCGTTATTGCGGGGAAAACGTCCTTCTTTTTTAGATGCAACAAGGACGCGCAGCACCAAATAAGGTCGTATTTCCTCTTCGTGTCATAGCAGAGGAGATCGGCGAGTTCTGCCTCAAGGCCCATTTCTTTTGCGTGTTTAACGAAGGCTTCACAATTATCGATTCCGAATACCCGGTATCCTTTGTTTTGGAAGAAAAACATATCTCTTCCCGATCCGAAACCGACATCTAAAACGCTTCCGTTGTCGGGAATATATTTCTCCGCCATCGCGTAAACCTTGCCCATGTCTGTATTAATGGTTGAGGCTATGTATTCTTTTGCGTGCTCTTCGTAGTATTTCATTATGCGGTGAACAGAAGATAGAAACGCTTAGGTAGGTTTTCCATAATGGCGTATTTCAGTTCCTCTTTCTCCTTTCCTTCTTCAAGACTGTCACAAAGCCTCTTGTTCCTGTTTTGAAGTTTATCGATCAGATGTTCGTTAATGGCTATATTGCCTTTCGCGGAATTGGTGATTCTATCCGTCAAAACGAGGTTCCAAATATCATCCCTATACATAAACGACCAAGGGATGACGTGGTCCACGGAGATATCGCTGTTGCTTAGCGCTTTATTCGAATAGAAGTCCATGGCATCCAAACCGTGAAATTCGTTTTTCAGTAGGAAGTTTTTGTATTTTGTTAGGGAGTTCCTCCGGATGCTTGAATTTGCGGCGTCATTTATTTTATTGAGCAACTCCGGGGCGCAATTGTATTTTTCTAGCAACAAAGACCATTTGTAGTTGAGAAGCTTTATGAGAACCTTTTCATAGTCTTTGATATCCTGAATCTGCTCTGGCGTGAAAAAGAGCAGCTTTAAACGCAAATCATATCGATAGACGTCGAGGGTTCTTCCGTTGACTCCAAGAAACCGATGCGAGACGTCATGGGTCAAAATAGAAGCACAATTATTTAGGATACGCGAATAAAGGGCGTTGTTCCTTTCTTTTATGCAACGCAGTCCTTTATCGGACCAGCAAGGGATATTGGTGTTTTCCAAACGCTTGTATTCATCGATAAGCGTTATCACATTTTGATAAATCAAAGGCACTTTATCGCCGGGCTGCTGTTTCAAATTGAAGTAGAAGGCCTGATTCCAGTAATACTGGATCATACATTTGGCGATGTCCTTGAAGTCGATGCTGATGATGCCGTTAGAGAGACTGTATTCCCCTAAAATGACGTTTTCTACGATGGCTCTTCCGAAGGCGGGTTTATAGGTGTTGGTGGTGCTCATCCCATCGATGATCTCTATCCACTTTTCTATATACGCGTTCATATCCTTAATTATCGTATCATTTAGATTAAACGGCAAACGGGGGATTTGCTTTGAATCTTAAAGCGTTAAAAGAAACATTTAGTAAATCGAAATCAACATGAAGGAGTAAAACCGGATTTGAGAAAACGTCGTTAACGTTGCCCAAAATAATCGTTCTGCCTTAAGGCTTCATAAAGAATAATGGCAACGGAATTGGAGAGGTTCAAAGAACGTAATGAACCATACATCGGTATTCTTATCGCGTTATCGTAATCGCCATAGATGAGATCTTCGGGAAGGCCTCTAGACTCTCTTCCAAAGAGGATGAAGCATTCATCCGGATAGGGCACTTCGGTATAGCTCTTCTTGGCTTTGGTGGTGGAGTAATAGAATTTGCCGCCTTTGTTCTTCTTAAAAAACTCTTGGAGATTTTCGTAATAGACGATTTCGACCTTATCCCAGTAGTCTAAGCCCGCGCGGCGGATGGATTTCTCGCTTACGTCAAAACCTAGCGGCTTCACCAAATGGAGCCTGCTGTTGGTGCACGCGCAGGTGCGGGCGATGTTCCCCGTGTTTTGTGGGATTTCGGGTTCGACAAGGACGATGTTCAACATAACGAGAGAATGTTATAGCGTCCCCGATTCCTTTGAAATAACAAACGAAGAATTCGCTGTAACCAGACCTTATTTTTCAGTGTTCAAAAACAAAACAATGCTTGCTAAAATAGGACACATGTCAGAATTAACCAAAAAAGCATTAGCCCAATCCTTAAAGGAAACCCTTAAAACGAAGCCCTTCTCAAAAGTCACGATAGGGGACATTTGTTTTGGGTGCGGAATAAGAAGGCAAACCTTCTATTACCATTTCAAAGACCTGCCGGCTTTGGTGGAGTGGATTTGCACCAGTGAAGCTGAAAACGTTTTGCAGAACTACAAGACCTATTCTTCCTGGCAAGAGGGGTTCTATAAGATATTTTTGCTCGCTTTGAAGGAAAAAGAGTTCATTATGAACATCTATCACAGCGTTTCCGGCGATGTTTTGCAGCGTTATCTATGCTGTTTGACCTTCCCTTTGCTAAAGAACGTCGTTGAGCAAGTCGCCTCTTCTCTTAAACTCGATGACGTTTCCGAGGAAGATAAAACTTTCGTCGAAAGGTTCTACACGATCGCTTTTGTGGATGTGATGCTTGGCTGGGTCGCCGGGGATATGAAGGAAGACCCTAGAGACATCATTGATCACCTTTCCCCGCTTGTCAAAGGCACCGTCCCTAATGCTTTGATTGCTTACTCGGGCGGGAAGTAAATACTAGTCAAAGCTAGGAATATGTCAAAAAAGCGGACATATATCCCAATTTAATTAATTTTTCCTCTTTCCCTTTTTTCTAATCTATTGGCGTAGAGAACAAGAAAGGAAAAAAGAACATGTATTATTCTGCTGGAAACTACGAAGCCTTCGCCCATCCGAAAAAGAAAAAAGAGAACGAGGATAGGAAAGCCTATATCGTCGGATCTGGATTAGGCGGTCTGACCGCGGCTTTCTATTTGATCCGCGATGGCGGGGTCAAAGGAGAGAACATCACCATCTACGAAGCCGATCCCATCAGCGGCGGGGCCTGCGACGGCTACCACGATCCCAAATATGGGTATTTCATGCGCGGAGGAAGGGAAATGGACAACCATTTCGAGGTCATGTGGGACGTCTACCGCGACGTTCCTAGCGCCTCCGATCCCGATGTCTCGGTTCTTGACGAGTATTATTGGCTCAACAAAGAGGACCCCAACTATTCCTTGTGCCGCGCGACCTCCTCTTGCGGCAAGAAGCTCCCCACAGGGCATGATTTCACTCTCGACAAAGAAGCCCAGAACCAATTGCTCAAGCTCTTCATAACCCCGGAGAAGGATCTTGAATACAAGAAGATCAGCGATTGCTTCGATTCCCATTTCTACAAATCGAATTTCTGGCTCTATTGGCAGACGATGTTCGCCTTCGAAGAGTGGAGCAGCGCTTTGGAGATGAAACGTTACCTCCTCCGTTTCGTCCATCACATCGACGGCCTCCCCGATTTCACCGCTTTGCGTTTCACCCGTTACAACCAATACGAATCGATGATCCTCCCTTTGCTCCATTATGTTGAAAGCAGAGGGGCGAAGTTCGTTCCTCACGCCACCGTCACCAACGTTGATATCCTTACCCAAAACAAGGAGAAATACGCCACCGGAATCGATGTCGTAATCGATGGCGAGCCAACTCACGTTTCCTTAGACAAGAAGGATTTGGTCTTCGTCACCAATGGCTCTTGCGTCGATTCGACTTGCTATGGGCATCAAAATGAGGCGCCCGATTTGTCTTCTTTGCTCGAGGGCAGGGGACCGTCCTGGGATTTGTGGAAGGCCATGGCCAAGCAGGTTGATGACAATAGCCTAGGCAATCCTGACGTCTTCTGCGGGAACATCGAGGAAACCAACTGGATGAGTGCGACCATCGATGTCGATGAGACGCTGCTTCCTTACATCATGAAAATCACTGAACGCGATCCTCGTTCGGGCAAGGTCTGCACCGGAGGCATCGTCACGGTCAAGGATTCTTGGGACTATTGGAGGTGCTCGTGGACCATCAACCGTCAGGGGCAATTCGAAGATCAGCCCAAGGACAGGACCCTCATTTGGTTCTATTCTCTCTACACCAATCGCCCTGGCAACTACATCAAGAAGCCCATGAGGGAATGCACCGGCGTCGAAATCGCCATGGAGTGGATGTTCCATATCGGCGTCCCCACCGAAAAGATCGAAGATTACGCGAGAAACCACGCCAATACGACGACCGCCTTCATGCCTTACATCGACGCTTTCTTCCAGCCTCGTTCTGGCACGGACAGGCCCTTGGTCGTGCCTACTGGCAGCAAGAATTTCGCCTTCCTCGGACAATTCGCCGAAATCCCCGCCGACACCATCTTCACCACTGAATATTCCATGCGCACCGGCATGGAGTCGGTCTACACCCTCCTCGACGTCGATAGGGGAGTGCCTGAGGTTTGGGGCTCTAGATATGATGTGCGAGAACTTCTCCGCGCCGCCTATTACTCCATCGATAGGAAGCAAGTCAAAGACTTGCCTCTGTCTGCGAAAGAGCGTTTCCTGCTTAAGAAAGTCTTAAAGAAAGTCAAAGGCACCGACGTCGAGACCTTGCTCAAAGACTCCAAATTGTTCTGACGCCTAGAGCCTATAGCCCCTGCAAAGGGGCTTTTTCTTTTGCTTGATATTTTGGCAAAAAGGCGAAATCGCTCAATATGGGCTTTGATTTAAATTTTCTTTTCCTTGTTGTGTGATAATGCTTTCATAAATCGGAGCCCTTATGGAAAAGATTAACTTTACTCGAATTCTTGATTCCGGCAATGTCGAAAACCTCTCCGCTTTGGAGACGAACTCAAATTACTTAAAGCATCCTTTTGTCGCGGAAAGCGCGGTCTTGAAAAAGGGAGGATACATCATTTTCGATTTCGGCGAAGAGCTCGTTGGCCGGATTCACCTTGTGACCGGCATGTATGATGAAAATGCCAAGATCAGTGTCAGAATCAGAACCGGGGAATCTCTTGCGGAAGTCTGCTCGGAAATCGGCGAACATAACGCTTGCAACAATCATTCCCTCCGCGATGGCGTCTACTCCCTTTTGATTTTAAGCGATTTTTCGACAACCGAGAGCGGCTTCCGCTTCGCTAGGATTGATCTTGTCGAGGGTAATGAAACCAAATTGCTTCAAGTCTTTGCTGAGAAGACGCCGAATGGACTCACCAAAAAAGGCTATTTCCATTCCTCGGATGAAAGATTGAATAAGATCTACCAAACCGCGGAAAAAACGATTTCCCTTTGCGTAAGGGAAAACGCGATCTGGGATGGCATCAAACGCGACCGTTTGGTTTGGCTAGGCGATAGCTATCCCGAATTCCTCTCCGCCTTCTATCTTTATGGAGACATCCCTCAATTCAGGACCGTCCTTGAATCAATAAAAGATTTCAAAGGGATGTGGGCGGACGGCATCCCCGCGTATTCGGCGTGGTGGATTCTTTGCCTAGCTAAGTATCTCGAATTCACGGGGAATAGAGAATTCGTCGAAACCCTTATCCCCGAAGTCGAGGAGATTGTGGGGTACTTCTCGCCCATCGTTATGGACAAAGGCGAAATCGATTATTCCAAATCTCCTTTATCTACCTATCCGCCCAACGCTTATTTCTTGGATTGGCCCACCAACGGCACGCCAGATAGTGAGTCTGGTTGGCGGTATTTCCTCTCCTATGCGATGAAGGAGACGTCAAAATTGCTTTCTTCTTTTGGCAAAGACAGCGCAAAAGCCGATGAAATCGTCGCAAAACTTAAATCTTTTGATTACAAACCCTCGTCTTTCAAGCAGATCAACGCCTTTAGCATTCTCTCTGAACAAGGAGACCAAGAAGCCGCCAAAGCCGCACTCAAGGAAAACGGAGCGAGGGGGTGGACGACCTTCCTAAGCTTTGCCATCATCGAGGCTTTGAGCAAAATCGGCGAAGGGCAGTTTGCATTTGATTGCATCAAGGAATATTACGGGGCCATGCTTGATATGGGGGCCACGACGTTCTGGGAAGATTTCGATTTGGATTGGCTAAAAGATAACCCCTCAAGGATCGATGAATTCCTTGTAGAAGGCCGGAAGAATATTCACGCTGATTACGGCAAGTTCTGCTACACCGGCCTCCGCCATAGCCTATGCCATGGCTGGTCGACGGGCTTCGTGGATTTCTTCTACCGTTATCTCCTTGGGGTGATTCCTGTTGAAAATGGTTATAAGACCATCAAAATACAGCCTCATCTATGCGGTCTCACCTCGCTAGAAGGGGCCATTCCTACCTCCTTTGGCCTCATCAAGGTCAAACACGTCGCTAGAAACGGCGAGGTTACGACCTCCTTTGAATTGCCTGAAGGCGTCAAAGTCATCTAAACCACGCTAAAAACGCCAGATGGTCATTCCATCATGGCGTTTTCTGTTTCGGCGGCCCATTCATAGGGACGCATATATTCCCCGTGGAACAAAGCGGAATTCCCGTTGAGGTAATCCCAATAATCGCACCTGGTGCCGATGCAGTTGAGAGAGGCTCTGCCTCTAGCGAAATTGACTAAATTAGGCACCCCGTATTCGGCTAATTTCATTTTTAACCTGCTTACGGCGTCCCGGTATAGCCTTGCTGCCAAACCGTAGTCCTTATCCACCCAAAGCTTGGTCGAGGCCTCTTCGATGGACACCGCTCCGCCATGATGGTCCACCAGCAAGGCGAGGAGTTCTTTGGCTTTCGCCCTTTCGAAATCGACCAATACGCCATTGACGTACATGTCGAATCGCGGGAAGGCTTGAAAGCGGACATCGGGGGTTGTTTCGCTTTTCATCCTGGCGATGATCTCGTTGATCGTGGCTTCTTCGTAGGGCTTGTAGCAGAAGGCGAAGAAATTCTTGCCTAGCTCTTGTTTTATCGCTTCTTCATCTTGGGCGTAGCCGGTGATGAAAACGATTTTGATGGCAGGGGAGGTCTTGATGAGCTCTTTGGCAAACTCCACGCCATTATACCCAGGCATCACGATGTCTAGGAAAGCCGCGTCGACTTTGTGGTCATAGGCGTAACGGAGGGCTTCTTCGTATTTGCTTTTGAAAATGTTGAGGCTTAGGTCAGGCATGTCGATCGCGTGGGCGGCAAACATCATCAGGGATTCTTTTTCGTCATCGAGCACAATCGCATTCATGTCACTTCATCTCCTTTGGGATTTTGATCCTTACAATCGTCCCTTCGCCCTTTTTCGAAGAAAGGCTCACTTGCCCTTTGCAGAGGATCTCTAGCCTTTCTTTTGTGTTTTTGATGCCCACGGAGGCGTCTTTGACTGACGATTGCTCGAATCCGACGCCGTTATCCTCTATAAGGATCAAATACCCATCATCTTCTTCCAGGCTGGATATAGAAACGTACCCCTCTTCCATCTCTTCGATCTTGCCGTGTTTTATCGCGTTCTCCACGAAGGGCTGCAGGCTTAGTGGGGGCAAGGAGAAATCGGTGGCTTCTAGATTTAGGAGCAATTCGATTTTCCCTTCCTTCCTCATGTTTTCCAAATCGACGTAATTAAGGATCCGCTGTATTTCTTCATTGAAGGGGATAAGAGAAGAAACGGAGGATTCGATGTTTGCCCTTAGATGCTTTGAGAACATCGTGAGCATCTTCTCCCCTTTTTGGGTGTCTTCTTGATAGGCCCCCTGGATGGAAGAGAGGCAATTGAAGACGTAGTGGGGCTTGATTTGCTCGGTGAGGGCATCGGCTTTCATCTGCAGGGCTTTTTGCTCTTTCTCCAAAGCTTTGATGTAGCGTCTAGTTTTTACGATGGTCGCTAGGCAATAAAGGACGATGAGAATCAGAATCGAGGGCATCATCACGTAAGAAATGCTTTGCTCGGTTCCAGCGATCATGATGTTCTCAAGATCGAAGAAGGAGATTGAGAAATAGGTGAGGAAACAGAAGATTAGCAAAATGAAAGCGATATTGGTTTTGTGGCCTTCGAATAACCCTTTCGTTAAGGGGATGAGCAACAAAGCCAGACTGAGCAAACTCGCCATGCAGGCGATGACTTGGAAAAAGGTCCCCATCAAGGAGAAATAGAGGATGATTGCGATGGTCGAGATGATTCCAAAGCACAAAGGATAAACCCATGTCTTGTTTATTTTGCCGTTTTTATAGAGGTGGTAATGCAGAACGAAAGGGAGAAGGGTGGAGAGCAGCAAATCAATGAAAATGATGGGGTTGTAGGTGTTCCATCTGAAAACGGAGAGAACCCTCCAGTAGACGTCGATGGAGAAGAAATTGATAGTCGCGATGGTTCCCGCGAGCAAAGGAAAGGAGAAATCCCTTTTTTCTCCGCTTGGTCCGAAGAAAAAGGAAAAGACGAATAAGGCGAACATCAACCCCAGTCCGACGAAGCCGATGTTGTTGGTGAAATATTGGCTCGTCGGGTTCCTGCCCAAGGTGTTAATGACAAGTCTAGCGGGTGAGGTGAGGCCGCCTTGGAAGCTAGAGGAGACTTCGAATACGACCGTCAGGGGATTGGCGTCTTTGACGATGTATTCTAGCGTCATATCGTCCCCGCCATTGCTTAGGCATGTGCCCGTTTTGGCTCTACTGCCGTATTTGACGACGAGCTCGGAGTTGATGTAGGCGTAAAACCCTCCGACGAAATTGTTGTTGATGAACCAGATTTTGGTCCCTATCGGAAGCCCTTTGACATAAACCCTATAAGAAGCGTAGCCCTCGTTGCTGAGCCTTTGCCCGTTTAGGGTCGTGTCTTTGTAATGATGGGGCACGTTGACTTTGCAATCGGGCTCACCCGTGTAGCCTTCTTCGACGATCCACCTGTTGTAGAAGAACTCATATTCGCCCTTCATATGCTGCTTAAGGTAGCTTTCACCGAATTCGTACCCGGTGAAATCGATGTTGCAGCTAATCAAATCCGGCAGGCCTTGCTTGCTGTTCATGTTGCCATCGCTTTTGATCAAAGCGAAGCTGGTGATGAAAACGGTTAGAAAAGACAAAAGGAAAACCTCAAGGGCCGTGGCTTCCTTTTTGAACTCTCTTTTCATGGAAAACCATCTTACACTATGGGGCGATACGTAAAAAGAACCAATAGGCGAAAAATTACGGCAATATCTAAATTTAGCTTCCGAAGATAGAAGAAAAAACGTTTGGATAAACCCGTTTCTACAAGACTGGGGAACCGCTTTCGTTGGCGTTTGCGATTTTTTGTTTTCCCTTAGGCTTTTTTCCTCTAGGAAAAAAATCAGATTTCGGTATTATTCATTCGGCAAAAGGAGGAGGGGTATGCTTAAGCTAGAAAACGTTGTCAAGGATTATCAGGTCGCAGGGAAGAGCTTCCGCGCATTGACGGGCATCAGTCTTTCTTTCCGCGATTCCGAATTCGTCTCTATCCTCGGCCCCAGCGGATCGGGGAAAACAACCCTTTTAAACATCATTGGGGGATTAGACCATTATACTTCCGGCGACCTCAGCATCGACGGCATCTCCACGAAGAATTTCTCCGACAGGGATTGGGACAACTACAGAAACCACAAAGTCGGCTTCATTTTCCAATCCTACAACCTCATCCCTCATCAGACGATCCTTCAAAACGTCGAGCTTGCGCTGACGATCTCAGGGGTAAAGAAAGAAGAACGAGTGGCTAGGGCCAAGCAAGCTTTGGAGAAAGTGGGCTTAGGGGAGATGCTGAAGAAAAAGCCCAACCAGCTTTCGGGCGGCCAATGTCAAAGGGTCGCTATCGCCAGGGCCCTTGTCAACGACCCATCGATCCTTCTTGCTGATGAGCCCACGGGGGCATTGGACACGAAAACCTCCATTCAGATCATGGATTTGCTTAAAGAGGTGGCCAAAGACCGCCTCGTCGTCATGGTCACGCATAACCCCGAACTGGCGAAAGCCTATTCTTCGCGCATCGTCTCGCTTAGGGACGGGGCCATTGTCGAAGACACAAATCCTTGCCTGGAGGAAGAAAGCGGGTCAGCGGTCAAATCGCTGCCTGGGAAAAAAGCAAAGCTTTCGTGGCTGCAGGCTTTTAACCTCTCTTTCCAGAACCTCCTCTCCAAAGGCAAACGCACCGCGATGGTCTCTTTCGCCGGGAGCATCGGCATCGTCGGGGTCTCTTTGGTTTTAGCCATCTCAAGCGGGGTCCAAGGCTACCTCGCCTCAGTCCAAGACGATATGCTTTCCGGCTACCCGGTGACGATTTCCTCCTCGACTTTAGACATCACCTCGCTGATGTCCTCGATGTCTTCATCCTCGCAGGCTGCGACGGTGGCCTCGAGCTTGAAAGACGGGAAAATCGACGTCGATTTCATCATCAAGGAACTTATTTCCACCTCCAAATCGACCTCCTCCTCGATGGTCTCGAATTCCATCACCCAGGCTTACGTCGATTTCATCGCGGCTATGCCTGAAGAATACGCTAACGCGGTCTCTTATTCCTATGGCATCGCCCCCCAAAACAACATCTACACCGATGTCACCATCGATGTCGCCGATGGGGGTGGCTATAAAGAAGAGAAGCAGATCCGCTCCGTCTCCTTCATGGAGCAATTCGCGACCTCCATCGTCAGGCAAACCGAATATTCGAGCTACGCGGATTTGGTATCTACCGTCGGCTCCCCCTTGGCCCAGGGGATCAACGCCCAAGACTATGTCCTTTCCCAATATGATTTGGTCGGGGAGAGCCGTTTTGCCACGGAAGAGGACGAATTGATGCTTGTTCTAAATGGGCACGACGCGGTCACCGATTTCGTTTTGACCGAGCTTGGCTATTATTCCCAAGACCAGTTTTTGACCGCGATCGATAAGTTCTCCAAGGAAGCGGATGAGAACTATTCTTACGATTACGACTCCTCCAAGTTCAAGGACACGTTTACCTTAGAGGAGGTTCAGGCCAAGGATTTCTATTATTTCCCTAATGATTCCGTCTTCTCGCCAAATGAAGGCATCAAAGGCTATCTCGACGATGGCGCGACGCCTTCTAAAGAAGACATGACCCGTCCCTTCTCTTACCAATCTCAATTCGGGGACGAAGAGGCCAAAAAGGGCATGAAAATGAAGATCGTCGGCATTCTCTCCCCCAAAGACGGCGTGCAGTATGGCTGCCTTTCCTCTGGCCTTTATTACACGACCGCGTTCACGGAGAAATATCGTCAAGATAACAAAACGAGTTATCTGTCCCGCCTGCTCAACGCCTATACCTCCTTATCGGGCGTGGATTCCATCACGACCTCCATTTCCAAAGACCCCACGACCGGGGAGATGACTGGCTCAGGCATCTATTACGATTTCTCCTATTACCTGAAATGGCACGATTACGATAAAGCCATCACCGATTATGGAATCCTCGGTTCTTCTTCGGCCATGACGACTTTGATGAACGCGATCGCTAGCAGCATGGGGCAAAGCAACACCTCGCTTCGTTCGGCTTCTTATTCCTTATCCGCTTCAGGAGGTTCCGAGCTTCCCTCTTCCATCAGCATCTACCCCATCAACTTCGATTCCAAATACCTCGTCACCGATTATTTGGACAAATGGAACGCGGAAGGGGACGTCAAAGCCATCTCTTCCAGCGGGCGTTCCTATTATCTTAGCTACGAAGAGAGGAAGGACGCGCCGATCAAATACACGGACACCCTTCAAGTCATCATCTCGATGATCAACACCATTCTCAGCATCGTAACCTCCGCCTTGGTGGCCTTCACCGCCCTCTCGTTGGTCGTTTCGACTGTCATGATCGCCATCATAACCTACGTCTCCGTCATCGAGCGCATCAAGGAAATCGGCGTCATCCGCTCCTTAGGCGGCAGGAAAAGGGATGTCGCCAACCTCTTCATGGCAGAGACGACGATGGTCGGGCTATCTTCCGGAGTCGTCGGCATCGCCATCACCTATTTGCTCTCCTTGATCGTCAACGTGATTGTCGGGGCGATAAGCGGCATCTATACAATCGCGAGTTTGCCATGGCATCTAGCGTTGCTGATGATTGTCATTTCCGTCGTCCTCACCTCCATCAGCGGCATTGTCCCCGCGATGTCGGCGGCCAGGAAAGACCCCGTAAACGCGCTCCGCAGCGAGTGATCCCTCCTAAACCCACACGGACCTAATAAGGTCCGTTTTTTAATGCTGAAAAGGGCTTTAAATCCTTTTGTGGCTCATCCCCCTCAAGATTAAGACGAAAGCAAACGTGTCGTTTATTTTAGGAAAGATAAGACAAGTTTTAGTTTGCGGCGTTGCCGCGACATTTTCATGTTATGTCTAAACCCTCTATATACAGTTGAATGTGCATCGAAATTACTGAATGCAATGTATCTAAGCGGATGCGTTTCCGCTTCTCGCCTCGGTTTTGATTGGGGGCTAAGGCAGACGAAGTTCTGAGGGGAGTTGGATTAGTTAAAACGGGTGAAAAAAACGGCCAGCTTCTCAGCCAGCCGTTTATGCTTTTGATGAATCGCTTATTTGTCTTCGGAGATGGTCGTTTCGCCGTCGACGACGTTGTCTTTGGCACTTTCTGCGGAGGCAGAGAGGCCATCGGTGGACGAATCGTTTTTGGATTTGGCGTGGGTGATGAGGTTGGTGAGGATGCCAACGATCATTGCCACCGCCAAGGAAGTGACGGAGATTTGACCGAAGTTGAGAACCAATCCGCCAATGCCGATGACGAAGATGGCGGCGACCACGAAGAGGTTGCGGTTATCGCCAAGGTCGACTTTCTTAAGCATCTGCAAGCCGGAGACGGCGATGAAGCCATACAAAGCGATGCAGGCACCGCCCATGACGCACTTGGGGATGGAATTGATGAGGGCGACGAAGGGAGAGACGAAGGAGAGGAGGATGCAGCCGACGGCGGCGGTGAAGATGGAGACGATGGAAGCGTTGCCGGTGATGGCGACGCAGCCGATGGATTCGCCATAGGTGGTGTTGGCGGCACCGCCGATGAATCCGCCGACCATAGAGCCAACGCCATCGCCAAGCAAGGTTTTGTCTAAGCCAGGATCGGTGATGAGGTCTTTTTCGATGATGGAAGATAGGTTTTTGTGATCGGCGACGTGCTGAGCAAGTTCGACGACGGCGATGGGGACGAAGGTGATGGCCAATGCTCCGATAGCGGCCCAATCGATATGGGAGGCTTCCGGATGCTGGATGGCCATGAGGAAGGTGAATTTCGGATAATCAAGGAAACTCTTGATGCCGAAGGGGGCAAGAGCGGAGAAGGAATCGAAGCTAAGGACCTTCAAGTAATCCGTGTTGGTGGCCATTCCGATGAGGGTGAAGACCAACGCGAGCAAATAGCCGGCGCCGATCCCGATGATGAAGGGGATGAGCTTGATGGTCTTATTGCCTTTGACCGAGGCAAGGACGATGACGAGGAAGGTGACGAGGGCGCAAAGGATGGACAGGAGGTTGTATTCGCTTCCTCCGTTATACATGGCCCAAGAAGTGGCGGTGCCAGATAGCGACAACCCGATCAAGGCGACGATAGGCCCGATGATCACCGGGGGGAGAAGCTTGTTGACCCAAGCAGAACCGACGAATTTGATGATGATGGCCATGATGACGTAGACCAATCCCGCCATCGCGATCCCGATGATGACGCCCCAATAGCCATATCCGGCGCCGATGGTCGCGGCATAGGCCCCGAGGAAGGTGAAGGAACTGCCTAAGAAGACAGGGCTTTTGCCTTTGGTGAAGAGGATGTAGACGATCGTCCCGCAGCCCGCCCCGCAAAGCGCGGCGGCGCAGTCGAAGATCAAGGTATTTCCTTCGGGGTTGGTGTATCCGCTCATGATAAGAGGGACGAGCAAGGTGGCCGCCATGATGGCGATCATTTGCTGGAAGGCGAAGATAAGCGTTTTCCTAAACGGAGGCTTATCGCTGATACCGTAAGTCAGTTTCATATGGGTTTCTCTCCTTTTTTAATCTTTATCCCACAGCTCGACATTGTTCTTCCCGTCAATTTCATCCAAATGAACCGCGATGAGCTCTTTTTTGGAGGTGGGGACGTTCTTTCCTACGAAGTCGCCCCTTATGGGCAATTCCCTATGCCCGCGGTCAATTAGGACAGCCAGCATGATGCGGTTGGGCCTCCCTTTTGAGAAGATGCCTTCAATCGCCGCGCGGACGGTCCTGCCCGTGAAGATGACGTCGTCGACCAAGATGATGTCCTTCCCTTGGATGGGGAAGCTTAGCTCGGTTTGATTCAGAATGGCGCTGTCCCCGACTTGGGTGAGGTCGTCTCGATACATCGAGATATCCATTTCTCCAAGCTCTAGGCTGACGCCCGCGAATTCTTCGACGTTGCTTCGAATGGTTTTGGCCAGAGGCACGCCCCTGGTCTTGATGCCGACGAGCACACAATTGCCCAAATCGCAGTTTTCAATGATTTGGTGTGAGATCCTCTTCAGGGACCTCTGCATTTCAATTTCCGTGAGTAGTTCTGCTTTGAATTTCATCCATCCTCCCTAATAAAACGGCCTTGTCGCTACGTGCAACAAGGCCATGGTTAATCCTAATGAAAAGCATTACTCACGATCTTGTTGATCTCTCGTATCAACTTAAAGACCTATGTCCCGGCTATTGTAGGCACGAAATATTTTTCTAACAACTAAATTTTGTCGGTATTCAGATATTTTACAAAACTGGAATTTCTCTTATCTACGATAAGGGCGTTTTTGCCCTTAAATGGCTTTGGATTTTCCCTCTATCAAAGGGTAAAATCCTTGACTGGAAATAGGAGGTTAGCAAGGAAATGCTCAACCAAAACGATAATCTGTTCGTCTTCGATCATCCTCTCATCCGTCATAAGATCACCGTCCTCTGCGAGAAGAAGACTTCTTCCAAGGATTTCCATGAAATCGTCGGGGAAATCGCGACCATCATGGGCTATGAGGTCCTCAAAGACCTCAAGACCAAGGACATCATGATCGATGCCCCGATCTCTAGCTTCATGTCCCCCGTTCTCGACCAGAATTTCACCATCGTTCCCATCCTCAGGGCTGGCCTAGGCATGGTCGATGGCCTTAGGAACCTCTATCCGAAGGCTAGGGTTGGCCACATCGGGCTTTACCGCGATGAGCAGACCCTGCAGCCTCAGACCTATTATTTCAAGCTCCCCAAAGACGTCGCTGACGGACCCGTCCTCATCGTCGATCCCGCCCTTGCCACCGGAGGAAGTGCCGTGGCCGCCATCAATTACATCAAGGAAGCCGGCTGCAAAGACATCCGCTTGCTCTGCCTCATCGGGGCCAAGGAAGGGGTGGA
>CAVGXP010000022.1:16466-19327 GCA_963633165.1 bacterium
GGGCATGTGAACACCGGCTTCTCATCGATTGACGGGTCGAACAATTCCGAAAAGACGTCGAGAGGCGTGGGGGTGATGGCTCATTCGTGCACATAATTTATTGACGGTATCGATGCAAGAGCGGCAATAAAAAATCACCTTTTAAACGAGCGAAGCGCATTCTGCCTGCGATGAAAAACAACAACCAAAAAACGATACCCTTGAGTTATCAAACTCATCGCGTATGGTTTTCTTTTACTGATTTTTACCAATTACAACGAATCCCTATGGGAGTTTACTAAAGCCTCTTTTTTGTATATCCAGCAATTAAATGATCCCCAGGTTCTTCATGAAACTTGGAATCGCTTTTTCAAATTCCGGGCCATAGATCACACCGTCCACGCCGTCGTTTAGATTGAAGGACAGGGCAGTTCCGACGTATTCTTCGGCGATTTCCACGCTCCTAGCTAAATCAAAGCCAAGCAAGTAAGAGGAGATGAGCGCGCTAGAGAAAAGATCCCCCGTCCCATGGGCGTGCCCGGCGACCTTTTGCTTATAAATGACGCTTGTCTTTCCGTTTTGATAGATCATGCATCCGATTTGGCCGTTTTTCTCTAGCCCTGAAAGAACGATGGATTTTGGGCCGAGCTTGGCGAATTTAATAATCAGAGCTTCACATTCTTGCTCACTCATGCCGGGTTTATATTCGCTCCCCGTCAAAAAGCAGGCCTCGGTAATGTTAGGCTTAGCCATGTCGGCTTTTTCAAGCAATTTCTTCATGGCTTCGATATGGGCAGAGGAGAAGCCGGGATATAAGGCGCCTTGATCAGCAAAGGCGGGATCAACGAAAAGGATACTCTCCTCTTGCTTTAGACGTTTGATGAGGGAGAGGGCCATATCGACTTGCTCGGTGGAGAGGTAACCGGTGTAGATGGCGTCTATATTCGGTGTGAGCTCGCCCCATTTTTCGGGGGCCTCCATCAAAGAAGGCATGCAATCAAGATAGGTCCATGAGGGGAAAGCGGTGTGGTTAGAGAGCAGTCCCGTGGGCAAACCGATGGCTTGGATGCCTGAGGCGGATATGGTGGGCGTGGCCACGGTGAGGGAGCAGCGCCCAAGGCAGGAATAATCCTGAATCGTTAAAATGCTTTTTTGCTTCATGGCCGATAGACTATACCTTTTTAGGGCCATGTCTATGATAAAATCGCTTTATGGATTCCTACAAAATTAAAAGCACCATCAAAACGATATCGAACGTCCTTGATATTTTAACCGATGAGAAGGGCCCCGTTTCTGCGGAAAACGCTTTGAAGATCATCTTCGAAAGGCGTATGTCGACCCTTGAATCCTTCAAAAAAGGTTGGGAGTATCTCGAATTTGCTTCCTATGAGGATTTCCCCGTTTTGAAGGGAAGGCGTTTTGTGAAGATCCCCTCGGGGAAGAATCTGTTGACGGGTCATTTGTATGAACAACCCAACCCTAAAGGTCTTTTCCTTTGCGTCCATGGCCTGACGGGCCTATCTGAGGATTTCTCCAGCGCTTACCACGCTTATTTCTTCACCCATGGATACGATGTTCTAGCACTTGACCTCACCGCCTCCGGGCGCAGCCAAGGCTTGGAAATCAAAGGTTTGAGCCAAAGCGCCTTGGACATTAAGGCCGCATTGGATTTTATCCATTCCTCGGCTTTATCTCGCTTACCCTTGTTCCTTTTCGGCCATTCCTGGGGCGCATATGGCGTCTGCGCTTCCTTGCATTTCGACCAAACTCCTTTGGCGGTTTTCGAGATGTCGGGGTTCGCTGACCCATTCCTGGTCATGACAGAGCTGCCGAAATATTACGTTCACTTTGGGGTGAAATACACCGAGCCCGCTTTGAGGCGCGCCATGGAAGAGCGCGATCCTGAATACGCCTTCCTCTCCGCCAAAGAGGCGATTGAAAACGCTAAAGACGTCTATTGCTTTTTAGTCCAGGGGGACCAGGACAAAATGGTGGTGGAGAAAGCTTCTTTGTTTGGCCAAAGCTATGAGCGCAATGGCGTCGAAAAATTCAGGATGCTTGGGAGAGGGCATGGCAACGTCGGAACCTCCTTGGCCTCGATTGGATATATGATGCAAGTCAAAGAAAACAACGCATCCATCTACTCTAAGTACAAAAAGAACCCCTCATCGATGCCCGAGAACGAAAAAAAGGAATACGTGAACTCTTTTTCGAAGATGATGTGCTGCCAATTAGACGAGACGCTGTTTAACAGAATATTGGCCATCGCCGATGAATTGTCCTCTAAGCAAATCGTTTCCTTTCAGTGAAATGGAGCTTAGAAAAGGGGCTTCAAGTCCTGCTGATTAGGCGACGCTAAACTGGTAAAATTAATCGTTGCCACCGATTGGTCATCCTCCTATAATAGCAAAGCCGTCAACGACGGCAGGTAATCTAGCGGGACCTTAGCTCAGCTGGGAGAGCGCGTGCTTTGCAAGCATGAGGTCGCCGGTTCGATCCCGGTAGGTTCCACCAAGATGGCTGAGTAGCCCAGCTGGTTAGAGCAATCGGCTCATACCCGATATGTCGAGGGTTCGAATCCCCCCTCAGCCACCAAAAAATCAACGGAAGGCCCCGAGCTGCATGAAGCAATCGGGGCTTTTTCTTCATTGGCAACGGAAATAATCGGAATTAGCGAAGTTTTTGAAGCAGAGCAATTCGATTTTTGTGAATATATAAGCAAAACCTCAGGCAACCGCGTGTCTGAGGTTACTTGCTTATTTGCAAATGTGAGTTGACGAAAAGCTGGATAAGGAGAAAGGCTAGCGGCAACTTAACGTCGTTAAAACCGCTTGATGGTTTATTCGGCGGTGGGATAGATGTAGTCGACGCTTCCCCAGGTG